>CAYQRN010000086.1:0-17604 GCA_964419995.1 uncultured Planctomycetia bacterium
AGCTCAAGCTCCGCGCCGCCGCCATCGATCCCGGGATCTTCCGCGTCGGCGCCTTCGGCGACGACCACGCGGATCGCCCGGTGCTCGCGCGGCTGGCGATGGACCGGGCAGCGCTCCTCGCCGCCATCGATCGGGCTTCGGCCTGGCTCATCGGGGATACGCCTGCCGACGTGGATGCGGGGCGGGCCGCCGGTCTCCGCACCCTGGCGGTGGCCACGGGAGGGGCGCCGGAGGACCGCCTGCGGGCGACGGAGGCCACCAGGGTCCTCGCGGATCTTTCCGCCGCGGCCGACGTGGCCCGGCTGCTCATCCAGGGGGACTGAGCCGTGCGGGAGGCCGTCGTCCTCCTCGATCTCAGCTGCCTCGAGATCGTTCCCTGGACGGGCGTCGAGCGGACGGCCGTGGACCTGGCGCTGGCGCTTCCCCGGGCCGTTCCGGAGGGCCGCTTCGTCTTCGTCGCGCGGCGGCGGCTGCCGCCGGAGATCCGCGCCTCGGAGCGCGTGCGCCGGGTGGACGCGCATTCGCTCCTCCCGCGGCCGCTCTTCCGGCGCCTCGTCCTTCCGCGCATCGCCCGCGCCGCCGGCGCGGACATCCTCGTGTCGCCGGTCGCCGCCGCGGCGTACGCGTCCCCCGCGAGGAGCGTCGCGACGATCCACGATCTCGGGGCCTTCACTGCGCCGGAGGGCGGGTCGGGGCTCCGGAGCGCGCTGTCGCGCCGCGCGATCCGTCAGGCCGCGTCCCGGGCCGACGTCCTCGTGTGCGTCTCGGAAGCGACCCGTGCGGCGCTGCTCGCGCGGTTTCCCGCGGCGGCGGGCCGCACCCGCGTCGCCACGCCGGGCGTGGATCCGGGGTTCTTCGCGGGGGGAGCCACGGCAGACGCCGCGGCTGAAGCTCGCCGCCTTCTCGATCTTCCCGCCGGACCCTGGGCCGCCGTCGTGGGCACGGTCCGTCGCCGCCGCGATCTGCCGGTGATCGCGCGGGCCCTCGAGATTCTCGACGCCCGGGGCCCGGCGGGCATCGGAGTCGTGTGGGTCGGCGCGTCCGTCCTCGGCCCGCGGGGTGTGCGGCGGGAGCTTGGCGGCTTCCCGGCGGCCGGACGCATCCGGTTCCCGGGTTTCGTGCCGCGGGAGATCCTGCCGGGGTTTCTCCACGGCGCGTCGGTCCTCATCGCGCCGTCCCCCCACGAGGGTTTCGGACTGCCCGTCCTCGAAGCCATGGCCGCGGGGACGCCCGTCATCGCGTGCCGATCCGGAGGGCTGCCCGAAGCCGGTGGCGACGCGGCGCTCTACTTCGACCCTGGCGACGCCGAGGGGCTGGCGGAGCAACTCCGCGCGGTCATCAGAAATCCGGAGATCCGGGCCGATCGGGCGCGGCTCGGGCGCGGTCGAGCCGGGTCATTCAGCGTCGAGGAGAGCGCTCGCCGTCACTGGTGCGCATGGGTCGGCAAGACCTGAAGGACCGGAATACCGGGGGAGGGATGGGAATCAGCAAACGGACCGGAGAAAAAGAACCTCTGCTTCAGGGGGTTTCAGGCGTTTGGGGGAGAGTATAAATGGAATTTTTACGCATCGGGCGATGCAACCTGAAGCAGAGGTCGTTGTCCGTCATCCTTGCGCGCGCCGGTTGCCTGTCGCCAGCAGGTTCACCGTCGCGTTTCCCGCGGAGTCGGGCGTCGCCCATCTCCTCGGGCTCGCTTGTGTCTGAACGTTCTGGGCCTCCCTGGGCCCGCTGACTTGGCTATCCCGCGTCCCGCCGACGAACTTCTGCGACCTGTCGCCTCGAAGCCTGCCGCGGAGCGCCTCGGATCCGGCGTGACGCCGGTCTTGCCTGCAACGCCTACAATGTACTTGGCCCGGCTCACCCGTGTCAAGATCGAAAAGCGAGATTCCTCAGGATCCCGAGGCATCGGCCGTTCCCGCGGAGCGGAGCCGCGGACGTCTTCCGGAGCGCCGTCGCCGGGTGTCATTCGGCGCTGCGGCGTGAATCGACGTGCGGATTCCATATCCTGTTGCAGCAGAAGGGGACACGGACGATGCAGCACGGCGTCATGGCGATGGATCTCGGCGGAACGAGCCTCAAGTTCGCTCTCGTCGATTCGGCGCACCATCTCCACGCCGAAGGATCCCTCGAGACGGGGCGCGCGGGAGGGCGGTTGCGCATCGAGACCGTTTTCCGCGAGGCCATCGCGCGGATGCGCGAGGCGGCGCACGAGCGGAATCTTCGCCCCGTGGCTGCCGGGCTCGGCACGCCCGGGATCGTCGATCCCGTCACCGGGAGTCTGAAGACGCCGTCGCCGAACCTCCCCGGCATGGGACGCATGCGCCTCTCGTCGTTCTTGACGTCCCTCGCCGGAGTGCCGGCCGTGGTGGAGAACGATGCGAATCTCATGGCGTTCGCGGAGGCGCGCATCGGGGCCGGCTCGGGCCGTCGCGTCGTCGTCGGCGTCACGGTTGGGACGGGGATCGGCGCCGGGATCGTCATGGACGGGCGCATCGTCAACGGCGCCCACGGCGTCGGCGGCGAGCTTGGCCACACGGTCTTCGTGGCCGGCGGACTCCCCTGCGGTCATGGTGGTCGCGGGTGCCTCGAGCTCTACGCGTCGGCCACGGCCATGGTCGCGACCTATGCCGCGGGTGGTCGGGGCGGCGCGCCCGCCGGCGGCGCGCGGGAGATCTTCCTCCGCGCGCGGGCGGGGGAGCGCCGCGCCCTCCGGGCCGTGCGGAGTGCGGCGGAGGCGCTGGGGCTCGGCCTTGCGAACGTGGCCAACTTCCTCGATCCCGACGTCATCGTCGTGGGCGGCGGCGTCGCAGATGCGGGCCGCTTCTATCTCGATCTCGTCCGCGCGGCCTTCTCGGCCCAGGCGATGGGGGGTGCCCGGCGCACTCCCATCGTCCGGGCCCGCCTCGGCAATCGAGCGGGCTCCCTCGGCGCGGGCCTTCTTGCCTTCGATGCCCTCGGGGGCCGCCGGCACGCGCCGGCCGCCGGCCCGTCCGGGGCTACTCCAGCGCGGCGGCCGTATCGGCGAGGACGTTGAGGGCCGAGGCGGTTCCGTAGACCCGGCCGAGCTCGTGGGAGTCCACCCACGTCCGGTCGATCTCGGCGATGGAGAGGACGAGGGCGCGAACCTCCCGCAGGCGTCCGGCACGCTCGCCGTCGTCGCGCAGGGCCCTGGCGGCGTCGGCGCGCGCCTGCATGTCGTACCAGAAGAAGAACCCGCCGATGCCGTACGGCGGAGCGTGGTTGTCGTACTTGCGCACGCTCTCGAAGTGCGCGTGGTGGCGGACGGACAGATCGACCGCGCGGGCGAGGTCGGCGGCCGGGAGGTCCGACGCGCGGAAGAGAGCGAGCTCGCAGAGAGGGTTGCGGCCCGCAGTCGGGATGGCCTCGGCGGCGGCGGGCGGTGTCGAGAACCCGTAGGGATAGAGACCTTCCGGGGAGCGGACCTTCCGGAGGGCCGCGACGCCGCGGTCGAGAATGCGGCGGCGGACCTTCGCCCCCCGCGCTCTCGGCCTCCTTGAGGGCGACGATGGCCGACGCCGTCACGAAGGGGTTCGGATACTCGTGGAACCAGCCGCCCGTCGGGAGCTGGAGATCCTCGAGAGCCCGGGCGATGGTGTTCATCGCCGCGAGGGCGCGGTCGCGGCGGGCCGTGTCCATCCGCGCGACGTCCGCGAGGAAGACGAGACGGTAGATGTGGGCCCATGCGATCTCGTCCTTGTCGTCCCGGGCGATGTGGCTGTCGTCGAGGACGAAGCGGAAAGCGAGGTCGAGGGCCGCCTCCACGGCCCCGCGATCGGTCGCCGCGTGGCGGAGGAGTGCGCGGGCGGCGATGGCCGTGACGGCCATATGGACGTTCGGAAGGCTGTCCGCGCCGCCGAAGTCGTAGGCCGAGTCGTCGAAGACGCCGGTGGCGCGCTGCTGCCTCAGCAGGAACTCGATGGAGCGGCGGATCGCGTCCGCCGCGTCGTCCTCGGCGAGGGGGCGCCGCGTGCCCTCGGGCTCCGGCAGGGCGGCGCCCCGCGGGAGAGCGACGTACTCCTCGAATCCCCGCGAGAAGGGGCCGTGGCGGCCGGCTTCCGCGGCGGCCTTGGGGGTGAAGCGCGCATCGGGCCGCTCACGGACCAGGCGTTTCCAGCGATCGAGGGCCTCGCGATCCCGCCGTGTCGACCATTCGACGGCGCCGAGGAGGTACTCGGCCTCGTCCCTCCGGGGGCCGCCGGCGGCGCAGGCTTCCGCGAGCGCGGAGCTCGCGCCCGCCATGTCCCCCGCGGCCATGAGGACCCTCGCGAGGTCGATGCGGACTCCGGGTTCGCTCCCGGCGCGGCGGAGGCAGGCGGCGGCTTCCGCGAGGTCGCCCCGCCGGTGGAGGATGCGACCCCGGAGGGCGAGGCCCCGGTGCGATTCGCGGTCCGCGTCGGGGAGCGCGTCGAAGGCGCGGAGCGCGGCATCGGCGTCCCCGCACTCGAGGAGCGTCTCCGGATCGCCGGGGGCCACGTCGCCGCCGTGCCGGTGCAGCCAGGCGAGGAACCAGTCCGCGTGGAGCGTCGAGATGCGATCCACCCGGGCTGCCGCGTCTCCGCCGGTCTCGAGGACGAGGAGTCCGGGTTCGATGAACGCGAGGGGGCGGAGGTCGTACCTCGCCGCGGCGGCGGCATCGGGCACGGCCTTCAGGGCGATGTAGCGGCGCCGGATCAGCGCGACGACATCCGGCGACGAGAAGGGACCGGCCATCATGTACATGTCGATCTCGGGGCGGCGGTCCATGGTGGAACCCGGCACCGTCGGCACGTACCAGAGAATCCGGCGTCCCGCCGTCGCCGCCGCCTGCAGGGCTGCGGGCAGGTCGTGGAGCCAGGGGATCTCGAGCCCGGCGCGGAGAGCCTCGGGGGCGGGCGGGGGCCGCCGGATGCGCTGTGCGGCGGAGGGGACCGCGAGGAGGGCGGCGAGCGCGAGGATGGCGGCGAGCGTGAATCGGGGCATGGGAGTCTCCGGGTGCGGCATTCTACCCGTGGCGCCGGTCTCCGCTCCATCCGCATCGGCCGCCCGCCGATAGAGGAAGGTGGCGTCCCCCGAACCGGGCAGTGCGGTGCAGCAGACCAGCGTGACAGGCGTCATCGCCGGCTTCCGTATCCTCCGCGAACTGGGTCGCGGCGGCATGGGGGTCGTCTACCTCGCGGAGCAGCTCTCGCTCGGGCGTCACGTCGCTCTCAAGGTCCTGCCTCCCGCCTTCGGCGCCGACCCGGCCCGCCGGATCCGGTTCCGGCGCGAGGCCGAGGCGATCTCGCGACTCGACCATCCGAACATCGTGCCTGTCCACGCCTTCGGCGAGGAGGACGGGCTCCACTACATCGCGATGAAGTGGGTCGCCGGCGACACGCTCGGCGAATACGTTGCGCGCGAGCGGGGCGCGGCCCTGGGCGACCGGGAAGTCACGATCCGGGTGGACACGGCGGGGGAGCCCTGCGACGAGGCCCCGTCCGACGCGGATCGACCCTTTCCCGGGCGCGCGGTCCGGGCGCAGGTGCGCCCCTCCCGCCGCGCGCCGCGCGTCGAGTCCCTCCGGCTTTCGAAGATCCTCCACATCTTCGAGAAGGTCGCGCAGGCCCTGCACCATGCTCACGAGCACGGCATCGTCCACCGCGATGTCAAGCCCGAGAACATCCTCATCGACGCCTCCGGCGAGCCCTGGCTCCTCGACTTCGGCCTGGCCCAGGACGACACCCACGACGGGATCACGCGGGAGCAGGCGCCCATGGGGACCATCCACTACATGAGCCCCGAGCAACTCCGCGCCGAGCCCGGAGCCGTGGACCGGCGCACCGACGTGTACTCGCTCGGCGTGTCGCTCTGGGAGGCCCTGACGCTGCGGCGTCCCTTCGAGTACTCGCGCGGCGAGAACCTGCGCCGCGCGATCCTCGAGCGGGATCCGCCGCCCCTCGCGCGCCTCGTGCCCGGAATCCCGGCGGACCTCGAGACCGTGATCCGCAAGGCCATGGAGAAGGAGAGCCGTCACCGCTACGCCACGGCGCTCGATCTCGCGCACGATCTCTCCCGCGTGCGGAACTTCGAGCCCGTGGAGGCTCGGCGCAGCGGCGCCCTCGAGCGGGGGCTCAAGTGGTCGCGGCGCAATCCGCTGGCGGCGGGTCTCGCCCTGCTGGCCGTGCTGTCCCTCGCCGGCATGATCCTCCAGGCCGCGGGAACGACGCTGGCGCGGGAACGGCGGGCCCGGGGACTCCGCGCCGATGCCGATCGGGCCTTCGAACAGGGCGACGTGGCGTCGGCGGAGCCTCTCTACGATCGCGCGCTGGCGGTGGAGCCCCGTGATCTGCACTCGGACCTGCGCCTCGAGGCCTGCCGCCGTCTCCGCGACCGGGAACGCCGGGAAGAGGCGCTCGAGTCCGACAGGGCGGAGCGCGAACGGCGGGCGCGGCGGCTCCACGACGAGGCGCGGGAGCACCGTGCGGCCTGGGAGAAGGCGCTGATCGATGTGCGGGGGCTGCGGTCGGCTCTCCTCGAGATCCTCGACGGGGCGGGCGACGGCCGCGAGGTCATCGCGGCTCGAGCGGCCCTGGGAGCCGGCGCAGCCGCGCTCCGGTCGGCCCGGGACCGGACGCTGCTCCGGCTCGCCGAGTCCGCGGGCATGGCGCCAGCGGCCGGCGCTCCGGGCGCGCTCAAGGAGTTCCTCGCGGTCCTCGAGAGGGAGGCGCGGAAGGACGGCGACGTCCTCGAGGCCGCGCGCCTTGCGTCGCTGCACGAGGCGGCGGGCGCGGCTCCGGCTGGCGGGGGGCGGGGCCTCCTCCGGATCGACCTCGCCGGGCGCGAGGGCGCGGTTCGCCTCCGGGGTTCCGAGGGAGCCCATGGCGTCGTCCGCGAGCGACGCCACGTGGCGGCGGGCGGGCTCGAACTCCACCTCCCCCCGGGGATCTTCGAGATGGAGATCCGGGTCGGCGGCCGCGCGCTGGTCGCGGCGGTCCGCGTCGAAGACGGGGCGACGCTCCTTGTCGAGGTGCCTCGCGGGATTCCGGATCCCGACGGCCGCTGGTTCTTCGTTCCGGGCGGCCCCTGGCTCGCCGGCGGCGATCCGGGGATGCCGGAGCTCTGCCCGCCGGAGCTCCGGGAGACGGCGGCCTTCGCTGTTGCCGGAGGCGAAGTCACCCTGGATGACTGGATCCGCTTCCTCGACGCGCCGGGACGGGCCGCCGGTCCCGACCTCCTTCCCGAGGTTCCGGGGCGGGAGGGCGCCGCCGTCGCCTGCGTGGGCGGACGATGGACCGCTCTGCCGGGTCTACAGGGAAAGGAGCCGGTGCTCGTGTCCGCCGCGGCCGCGGAGGCCTATGCCGCTCATGTCGATCACGCGATCGGGCACCCGGGGTTCCGCGTGCGGCTTCCCTCCACCGCGGAGTGGGAGAAGGCCGCCCGCGGCGTCGATGGCCGCCCCTTCCCGACGGGCGATCTGCCCCGTTCCGGCGCCGGAGACGTCTCCCCGTGCGGCGCGACGGGCATGGCGTCCGGCGTGGCGGAGTGGGCGCTCGGCAGGTCCGGGTACGTGGCGTGCGGCGGTTCCGGCGGGGACCCGTCGCCGGATGCCGCGCGGGTCACGCGGCGGCAGCGCGCCGTCCGCGCGGGAGTCCGTCTGGTCCGCGTCGTCGGGCCCGGCCCGCGCTGATCGCTCTTCTTGTCGGGCGGCGGGGTCCGACGGAGGATGTCGGCCATGACCGTGCCACATCACCGCGACGCGGAGTCGGGCGGCCCCGGAGACTCCGCGGCTCTCGTCCGGACCGCCTGTCCCATGGACTGTCCCGACTCGTGCAGCCTCGAGGTGGAGGTCCGGGGAGGGGCGGAGATCGCGGCCATCCGCGCGTCGGATGCGAATCCGGTGACCGCGGGCTTCATCTGCGCCAAGGTGGGCCGCTTCGCGCGGCGGGTGGACAGCCCCGAGCGCATCCTGCGGCCGGCGCGGCGCACGGGCCGGAAGGGCGAGGGGCGATTCGAGCCGATCTCCTGGGACGAGGCGCTCGATACGATCGCCCGTCGATTCGCGGAGATCCGGGCATCCCGTGGCGGCGGCGCGATCCTCCCGTACATGTACGGCGGGAGCAACGGTCTCTTCGCCCAGGGCACGGTGGACGAGGCCTTCTGGCGCACGCTGGGCGCGGCCCGCTGCCTCCGGACGCTCTGCGCTGCCGCGGCGACGCGGGTCGCCGCGGAGATGTACGGGCGCATGCCGGGCGTGGCTTTCGAGGACTTCCCGGAGAGCCGCCTCATCATCCTCTGGGGCGCCAACCCATCGACCTCGTCGATCCACCTCGTGCCGCGTATCCGCGAGGCCGTGCGGCGGGGCGCGCGCCTCGTCGTCGTGGATCCGCTGCGCACGCCTCTCGCGGATCGCGCGGATCTGCACCTCCCGGTCCTGCCCGGAACGGACGTCCTCGTGGCGCTGGCCGTGGCGGCGGAACTCGATCGGATGGGCTGCATCGACCGGGCATTCCTCGGGGCCCATGCGCGGGGGGCCGAGCGCTTCCTCGATCGGGCCCGGACCGTGGATGCCGGGATGGCGGCCCGCGAGGCGGGCGTCGATGCGGAGGACATCCGCAGGCTCGCCCGGCTCTACGCCGGGACGGAGCCTGCGGTGATCCGCGTGGGGTGGGGGCTTGAGCGCAACCGCAACGGCGCCAGCGCCATCGCCGCGATCCTCGCGCTTCCGGCGCTGGCCGGCCGCTTCGGACGGCGCGGCGGGGGCTTCCTCCTCTCGAACTCCGGAGCGTTCCGGATGGATCCGGAGGCTCTGGCCCTGGTTCCCATGCCCTCGCCTCCGCCGCGCGCCGTGAATCAGGCCCTTCTCGCGGAGGCCCTCGCACCCGGCGCGGCGGATCCCGTGTCGGCGTTGTTCGTCTACGACGCCAACCCCATGGCCTCGACGCCGGATCAGCGCGGCGTGGAGCGCGGGCTCCTCCGGGAGGATCTCTTCACCGTCGTCTTCGACCAGGTCCTTACGGACACGGCAGCGTACGCCGACATCGTCCTTCCGGCGACGACGTTCCTCGAGCAGAGCGAGATCCACCGGAGCTACGGGACCTTTCGCCTCCAGACCCTGCGGCCGGCGGTGCCGCCGCGGGGGGAGGCTCGTCCGAACCACGAGGTCTTCGCGGCGCTCGCGCGGCGGCTCGGCATGGCGGGCCCGGCCTTCGACCCCGATCCGGCGGCGCTCGGGGCGAGGGTGGCGGCGTCGCTGCCCGATTCCGCAGCCGCGGCGAGGAACCTCGCGGCGACCGGCGCTCACGTGGCGCGCTTCGGCGACGGCGACGGGCGTCCGGTCCAGTTCGAGAACGTCCGCGCATTCACGTCCGACGGCCGCGTGGATCTCTGGCCGGAGGGTCTCGTCGAGGAGATCGGCCCCGGCTTTCCGCGCTTCGCGCCGGCTCCGGGAGATGCGCGGTTCCCCCTCGTCCTCCTGAGCCCGGCGACGGGCGGCACGATCAACTCGACCATGGGGGAGTACGGGCTTGCGGAACTCCGGCTCTCCATGTGCCCGGAGGACGCTGCGGCGAGGGGCCTCGAGGAGGGAGTTGTCGTCCGGGTGTGGAACGGGCTTGGCGAGGTCGTCGTGCCCCTCGTCGTCGACGACAGGGTTCGGCGGGGAGTGGCGGTCCTCCCGAAGGGGGCCTGGCGGCGCGCCAGCCGCAACAGGTGGACGGCGACCGCCCTCGTGCCGGCGGGTGTGGCCGATGCGGGGGGGGCCGCGGCCTTCAACGATGCGCGGGTGGAGGTGGAGCGGGCCTGATCGAACCCGCCCCGTACGGAGGGCGGATCGCGGAGGGGGCATGACGCGCGGCGGATCCGCTGATATGCTCCACGCCGAACCGAACCATGGGGACGAGCCTCGACGGTCACTTCCTTGTCGCGATGCCGAGTCTTGGCGACTCGAACTTCGGCCGCACCGTCGTTCTCATCCTGCGTCACTCCGACGCGGACGGAGCCTTCGGCCTCGTCGTCAACCGCGCCCTCGACGTGCGTCTCGGAGATCTCCTCGATGGCGTTCCCGGGGGGGCGGGGCGGACGGCGCGGGTACGACTCGGGGGGCCGGTGAATCCCTCGAGCCTCTGGCTCCTCCACAGGGATCCCGCCCTCGCCGAGGGGTGTCGAGAAGTCGTGCCTGGGGTCTTCTGGGGAGCCGATCACGGTGTCCTGGAAAGGGTTATGGCCGCTGCCGGGGACGACCCGGGCGGCGATGTCTTTCGCTGCTACGTGGGCTATGCGGGATGGTCGCCAAAGCAGCTCGAGGGCGAAATCACTGCCGGATCCTGGGTCGTCCTGCCCGCCACGGCCGGCGACGTCTTCGCCGGCGCGGACGGCGAGGAACTCTGGTCGCGTCTCGTGGCGCCGGCGGATTTCCCCTTCCCCCTGCCGCCCGGGGTCTTCACCCGCTTCCACCTGAACTGACGAGGCGGAAGTTACTTGCACGATATGGCGGAGGGGGCTTAAGATGCTCCCGGCCGGATCCGGTCCGTCTCCGCCCTGCGGAACCCGCTTCGGGGCTTCGAGGCCCAGGTGGGGACGCGGGGCGTTCCGCGGGCCGCGAGGGGACGGCCTTTCACCGCGATGCATCCCCACCGGGATCACGAGGAGGACTTCGATGACGAGGACGACGACGATCCTCGCGGCGGCCACGGCGCTCGTTCTGGCGCTCGGCAACGCCGCGTCGGCCCAGTGCTGAGGCGGACGGGCGAAGGCCCGCCCCACCGGTGGTGGGGCCGCTGCAGGCGGTGGCAACTCCGGGGGCATGAAGGGGACGCGCAGCACCGAGAGCATGGCGCGCCTCCAGATTCCGTGGATCTGGCGGGAGCTCCCCATGGAGGAGCGCCCCGGCTACGACCCCATCCCGCTTCCGCTTTCCGCCCTCGTCACCGTGGCCGGCGAGGACGCCCGGCCTGCCCTCGTGTACTTCTATGCCGCGGAAGACGAGAAGGCTTCGGAGTTCGAGGGAAAGGCCTTCGGGGACGAGCGCATCGGGGTGGCCTCGCGGTTCTTCCAGTGCATCCGCATCTCCTCGGATGAGATCTCCGACAAGGCGGCGCGGCGGCAGTTCGTGCCCGCGGTGCCGGCGATCCACGTCCTTGCCGCCGACGGCCGGACCGTCCAGACCTTCAGCGGCGCAGGGACGCGCGCTCAGGCCGTGCTGGCCGCCATGAACCGCGCCTACGCTTTCCACTTCACGCCGGCGCTCCAGTCGGTGGTGGAAGCCGAGAGGACCCTCCTCGACCGCCTCGACAAGGTCGAGGCGGAGCTCAAGGGCATCGCAGAGGAAATGGCGCGCGCCGAGGCCAAGGGCGATACGGCGAAGATGAAGGCCCTCGAAGCCGAGAAGACCGCTGCCCAGGCCGAGCGCGACCGCATCCTCGCCGAGGAGGAGCGCCTCGTGAACGTGAAGCGGAACTCGAAGCCCCTCGCGGCGGAGGCCGCGGGCCGCTGAGTCCGCGGCACGGCCGCCCGGCGGAACTCGGACCGGAGTTCCCCGGGCGCCGCCGTCCGGAAGCGCAACCATGAGCCAGGGTCCGGAGGTCACGATCTACGGCAAGGACACCTGACCCTACACGCGGCGTGCGCGCGAGGACTATGCGCGCCGCGCGTACCGGGTCCGGTACGTGGATGTGACGGCCTCCCGCGCCCACATGGACGAGATGCTCAAGACGAGCTCGGGGCGGCGCGACGTTCCCGTCATCGTCGAGGGCGGGACGACCACGATCGGGTTCGGGGGAAGCTGAGCGGTCTGAAGCCGGCGCCCGTCGGGCGCCCTTCCGGACTCATTCGGCGAGGATGGCGGCGAGGGCCGCCTCGAATCCCCGGTTCAGGCGCCGGCCGTTGGAGAGGAGGCGGATCCGGCCCTCCCTGTCCAGCACGAGGCGCGCGGGCAGCGTGCGCAGGCCGAGGTCGTTGAGGCGGCTCCGCCCCTTCACGAGGAGGAGCGGCCACGGGACCGCCTCGGCCCGGAGCGCAGCGCCGAGGTCGAGCGCTTCCTGGTCGGGCGTGCGCCCCCGCCAGCGCCGGTCGCCCGGGTCCGACTCATGCCACCGCGAGATGAGGAGGACGCGGAGGTCCGCGCGAGCCGCGGCCAGGGCGCGGATCTGCTGGAGATCCTCGCGACACGGCGGGAAGGAGGGCGCCCAGACCTCGACGAGGACGACCTGCCCGCGGAGGGCCTCGAAGCCGTCGAAGGCGCCGTTGACGACGCGGTCCACGGCGACGTCCCGGAGAGGCCGGTCGAGGAGGTCGATCCGTCCGGCGAGGCGTCCGAGATCGTCCTCCATCTCCTCGATGCGCCCTCCGCCTCCCGCGGCACCCCGCAGAAGGGCGCCGGCCCGGCCGAGGGCCCCTCTCGCTTCGGCGGCGCGGCCGCGGGATACGTGCATCTCGACCCACTCCTCCGCGATGTGTCCCGCGAAGAAGGGCGGAAACTCCCCGCCCGCCGGCGCGGCGAGGGCGAGGGCGCGGGCGAAGGCGAGATCCGCCCGTCCATCGTCCGCCCCGTCCCTGGCACGCGCGACGTCGAGCCACCGCATGGCGGCGCGGGCGCCGAGGCGGTTGTCGCGGGCGAGCAGGGGCTCCGCGCTCTCGAGAGTCGTCTGGGCGTCGTCGATGCGGCCGAGCGCGACGAGCATGCGCGCGCGGAGAAGCGTGGCATCCGCGAGCTTCGAGGCGTCCTCGAGGTAGGCGTCGAGCTCCGCGAGGGCGGCTTCGGTGTCGCCGGCCCTGAGAAGGATCTGCGCGAAATGGTAGCGGTCGAGGCCGGGCGCGATGCGGCCGCGGAACATCTCGACGTAGCGCCGGGCCTCCGCGCGGCCGGCTTCGTCGCCTTCGTGGGGGGGGCGCCGGCGCTTCCACCCTTCGCGGGTCAGACGGTCGAGCTGCGCCAGGGCCTCGGCGATGGTCCGTGGTTCCTGGGCGGCTGGCCGTGAACCCGGCCGGTCGCCGGTACGGTCGGCCTGGGCCAGAACGACGAGGGCGAGGATCGTGAGGACGGACATGTCGGGTACTTCCGGGAGATAGCAACGCGCCATGTCCCCGCATCTTTCGCGTTTCCGGAGACTGCCCGACCGCCGGGGAATCCGCAATGACGCAAGTTCTTGCGCGGGGCGGGCGCAGACGGCGTTCCCGGGGGGGCGGGCCGCGGGAGCGGCTCAGGCCGCCCGCGAGTTTGTCCGAAGAACCGGATAGGCGCGGCGGAGAGCCTATGGAACGACGATCACCGGAGAGCGGCTTCACGATCCTCGAGCTGGTCATCGCCTTCGGGCTTCTCGCCACGGTGATCCTCGGCGTCATGACGGCGACCATGTCGTCCGCGAAAGCCGACCGGGACACCGTCGACATCACGCGCGGGCAGGACGTGGCGCGACAGGTCATGGAGCAGGTGCTGGCCATTCCCTACGTCCAGCTCCTCGGCTTCCTCAATCAGCCGCAGTCCATCCTCGTGGGGAAATTCCGCGCGGACTGCCGGGTCACGCAGATCCAGCAGGGGCTCGTGTCCATCGACGTCGCCGTGTCGGAGGACGCCACGGGAGGCTCCGTCGTGCGGCTTTCGACTCTGAGGGCCCAGCGATGAGTCATGCGGCATCCTCGAAGGCCCGCGCCCGGTCGCGGGAGGACGGTTTCACGAGCGTCGAGCTCGTCATCGGGCTCGCCCTGGCGCTCATCGTGCTGGGCGGCGGTGTCGTCGTGCAGATCCAGTCGGCCGAGTCCTATCGGTCGTCGCTCTGCGAGAGCCAGCTCACGGGCTCTCTCCGGTCGACGCTCCACGACGTCGCGAGGACGGCCCTCGGCGCCGCCTCGGCGAGTCTCGCTGTCGTGGCTGGCGAGGGTACGGCCGCGGACACGCTTCGCTTCCAGACGGCCGTGGGATTCGATGCCGTGCAGGGGACGCCGATCCTCGGGGCGGAGGGCCAGCAGGACAGGAGTCTCGAGTTCGCGGTCGTCGGCGACCGTCTCGTCCGGCGCGTCCTCGACGCCGCCGGACAGGTCATCTCGACGACGGATGTCTTCGGCTGGCTCGACACGGCCGCCGGAGCCAAGCCGTTCGAGGTGGCCGTCAACGGGTCGAGTATCAGTCTCACGCTCCGGGGGCGCAGGTCCATCGGATCGAGGACGCTCAGCCGGACGCTGACGACGACGGTCAACGCGGGACTCTGACCGGTTCCGCCCGGATGTGAAGGAGTGCGTGATGGACAGGTTCCATGATCCCGTCGACCGGGGACGGCGAGGCGCCGTCCTCTCGGTCATCCCCTTCTTCCTGGTCATTGCGACGGCGCTGGTCGGCGTCTCGCTCTCGATCTCGGCCCGGTCCCTCGGCGATGCGCATCGCGACCGCCGCCGCCTCATGGCCGAGTACGCGGCGCGGGCCGGGCTCGAGCGGCAGCTTGCCGACCTTGCCGCCTTCACACGCCTCGCGACGCTCACGTCGCCCTTCGCGGGAATCGACGCGCTGAACGACAGGATCCTGTACACACGGGAGGATTTCACGTCGGACGGGGCTCCCACGGGCGAGTACAGCGTCCGCACCGACGTCGCCGTTCCCGGCAATGACCGGCGCTACGTGACGGTCACGGCAACGGGGTGGTACCCCGACGCCACGGATCCGCGCGCCGAGCGCCGCACCGTCCGTGCCGTGGCGGAGGTGGCGCTCTCCACGGCTCGCGTCTTCGACTACGCCTACTTCATCAACAACTGGGGCTGGTTCTACGGCGGGTCCATCACGGCCAACGGCAGCGTGGCGAGCAACGGGCAGTTCGACTGCGGCAACACGTCGCCCACCGTGAACGGATCGCCCCGGTACACGGAGTCGGACGCGGGCACCCTGTCGGGCTATCTCGACGACAACGGCGACGGCATCATGGACGGCACGGATGGCGGCATCTACGCGGGCTGGGACATCGTGGGCACCGCGGGCCTCAACGGCATGGGCGCGAATCCCGTGAACCAGCACGACTTCCAGGATCCGATCCCCATGCCGAATCTCACCGACCTGACGCTGTACGAGCAGAACGCCATCGCGAACGGCTCGAACATCACCATCGCGGGCGTGGAGGTCTGCGACGGCGTCCTCGGCGACGAGGCGGGCGAGCACCAGCACCTCTATCTCAAGGGGACCGCCACCGATCCCATCGTCCTCAACGGCCCCGTCGTCGTGCGGGGCTCGGTGGCCATCGAGGGCTACGTGACGGGGAAGGGCGCCATTTTCGCGGGCGACAACGTCTACATCGTGAAGAACGTGCAGTACCTGAATCCGCCGTCGCCGCTGCGGCCGGCGGACCTGTCCGAGGCCGGAACGGAGGCCTGGATCGCGTCGAACACGGGCAAGGACGCCCTCGGCCTCTTCGCGCGCGAGCACGTCGTCATCGGCAATTACACGAGCAGTACGTGGCAGTCGAGCGTCAACTCCTGGATGAACAGCTCGCTCAACAAGAGCAAGGAGGATTCAGGCGAGGACGGGATCCCCAACACGAAGGCCGGCCGGGACGGCATCCTCGGCACGGCCGACGATGATCTCCTCGAGGAGGACGGGACGTTCACGGTGGACAGGTACACGGCCGAGCACGCGCTGCTCGGGCAGATCCCCGCCGGGATGAACATCGGCGATCCCATTCCCGGATCCGGCGAGGATATCGACGGGGACGGAGTCTACGACCCGACGGTGACCCTTTCGGAGTTCGCGATTCCCGCGGCCCTCAATTCCGGGCAGTGGGGCGGCAACCCCCCGGCGGTCGCGAGCTTCGGGTCCGCCTCGACCCTGAACATCAACCGCGTCGATGCGGCCATCTACACGAATCACGCCATCGCGGGGCGGCTCTCCACGGGGGCCGTGGGCATCCTGTTCTTCGGCTGCATGGTCTCGAGGAACGAGTCGATCATCTACAGCGCGCCGAGCTTCCAGGTGAGCCACGACGCGAGGCTCTGCGGCGGCGGAGAGAACTTCGGTTTCCTGCTGCCGAAGACCTTCGCGCCCCTCGCGGTCCTGTCGTTCGAGTCCGATGCGCCGCCGGTCGAGTTCGGAGTCGCTATCACAGGCACCCAGAACTGAGATGATGAAACACCCGCACATCCCGCCGATCCTGTTCCTCCTGGCCGTCGCGCCGGCGCTCCCCGCCCAGGAGCCCGAGGATCCGGGTCCCGAGCCCGTCTACCCGTCGGCGGAGATCGTCGTGTCGGGCATCGAGGCGGAGGGGAACCCCCCGATCGGCGCCGGGACGGTCCTCGAGGGCCGTCGGAAGCTGCCGCCGCGCATCCTCTCGGGGGACGAGCAGCAGGCCCTCTACGAACGCCGGATCCGGATGCACGAGACCGGCCGCCCGGACACGACGGCGCTCTTCCCGATCTCCGGCCTCCGGGGCGATCGGCCGGTGCCGGCCCGGGCGGCGGGTCCGGTGGCACGGCCTGCGAGCGCTGCCGGCGGCTCGGCCAGGACGTTCCTCTACGGAGGAATCGTGATCCTCGTCGGGGCGGGGATCCTGGCCATGGGGCGCCGCATGCGCGGGGAGCCGCCCCAATCTGGCATCAGGGGGCGGCGGGACGCGACGCGGAAGGCGACGGCAGCGGGACGATCCTCGGAAAGGGTCCGCGTTTCCTGAGCTGCGCGAGCTCCCGCCGCGAGGTGGGGTAGTCCGCGACGGCGCCGGGAAGGAGGACGCGCACCTGCGCTCCGTGCTGCGCCATGCGCCGGCGGTGCTCGCGGGAGAGGTCGCGCTGGTGCTCGTACTCCGAGGGGTCGAGCTCGAAGACGCGCCTCCAGAAGCGGAGGCTCTCCTCGACGTAGGCCGGGAGGATCCAGTCCCACCGTTCGCCGAGGGGGCAGGTGAGTCCGTGCCTCGCGGGGCGGCCGGCGTGGGTCGTGAAGGCCGTGTCGAACACGAGTCCCGCCAGCATGCCGTCATGGTCGATGTAGGGTTCGAAGGGAAAGGTCCGGCAGTTGAGGCTCCGGTGCTCCCGCTCGCACCACGGCGCGCCGCGGCACTCGCCGAGGCGGTAGTCGCGGTGGAGGTCCTTCCGCACCGAACGGTCCTCGGGCCGGCGCACGCGCCAGGTTTTCCAGAGGCCGGTCCGCTCGAGGAGCCACGCGAGCTCGCCGCGGTAGAGCACAGGGACGACCTTCTCGCCCTGGCAGCAGAGCGGGTGGCCGCCGTTCGTGGGGGCGCAGAGGGGGCCGCAGTCCCACGGGGTCACGGGCGACCGGAGGATCGCGTAGAGTTCGGGCATGTGTTCCGCGTGGAGCATCGAACGTCCTAACAGACCCGCAGGATGCGTGAGAAGGGCCGCCCGGTCACGGCGGCCCCGCCTCGTGGCCGGTCTGTCCGGCGCGTCGCCCGGTGTTGCCGCGGTGTGCCGCTAAGATCCATGGGACGACGCGCCGCGCCGGCGTGCGCGCAGGGTGCGTGACCCCGGAGTTCACTCCATGGGATGCCGCTCGCTCGCTCTCCTCCTCGCCGCGATCGCAACGGGCGGATCGTCCGCCGCGCAGGATCTCTTCGTCGATTCCGAACCGGTGCTCCGCGCCGTCCTGAGCGGTCTTGACGCGGGCTCCGGGCCGGGGGCGACGGAGGGCATCTCGCGGCACCGGCC
>CAYQRN010000087.1:0-17588 GCA_964419995.1 uncultured Planctomycetia bacterium
AGAGCTGCCGGCACGCCAGGATCTGATCCCGGTTCCGGATCGTGAGAACGCCGCGTTTGCGGTTCATCGCGAACATCTGGAAGACGTTCGCGAGCTCCGCGGCTACCAGATCGCCCCTGATCGCCATCGCTCGCTGCTCCGCTCCTCGACGCGGGTTCCGCCCAGATCCCTTATCGGCCGGTCCCGGCGGACCTTGGAATCGTCTTGACCACCCCCACCCGGGGGTTACAATCACCCCCGTCGGTCCTGCAACCCCGGATCACACGTAACCGCCGAGCCCGCAAAGAACTGTGCGCCGCCCGGCGCCGGCTTCCCATGGGAGCGCGGAAGAGTCACGGAGGCCGGACCGGCGGAACGGCCGGGACCATGGCGTTCATGAAGCGCGTTCTCCTCCGGACCTTCGTCGCGCCCTGGCACTGCGCGAGGGCGCGCCGGGCTCTTGCCCGCAGCGACCTCGCCGCCGCCCGCGCCCACCTCGCCCGCGCCCTCGTCATCGCCCCGGACGCCTACACGGCCCATCTCCTCCTCGGCATCGCAGGAATGTTCGAGGGCGCAGCCACCGAGTCGCTCCGCGAGTTCGGCATCTGCCACAGGCTCAACCCCCGGAGGTTCGAGGCGGCCCGCCTGCCCCATTCCATCAAGGAGAAGGTCGTCCTGCAGGAGGAGATCGGAGACGATCCCGCCTTCGATTTCGGCGCCGACATGGACCCGCCGGACCTCCGCGCCTCCGCGCCGGAGGCCGATCCGGTTCTCGCCCGAACGGACTTCTCCTCCGAGGACGAGTGCCTCAAGTTCCGGAACCTGCCGCCCATCACCGAGAGCGAGCGCGAGAACATCGACTGGGACAGCATCCTCCGGCGGCTTCAGGAGCATCGCTGATCTCCAGCGCCCTTCCGGCGCCATCGGACATGCGCCGGATCGCGCATCGACGTCCCCCATCATGAACCTCGCCACGCTTCCGCTCGCATCGCGCCATCGTGCCCTCGGCGCGCGCTTCACGCCTTTCGCGGGTTACTCGATGCCTGTCCTCTACTCGGACATCCGCACCGAGCATCACGCCGTGCGCCACGCCGCCGGGCTCTTCGACCTGCACCACATGGGCCGCCTGCGCATCTCCGGCGCCGGCGCCACGGCTCTCCTCTCGCGCGCGCTCAGCCGCAACCCCCTTTCCATCCGCGGCGGGCGCGCCCGCTACGCTCTGATCCTCCGGGAGGACGGCGGGATCCTCGACGACATCCTCGTCTACCGCGAGGACGGCGCCTGGCTTCTCATCGTCAACGCCTCGAACCACCCGGCCGTCCTCGATCATCTCCGCGGGCTCGCGCCTGGGGGCTCCGCGGACATCTCGGACATCTCCGAGTCCCTCGGGATGCTGGCGGTCCAGGGGCCCCGGTCCGCCGCCATCGCCGACGCGATCCTCGCACCAGCCCCGTCGGCCATCGCCCCCTGGGCCTTCGCGCGCATCCCATCCGACTTCGGCGACATCATCGCCGCGCGCACGGGATACACCGGCGAGGACGGCTTCGAGTTCCTCGTCCCGGTCGAGGGGCTCGGGAGCTTCTTCGACCGCTGCCTCGAGGCCGGAGCCGCGGCCGGGCTCGTGCCCGCGGGCCTCGGCGCCCGCGACACGCTGCGGCTCGAAGCGGGGATGCCTCTTTACGGACACGAGATCGGGCCGGACGTCAATCCCTTCGAGGCGGGGCTCGCTGCCGCCGTCACGTTCGACCGCGACTTCGTGGGCCGGGCGGCCCTCGAGCGCGCGGCCGCCGCGCCGGCCCGGCGCCTCGCCGGTCTCATCGTCGAGGGCACGCGGATCCCGAGACAGGGCTCCGGCGTCCTCGCGGACGGCCGCCCCGTGGCCGCGGTCTGTTCCGGCGCCCTGTCCCCGACCCTCGGCGTCCAGATCGCGACAGCCCTCCTTCCCGCGGACCTGCCCTCCGCCGCGACCCTCGAGGTCGAGACCCGCGGCCGCAGCACCCCGGCGCGGCGGGTGCCGCTGCCCTTCTACTCCCGCCGCGGCGCGACATCATAGCTGCCCACGCGGATCCCCGCCCCTCGGGTTTCCCGCCCCCCGGAGACACGACATGCGCCCCACCGACGTCAGATACCAGAAGACCCACGAATGGGTCCGCGCGGAGAAGGACACGGCGGTCATCGGCATCACGGACTTCGCCGTCGAGCACCTCTCGGATCTCGTCCATATTGAAATCCCCGATCTCGGCGTGGACATCCTCGCCGGCGAGGCTTTCGGCGAGATCGAGTCGGTGAAAGCCGTCTCGGACCTCATCGCGCCCGTCTCCGGCGAGGTCATCGACCGCAACGAGGATCTCATCGCAGACCTCGAACCCCTGAAGAACGATCCCTTCGGGAAGGGGTGGATCCTCAAGGTGCGCCTCGAGAAGCCGGCCGAACTCGAACGGCTCCTCACCGCGGAGGCGTATGCGAAGGAGGTCGAGCGGCAGTCGGCCGAGGAGCACTGAGCCGCGTTCGTCCCGTGAGCGGCGTCTGGCGACTCGTCCGCGACGGCAGTCTCGATCCCGTCGCGAACATGGCGCGGGACGCAGCCCTCTTCCACGCGGGCGAGGTCCCGACCCTCCGGCTCTATCGCTGGCGCCCCGAGTCCCTCTCGCTCGGCTGCTTCCAGTCTCCTGAAGCCGCCGAGGCGGCCGCGGCCCGGCGGGCCGGCGTCCCCGTCGTCCGCCGGCTCACCGGCGGCGGCGCCATCGTCCACGGGGACGAAGTGACCTGGAGCCTCACGCTTCCCCCTGCCTTCCGGAATCACCCGGTCGTACGGGGACCGGTGCCGGAATCGTACCGGCGTCTCAACACCGTCCTCCTCGAGGCCCTCGCCCGCGTCGGGGCCCGCCTGACGCCGCCGCCGGCCGGCGCGCCCGCACCCTGCCGGCGCGCCGAGCTGCCCTTCTTCTGCTTCGCCCGGGCCTCCGTGACGGATCTCGTGGGGAAGAGCGGCAAGATCGCCGGCTCTGCCCAGCGGCGATCCGCCGGGCGGTTCCTGCAGCACGGATCCATCGTCCTCCGCCCGCCGTCCTTCGGCCCTCCCGCCGGCTCGCTCGAGGCGGAGCTCGGCGCGGCGCCGCCCCCAGATGCCCTGGAACAGGCGCTGGCCGAGGCCTTCGCGGACGTCGCCGGAACCCCTCTCCGCGAGGAGCCGCTCCGCCCCGCCGAGCTTGCGACCGCGGAGCGGCTCGCCGCCGCCGTCACGGTCGCTTGACGACCGGCTGATCCCGGAGCATCCTTCGCCGCCGGCCGCGGCGGACGCGGGCGGCCCCACGGGGAACCGCCGGAGCATGCTCCTCCTCCTTGCCATGGCGCTCACGGCCCTCAACGCCGAGACCTCCGTTCCCTCTCCGGCCGTCGCCGCGCGCCTCCGCTGCGAGTTCCTCGAGAACCCCCTCGGCATCGGCACGTCGGCGCCGCGCCTCTCCTTCGAGATGCAGGACGGCCGTCGCGGAGCCCGACCCACGGGCTGGCAGGTCCTCGCCGCCACGGAGCCGGCGCTCCTGGCCCCGGGCATGGCCGACCTCTGGGACACCGGCCTCGTTCCGGCCGGCCCGGCGACGGCGGCGACCTACGCCGGAGTTCCGCTCCGCTCCCGGATGCGCGTTTTCTGGTCCGTCCGCCTCGCGGATCACGAGGGCCGTTTCACGCCCTTCGCCCGACCGGCGTTCTTCGAGACGGCCTTCCTCGACCCTTCGGAGTGGACGGCCTCGTGGATCGCTCCGCCCCTCGATGACGAACCGCCGGATCTCTCCGATGTGCGCTTCGTCTGGCATGACGAGGGCGATCCGCGGGTCTCCGCGCCCGCGGCCCGCCGCGCCTTCCGGGCTGCCTTCGCACTTCCCCCGGACAGCATCGTCACGGTGGCCGAGCTCATCGTCGCCGCAGACGACGAGTTCGAGGCCTTCGTGAACGGCCGCCCCGCCGGGCGGGGCATCGGCTTCCGCTCGTTCCACCGCCTCGCCGTCCCCGAGCTTCTCGACGCCGGACGAAACCACCTCGCCATCGTCGCCACGAATTCGGGAGGCCCCGCGGCCCTCGCCTTCCTCCTCCGCATCCGGCTTCACGACGGCCGGTCGATCCGCATCGCGTCCGGACGCCACCGCGTGCTGTCGTCGGCCGCCACGCCACCCGAGGTCGTCCTCCCCGGCTGCGATGACTCCGCCTGGACGGCGGCCCGCATCGTCGGCACTCCCGGCGACGCACCGTGGGGCCCCACGAGCCTCCCTGCGGGACCCCGCGGGCCCTGCTGGATCTGGCGGACCTTCGACCTCGACGAACCCGCCTCGGCGCGGCTCTACGCCACGGCGCTCGGCGCCTTCCGGATCTTCGTCAACGGCACGCGGGCCGGGGACGCGCACCTCGCGCCAGACTTCACCGACTACCGCCGCCGCGTCGTCCACGAGACCCTCGACGTGACATCGTCCCTCCGCCGGGGCCGCAACGTCATCGCGGTGCTCCTCGGCGACGGCTGGTACGGCGGTCCTCTCGGCTGGGAGTCTCTCCGCTTCCCGTTCGGCCCGCCGCCCCCGCGGGTGCTTCTCGAACTCCACGTGACGCAGCGCGACGGTCGATCGAGCGTCGTCGCGAGCGATGCGGCCTGGCTTGCCAGTCCCTCGGGGGTCCTCCGCGCCGACCTCTATGGAGGCGAGGTCCGCGACGCGCGCCTCGATCCCGATCCCGGCGATTCGGAGTCTCTCGCCCGCGGCGCCGCGCCGGTGACTCTCCCCGGCGGACCCCGACCGCGTCCCGTCGCGAGATCCGCGCCTCCCATCCGCGCCACGCGCACGATCGCGCCGGTGGCGATGCACAAGACGCAGGACGGCCGCATCATCGCCGACTTCGGCCGGAACTTCGCGGGCTTCGTCCGCCTCCGGGTCCGAGGAACGGAATCCGTCCGGGTTCGCCTCCGGTTCGCCGAGTCCGTCGAAGAGGCCGGGGAACTCGACCGCAGGAACCTCCGCGGCGCCGCCGCCACGGACGTCTTCATCTGCGACGGCCGCTCCCCGCGGACCTTCGAACCCGTCTTCACCTACCATGGGTTCCGCTTCGCGGAGATCGAAGGGCTTTGCGAACCCCCGGCGCCCGGCGACGTCACGGGTGTCGTCGCCCACTCGGACGTCGCGCCCGCGGGGACGTTCGAATGCTCCGATCCCCTGCTCAACACGCTCTTCCGAAACCTCCTCGAGTCTCTCGCGTCGAACCTCATGTCCGTGCCGACGGACTGCCCGCAGCGGGATGAGCGGCTCGGCTGGATGGGGGATGCAGCGGTCATCTGGGACACCGCCTTCCATGCCCTCGACATGGCGGCTTTCTCGAACAAGTGGCTCGCGGATGTCCGCGACGCCCAGAGCGATGTCGGCGCGTTCTCCGACGTGTCGCCCCGGATCGTCGTGGACGATGACGGCGCACCGGGATGGGCGGACGCCGGCGTCCTCGTGCCCGTCGCGACCTTCCTCCACACCGGGGATCACCGAGTCCTCCTCGACTCCTGGCCGTCCATGGAACGGTTCATGGACTTCGTCGCGGCCGCCAATCCCGCTGCACTGCGGGAGAACGGACGCCACAACGACTATGGAGACTGGATCGCGACGGATCCCCGCACGCCGAAGGAGCTCCTCGCCACGGCCCTCTGGGCCGCCGATGCCGAGGCCATGGCGTGGGCTGCGGAGCGTCTCGGGCGCCCGGATGCCGCGGCACGTCACCGGGCGCTTCACGCGACGATCGCCAGCGCCTTCGCACGCCGCCACGTGGACGCCCGTGGCATCGTCGGGCCGGGAACCCAGACATGCCAGGCCCTCGCTCTCGCCTGCCATCTCGTGCCCCCCGAGCTCCGCGCGCCGGCCCTCGACCACCTGGTCCGCGACATCGAGTCCCGGGGAGGTCACCTCTCCACGGGCTTCCTCGGCACGGCCCACGTCCTCTCCGTCCTCTCGGAGCACGGGCGGTCGGACCTCGCCTGGCGCCTCCTGCGCCAGACGACCTTCCCCTCGTGGGGATTCATGGTCGCCCGAGGCGCGACGAGCCTCTGGGAACGGTGGGACGGTCACACGGCCTCACCCTCCATGAACTCGTTCAATCACTTCGCCCTCGGCTCGTTCGGCGCCTGGCTCTACCGGCACGGCCTCGGCCTCCGCTGCGCCGGCGACGGCCCCGGTTTCGCCCGGGTCGAGATCGCGCCGGAGGTCGGTCCGGAGGCGCCCGCATCCGTCCGCGGCTCGGTCCGCACGGTCCGCGGCCTCTTCGAGATCGCCTGGACCCGCACCGGCGACCGGGGCTTCGTCCTCGCTCTGCGTATCCCGCCGGGCGAAGACGTGACGCTGACCCTTCCCGCTCCGGAGGGCGCTCTCATCACGGAGGGCGGCGTGGACGTCCCCGGGGCCCCGGGCATCACGATCCTCCGCCGCGACGCACGTTCGGCCGTCCTCCGGATCGGCGCCGGGTCCTGGCGCTTCGTCGTCTCATGAGCCCCGGCTCGAGGTTCCCGGGCCCCGGGAGCGCCCGCCGCCTCCGCCTCGCAGTCCTTCCCGCCACCGTCGTCGCCGCCGAGGATGCCCTTCTCCGGCGCCGCCTGGCCGAAGCCCTGGCCGCCAAAGCCCGCCCCTCCGAGATCGACGAGATGCTCCTCCAGGCGCTCCTCTTCGCCGGCGTTCCCCGCACGATCAACGCGTTCCACGTCTGGCGAGACCTCCGCACGGGAGTTCCGAGGCGCTGCGCGCCGGGAACGCGGAAGGCCGGCGCCCGCCTCTTCCGCCGGATCTACGGGCCCCACGCGCGCCGCGTGCTGGCCGAACTCCGGAGCCTCCACCCCGACCTTCTGGACTTCGCCCTCGGCGTCGCCTACGGGCGGGTCCTTTCCCGCGGCGGCGTTCCGGCCGTCGTCCGCGAGCTCGCGGCCGTCCCTGCCCTCATCGCATCCGGCGCGCTGCGGCAGCTCTCCTCCCACGTCCGCGGTGCCCGGACCCTCGGCGCCGGGGACGCGGAGATCCTCCGGGCCCTCCGCTCCGCCCGCGGCCTCGCGCCGCCGCCGCGTCTCGCCGAGGCGGCGTCCATCGTGCGCCGTACGCTCGCGGCGATCGCCCGCCCGGCGGGATCCGGGACCTCGAGACCTCGAAAGGCGTCCCTCACGACGCGTCGGAGTTCCGGCAGATCACCGCGGTCCGCCAGGACCACGGGAACACGGGACCGCTCCGCCTGAAGGCGCGCAGGCCGGGTGAAGGACGACTGTGTCACCACGAGCCCGGCGCCGCACCCATGCCAGTCGGCGCCGGCGATGACCTCCTGGATGGCGTGGTTGCCCACGCGCCCCCGCCGCCTCTTGGCCTGGACGGCAATCCGCAGATCTCCCTCGCACACGATGAGGTCCACGCCGTAGTCCCGTCCCGGGCCCGGTCGTTCCACGCGCAGCCCCGAGGCCAGGAGGCGCGATGCCACCCACGTCTCGAACGCGGGCCCGTCCATCCTGTCGAGCCTCCGGAACGGGACGCGGCGGAACCCGGGATGCCGGAGCAGCCAGACCGCCGCGAGACCGATCCAGCCGAGGACGACTCCCGCCGCCAGCACCGTCCGATTCTCCGCCCGCTCGCGAAGCAGCACGATGAATCCCGCGATGAGGAGCCCCGCGAGAAGCCCCGGCACCGGATCCCGTCGGCCGTGGCGGCCCTGGGCGCGGTGAATCTCCGGGGTCATGATCTCATCCGCCTCCGCCCGCCCTCACGATTTCGACGGCGCGGCGCAGCGTCTCTCCGGGCAGGAGGCCTCCATGGTAGATGCGGATCCCGACAGCACCCCGCCGGGCCGCATGCCGCACGGCCGCAGCGAACTCGTCCCAGTCGGCAAACTCGGGACGCCGCGGCCAGAAGGACGCCCACGTCCGGCGCGTCATGGGTACGGCGCCAAGCGCGTCGAAAGCGGCCTCCCGCGCGATCCGGTCCCGGCCGTACTGCGTGAGCACGAGCTCGTCGAGGTCCGATGCCGCGTCGGGCGGCAGGGCCATGGCCGATCCCGTGTAGCGGAGGTCGGGTTCGATCATCCCGAGGAGGCGGACCCGCGATCCCGCCGCGGCCCGGACGCACGACAGCGTCTCCATCACGATCTCCGCGCGCAGGATCGCCGCACGCCGCAGGTCCGAAACGAGGGTCTCCGGCAGGGGCTGGCCGCCGGCCGGATGCGGAGCGAGGACATCGCCGCGGAACAGGCGTTCGGCGATGGCCTCCGCCACCTCGCTGCGGAGGGCCGCCGGATCGAGGCCGCCGCGGGCCAGGAGCGCGCCGCAGTCCCGGCAGAAGCAGAGCGACAGGAGGAACTCGCCCTCGGCGTCGAGGCGGAAGGACGACTTGTCGTGGTGGGATCCGTGGCGGTACCCCATGAAGCCGAGAGCCTCGATCTCGATCCCGTAGAGGCCCTTTCGCCGGCCGAGGGCGCCCGCGAGGGCCTCGGCGTAGCGCCGGGATCCGCTCCGCGAGGGGCAGAGCGCATGGGCCATCCGGTCTCCGAGCGCATTCTCGATGGCCAGATCGGCATGAGCCGTGGCCAGCGGCGTATTGTGGAAGAAGACGGTCCACGCCGTCACGCGGAGCCCGGCCCGTCCGGCCCCGTCGAGGATGCGCTCGAGCGCGTCGTCGCCCTCCCCCGGCACGAGGGCGCCGGTCCGCGGGCGGACGGGCCCGGCCGCCCCATCCGGTCGGAAGTACACGACCCCGTCCTCGAGCTCGAGGACCGCCGGTGGTCCGGCCCCGCGGGTGAGGCGTCCCGCGTGATAGGCCATGGCCACGGAGATCTCCTGGACGCCGAGATCCCGGAGCGCCGTGAGGCGGCCACCTGTATCCGGGAGGAGATCCTGGGGATGGACGTAGAGGGCGGCTTCCATGCCATCCCGCCTCAGCCGAGCCGCACGAGCGGCTCGCCGGCATTCACCGTTTGGCGCACCGTCACGAAGACCTCCTCCACCGTGCCGCCGCGGACCGCGCGGATCTCGTTCTCCATCTTCATGGCCTCGAGGATCACGAGGGCCCGTCCCGCTTCCACCACCTCGCCTCGCGCCACGAGGACCCGGGTCACGATGCCCGGCATGACGCTCCGAGCCGTCTCGCCGCCCCCCGACTCCCCGGTCCGCGGCGCGATCCCGCGGGCCTCCCGCGCATGGGACGTCTCCGTTCGCAGGCGGTATGTGCGTCCGGCCATCGCAACGACCGTGTCCTCGCCGTCCCCTGTCACGGCCGCGTCCACCGACGTTCCGTCGACGAGGACGGACCAGCGACCGCGGCCAAGGCGGCGCGCGTCGACTTCCGCCGTGCGCCCGGACCACGTCACGAGGAGCCGGCCCTCGCCGGCCTCCCGGATCTCCACGGGAATCTCCCGATCGGCGATGGTGATGACCCAGCGACTCACGGACCGCTCCACCGGAGGCCGCCAAGCCGCGCGGCCCTGGTCCAGGGATCGTCGCCGCCGACTCCGGTCACAGCGCGCGGCGCCGGCGCTGCGTCCGCCGCGTGGGCGGCCACGGCCGCCACCACCGCCGCGAGGCCGACGGCCTCGTCGTCCGGAGCCGCCCTTCCGAAGCGTGCGAGGAAGCCAGTGTCGTACGCGCCGTCCGCGAAGGCCCGGCTCTCCACGACGTCGAGGAGGAACGCGAGGTTCGTCGTCACGCCCATGATCCGGAACTCCCGGAGCGCCTGCCGGAGAGACGCCAGCGCCGACGCGCGGTCCGGGCCGTGGGCGATGAGCTTCGCAAGGAGCGAATCGTACCAGAGCGTCACGGGGAGGCCGGTGCACAGGGCCGTGTCCACCCGGATTCCCGGTCCTCCGGGGAGGAAGAGCTCCTCGACCCGCCCCACGGCCGGGACGTGCCCCTGATCGGGGTCCTCGGCGCAGACGCGGACCTCGATGGCATGGCCCCGGCTTCTCAGCGCGTCCTGCGCGAAGGGCAGGCGACCGCCCCCAGCGATGGCGAGCTGCAGGGCCACGAGATCGAGCCCGAGTGTCATCTCGGTGACGGGATGTTCGACCTGGAGGCGCGTGTTCATCTCGAGGAACCAGAAGTTCCGGTCCCGGTCCACGAGGAACTCCACCGTGCCCGCGTTGACGTAGCCCGCGGCCCGGGCGCAGCGCACGGCGGCCTCGCCCATGGCGGAGCGAAGCTCCGGCGTCAGGAAGGGCGAGGGGGTCTCCTCGAGGAGCTTCTGGTGGCGGCGCTGGATGCTGCACTCCCGCTCGAAGAGGTGCACCGCGCCCCCGGACGCATCCGCGAGGATCTGCACCTCGATGTGGCGCGGGTCCTCGATGGCCTTCTCCACGAAGACCGAGGCATCGCCGAAGGCGGTGCGCGCCTCTCCGGCCGCCCGCTGGAACGCGGCCTCGAGCTCCCCGGCGGTCCGCACCAGTCGGATGCCCCGCCCGCCGCCCCCCGCCGCCGCCTTCAGCATGACAGGGAAACCGACGCGGTCCACCGCCTCGCGGAGCGCAGCCAGGTCCGCCACGGCATCGCCGGTCCCTGGAACGACCGGCACGCCGGCCGCAGCCATGAGTCGCCGGGCGGCCACCTTGTTGCCGGCCGCCCGGATCGCGGCGGCCGGAGGTCCCACGAAGACGAGGCCCGCCTTCTCCACGGCCGCGGCGAACTCCGGATTCTCGGACAGGAACCCGTACCCGGGATGGATCGCCTCCGCCCCGGTCCGTCGGGCAGCGTCGAGGATCCGCTCGATGTCGAGATAGCTTGCGCGGGGCTCCGGAGGACCGATGACCACAGCGCTATCCGCGAGGCGCACGGGGAGGCCTTCCCGGTCCGCCGTCGACGCCACCTGGATCGTCCGGATGCCGAGACGACGGCACGTCCGCAGGATGCGCACCGCGATCTCGCCGCGGTTCGCCACCAGGAGGCTCCGGAAGGGGAGATTCGTCACGGTCCGGCTCGCGGCGGTCAGAGGGGGATGTTCCCGTGCTTCTTCGGCGGGTTCCGATCGCGCTTGGACGCGAGGAGACGGAGCGCCGAGATGACCCGGGGGCGCGTGGACGACGGTTCGATGATGTCGTCGACGTAGCCGTGGGAGGCGGCCACGAAGGGATTCGCGAACTTCGCGCGGTACTCCTCCGTGAGCCGCGCCTCGGTGGCGGCAGGATCCTCCGCCCGGTCGATCTCGCGCCGGAAGACGATCTCGACGGCGCCCTTCGGCCCCATGACGGCGATCTCCGCGCTCGGCCACGCGAAGTTCATGTCGCCGCGGACGTGCTTGCTCGACAGGACGTCGTAGGCGCCCCCATAGGCCTTCCGCGTGATGACGGTGATCTTCGGCACCGTGGCCTCGCAGTACGCGAAGAGGAGCTTCGCGCCGTGCCGGATGATGCCGCCGTGCTCCTGCTGGAGCCCCGGCATGAACCCGGGCACGTCCTCGAAGGTCAGGAGCGGGACGTTGAAGGCGTCGCAGAAGCGGACGAAGCGCGCCGCCTTCACGGACGCGTCGATATCGAGGACGCCCGCCAGCACCGCCGGCTGATTGCCCACGATGCCCACGGTGCGTCCGTCCATCCGCGCGAAACCGATGATGATGTTCTGCGCGAAGGCGGGCATGACCTCGAGGAAGCGACCCCGGTCCACCACGAGGCGCACGACGTCGCGCATGTCGTAGGGGCGGTTCGGATTCTCCGGAACGATGGTGTCGAGCCGCTCCTCACGCCTCCCGGGGTCGTCCCCTGACTCCACGGCCGGGGGATCCTCGAGGTTGTTGAGCGGAAGGTAGCCGAGGAGTTCCCGGACGGCCGCGAGGCACTCGGCGTCGTTGCGCGCGGCGAAGTGGGCCACGCCGCTCCGCGTCATGTGGGCGCCTGCCCCGCCGAGGTCCTCGAAGGACACCTCCTCGTGGGTCACCGTCTTCACGACCCCGGGACCCGTGATGAACATGTGGGACGTCCCCTCGACCATGAAGACGAAGTCCGTGATGGCCGGGGAATAGACGGCGCCGCCGGCGCAGGGTCCCATGACGGCGGAAATCTGCGGAACGACGCCAGAGAGGAGCGTGTTCCGGAGGAAGATGTCGGCGTAGCCGCCGAGGGAGACGACCCCCTCCTGGATCCGGGCTCCGCCCGAGTCGTTGAGCCCGATGACGGGCCGGCCGCTCTTCAGGGCCATGTCCATGACCTTGCAGATCTTCCGGGCGTGGGTCTCCGACAGGGACCCGCCGAAGACGGTGAAATCCTGGGAGAAGACGAAGATCGTGCGCCCCCCCACCGTTCCGTAGCCCGTGACGACGCCGTCCCCCGGGATCCGCGTGCGGTCCATTCCGAAGTCCGTGCAGCGGTGCGTCACGAACATGTCGAGCTCCACGAAGGAACCGGGGTCGAGGAGGAGATCGAGGCGCTCCCGGGCCGTCAGCTTGCCCTTCCGGTGCTGCGCCTCGATCCGATCCTCGCCGCCGCCACGGAGCGCCTGCTCGCGGAGTTCCCGGAGCTTCCGGACCCTCGGGTCAGCATCCATGCGTCCCTCCCTCCGAGAGCTCGATGAGGACTCCACCCGTGCTCTTCGGATGGACGAAGGCGATCCGGGCGCCGCCCGCGCCGAGCCGCGCCGTCCTGTCGATGAGCGCTACCCCGCTCCGGTGGAGCCGATCGAGTGTCGCATCGAGATCATCCACGGCGAGGCAGATGTGGTGGAGGCCGTTCCCTCGGCGGGCGAGGAACCCGGAGACGGGCGAGTCCGGGGCCGTGGGCTCGAAGATCTCGATGATGTCGTCACCGGCGGCGAGCTTCGCCACGCGCACCTTCTGATCCTCCACGACCTCGATGCCGCGGAGCGTGAGCCCGAGAACGTCCCGCCAGACGGGGAGGACCCCGTCGAGATCGGTCACCGCGATGCCGAGATGTTCGACGCGACGCATGTGGCTCCGGATCCACGGCCTCCGCGGCCGTTTATGTCATTCGCGCGCCCGCGGCCCCAGCCGTGTCATGCGGGGATTCCCTCGCGATGGCGCCCGAAAACCGACTCGAGATCGGCGCACATCTCTCCCATCGTCACGAGAGCCTCCGCGGCCCCGAGGATGGCGGGGAAGAGAGGGCCGTCCGATCGGGCCGCCTCCACGAGGGCGCGTCGCGCCGTGGCGGCGGCTCCGGCGTCACGCCGCCTCCGCAGGGCGCTGATCGCCTCACGGCGATCCGGTTCGATGGTCGGATCGACGCGGAAGACGGGAGGCGGCGGTCCCTCCGCGCCCCGGAAGCGGTTCACGCCGACGACGACGTCCCGCCCCGACTCGATCCTCTGCTGCGCTTCATAGGCGGAGCGGTGGATGCGGCGCTGGATGAACCCCTCCTCGATGGCCCGCACGGCGCCCCCCCGCCCGTCGATCTCGGCGATGAGGGCCGCGGCGCGCGCCTCGACGCCGTCGGTCAGGGCCTCGATGCAGGGCGCCCCGCCGAGGGGATCCGTGATGTTCGCGACGCCGCTCTCGAAGGCGAGGATCTGCTGCGTGCGCAGGGCCAGGAGCGCGGCTTCGGGCGAGGGCAGCGAGAGGGCCTCGTCGCTCGAGTTGGTGTGGAGGGACTGGCACCCTCCGAGCACCGCGGCGAGGGCCTGGAGCGTCACGCGCACGACATTGTTCCCGGGCTCGAGAGCCGTGAGCGTGGATCCCGCCGTCTGGACGTGGAAGCGGAGCCTCAGGCTCCGCTCGTCGCGGGCGTGGAAGCGATCCTTCATGATGCACGCCCAGAGGCGGCGGGCGGCGCGGAACTTCGCGATCTCCTCGAGGAGGTCGTTGTGCGCCGCGAAGAAGAAGGAGAGACGTCCGGCGAAGTCATCGAGGTCGAGGCCCGCGGCCAGAGCGGCTTCCACGTAGGCGATGCCATCCGCCAGGGTGAAGGCCACTTCCTCCACGGCGGTGCACCCGGCCTCCCGCATGTGGTAGCCCGAAATGCTGATCGTGTTGAACCGCGGGCAGCGCGCGCCGGCCTCGCGGAAGACGTCCGTCACGAGCCGCAGAGACGGGCGGACCGGGAAACGCCAGGTGCCCCGCGCGGCGTATTCCTTGAGGATGTCGTTCTGGAGGGTCCCCGAGAGGGCCTCGGGAGGGATGCCGCGGCGGCGAGCGAGAGCCACGTAGAAGGCCAGCAGCACGATGGCCGTGGCGTTGATCGTCATGGACGTGCTGACGCGATCGAGGGGGATGCCCGCGAAGAGCTCGTCCATGTCGTCGAGGCTCGCCACGGAGACTCCCACGCGCCCCACCTCCCCCTCCGCGACGCGATCGTCGGGGTCGTAGCCCATCTGCGTCGGCAGGTCGAACGCCACGGAAAGGCCCGTCTGGCCTTCCTCGAGGAGCCAGCGCAGCCGCCGGTTCGTCTCGGCCGCCGAACCGAAGCCCGCGTACTGGCGCATCGTCCAGAGCCGCTTCCGGTACTGGACGGGATGGAGGCCCCTCGTGAAGGGATACGTTCCGGGATCCTCCGGGAGCGAGCCCGTCCCCGTGCGGTAGAAGGGCTCGCGGACGATGCCCGACGACGTCGCGCTCGCCGGGTCGCCCGAGGCGGGCGCTTCGCCCGGCGCCGGCCTTCCCCCTCCTGTCCGATCCACGGCGGCGCCTGCTCAGAACTCCCGCCTCTGGCGGGAGGACGGGATGGCCAGGGCCTTGCGGTACTTCGTCACGGTCCGGCGGGCCACATCGATGCCGAAGCTCCGGAGGCGCTCGACGATATCCTCGTCGGAGAGAGGGTTATGCCGGTCCTCGGCCGCCACGATCTCCGAGACGCGGTGCTTGATGCTCACGCGGGATTCGGAGACGCCCGATGCCGACGACCCGGCGCCGCCCGTGAAGAAGTACTTCATCGGGAAGATGCCCCGGTGGGTCTCCATGTACTTGTCATCCGTCGCGCGGCTCACCGTGGAGACGTGGATGCCGAGATCCTCGGCGACCTGCTGCATCTTGAGGGGACGGAGGTACCGGGGCCCGAAGTCGAGGAAGTCGGTCTGGTAGTGGACGATCCGGCGGGCGACCTTGAGAAGCGTCGCCTGGCGCTGCTGGATCGCCTCGATGAACCAGCGCGCGGAGTCGACCTTCTTCTTCACGTAGTCCTTGTACGAGCGCGGCACGTCCCGATCGGCCAGCACGTCGCGGTAGCCGCTGCTCACCCGGAGCGTCGGAAACCAGGAGTTCGCGAGGCGCACTTCGTAGCCGCCCGGCGACCATTCGACGATGATGTCGGGGTGGATGTAGTGCGGCGTCTCGCCTCCGAACCGGGCCCCGGGCCGCGGCGAGAGATGCGCGATGGATGCGATGAGATCCTTGACTTCATCCACCGTGATGCCGAGGTCCCGCGCGATCTTCGGAAGCCGGTTCCTGGACGCATCGTCGAGATGCTCGGCGATGAGGCGCCGCTTGAGATCGAATCCGGGATCGGAGGGGTCGAGCTGGTGGAGGAGACATTCGCGCGCGTCGCGCCCCGCCACGCCCTTCGGATCCAGGTCGCGGATCCTCCCCAGAACGAAGGCGGCATCCTCGGAGCTGTAGCGGTCCCGGAGAGGCTCGAGGATGTCGTCGAGGTCGTAGCGGAGATAGCCCGAGTCGTCGATGTTGAAGATGATGGCTTCGGCGAGGTCGCGGTACCGCGGATCGAGCTCGAGGAGACGGAACTGGTCGAGAAGGTGGCTCTGGAGGCTCGGTCCCCGCGAGGGGGTGTTCATCATGGCCTCGAGCTTCCGTTCGCCCGCTTCGTCGTCCCTAGGGCGCCGCCACTCGGGCCCCTCGTCGAAGTCGGCCTCGCCCCCGGCTCCCCCGGCCGGTTCGTCCCGGCTCTCCCCCGCCGCGCCGCTCTCCTGCGGCGCCGATCCGGGCTCGGCCGTCTCCACCGGCACCCGCTCGAGATACTCGTTCGTATCGAGCTCGGCGTCGATCATCTCCCGGAGATCGAGGGAGGGGAGCTGGAGGATCTCGATCGACTGGATGATCTGCGGCGCCAGCTTGAGCTGCAGATCGAGGCGCTGATTGAGTCTGATCTCGAGTCCCATGGAACGATCGCGGGCCCTCTGCGGCCCGCAGGCCGCCGCTCCCTCAAGTCACGCAGTTCCAGGACCGTCCGCGCCAGGCGTCGCCGGGACGCCGGCTCCCAGCACATTTCACGCCATTCTACCGCCCCCGCCCGCAAGAACCAATGTGGCCCGATCTTTGCTAGGAGCGACTCGATGGCCTCCGGACGGTCGTGAGGCCCCCGCGGGACGTCCGGCTTCAGGCGCCGGGCTTCCAGGACCTTCGTTCGGCGAGAGCGTCCTTCAGGATCTCGACATTCGAGAGGTCGATGGACCCGCCGCTCGGGATCCCCCGCGCAAGACGGCTCACGACGAGGGGAACGGCCGGATCGCTGCCCTCCGCCGCCAGCCCCCCGAGGGCCTCGAAGACATGGAGCGCGGCGAGATCGCCTTCGGCGTCCGGATTGAGGGCGAGGATGACCTCCTTCACCCCGTCGCGCACCCGATCCCGGAGGGCCGGGAGGTCCAGCGCCTCGGGCCCCACGCCCTGCCACGGGGACAGGCGCCCGCCGAGAACATGGTAGAGACCGCGGAACCGGCCCGTCCGCTCGATGGCCACGAGCTCGCGCACCGACTCGACGACGCAGAGCAACGCGGCGTCACGTCCGGGGTCGGCGCAGATCCCGCAGGGACCGCCCTCGGATAGCCCCCGGCAGCGCGGGCAGGGGCCGAGGAGCTTCTTCACATCCCGGATCGCGATCGCCAGGGGCATGGCCTCCGCGGCCGGGATCGCGAGGATGTGGGCCGCGAGCCGCTCTGCGGTCTTCTCGCCGATCCCCGGCAGCGCGCCGAAGGCGTCGATGAGACGGTCGAGGGCCGGAGAGAGGCCGCGCACGACGTTCCGATCTCACAGACCGGGCAGCGAGAGGCCGCCCGTCACCTTCGACATCTCGACCTGAGCGATTTCCGAGGCCTTCTTCAGGGCCTGGTTCACGGCAGCGACGACGAGATCCTCGAGGAGCGAGAGGTCCTGCGTGTCGACGGCGGACGGTTCGATCCGGAGCCCCACGAGGCTCTGGTCGCACGACGCCTGGGCTCTCACGAGTCCCCCGCCCGAGGTCCCTTCGACGATCCGCTCGCGGAGCCCGGCCTGGACCCGCGCCATCTCGTCCTTCATCTTCCGAGCCTGGTTGAAGAGGTCGTTCGGATTCATGCCCTTGCTCACGTGTCGTTCTCCACGTTGACGATCGTGCCTTCGAACGTGTCGAGGATGGGCTTCACCTCGGGATGGGTCCACGGATCCACGGCCGGCACCCGCGGTGCGGCAGCGGCGGACGCTCCGGGTCCCACGACGATCCGTACGGTCACGGGTCGCCCGAGGACTTCCGAGGCGGCCCGACCAAGGACGTCCCTGGCGTCCTCGGATCGCAGCGCGTCCGCGCGGGACGCGCTCTCGGGCCCCACGGTCACCACGAGCTCCGACTCCGTGAGCTTCGTGGCGCGCGCCTGTCGGGCGGCGGCCGCCAGGAGGCGCCGGGTCTCCCCGACCCGCTCGATGACGCGATCCCAGACACGTCCCGCGTCCGCCGGCGCGCCCTCCCCGGGCGCGGGCGCGGCTCCGGCGGAG
>CAYQRN010000088.1:0-17477 GCA_964419995.1 uncultured Planctomycetia bacterium
CGGTAGAGGAGGTTGTCGATGATCCTCGCGGCGGGGCCGGTCGTCTTGCCCTCCGGCACCGTCGAGCCGAAGAGGAAGCCCGATCCGTCCGGGAGCCACTGGAAGCCGTTGAATCCTCCGGCCGGCGCCAGGATCCGCCGGGCCTCGCCGCCGGCGACAGGCAGGATCCAGAGGGCGCGAGATCCGCCGCGGGAGGACAGGAAGGCGATGGAGGCGCCGTCCGGCGACCAGCGCGGGGACGACTCGCTCTTCAGGGACGTCGTGAGGCGCCGCGGCTCGCCGCCCTCGACCGGCACCACCCAGATGTCCGCGTCGGACGCGTTCGTGTCGGTGCTCGCGACGCTCACCGTGTAGACGACGAATCGCCCGTCAGGGCTCACCTGCGGGTCGGAGACCCGCGGCATCGTGACGATGTCCTCCATCGTGGGCGGATGGGGGATCTGGGCCCTTGTCGCCGTCGCGGCGGCGGCGAGGAGAACCAGGGAGAGAGCTGTACGGTGTGGCGCCATGGCGGTCGCGTCTTCCTTCCTACTTCGCCGCGCCGTCCGGCGCAGGTGCGAGCCAGCGGTCGAGCCACTCGAGGACCTGATCGTTCCAGAGCTGCGCGTTCCGGGGCTTCAGGATCCAGTGGCCCTCGTCGGGGAAGTAGAGGAGGCGGGAGGGCACGCCCTGGCGCTGGAGCGCCGTGAAGAGCTGGAGTCCCTCGCCGATGGGCACCCGATAGTCGAGCTCCCCGTGGATGACGAGCGTCGGCGTCTTCATGTTCTTCGCGAAGAGATGCGGCGAGAACTTCTCGTACTGCTCCGGATGCGACCAGTAGGGGCCCTTCAGGTCCCACTCGGGGAACCAGAGCTCCTCCGTGGCGCCGTAGAAGGAGACGAGGTTGAAGAGCCCGGCGTGGGAGATGAAGGCCTTGAAGCGGTCCGTGTGGCCGAGCATCCAGTTCACCATGTATCCCCCGTAGGAGCCTCCCATGGCGGCGAGACGGTTCGGGTCCACGTAGCCGAGGCCGATGGCGTGGTCCACGCCGTTCATGAGGTCCTGGAAGACGCGGCCGCCCCAGTCGCCGCTGATCTCCTCCGTGAACTGCTGGCCGAATCCCGTGGAGCCCCGGGGGTTCACGGCGAGGCAGACGTAGCCGTGGGCGGCGATGAGCTGGGGATTCCAGCGGAAGGAGAAGGCGTGCTTCCAGGCGCCCTGGGGGCCGCCGTGGATGAACAGGACGAGGGGGTACTTCTTCGAGGGGTCGATGCGGGGCGGCGGCACGAGGATGCCGTGGATCCGGCGCCCTCCGGCGCCCTCGAACCACCGGTCCTCGGGGCGGGCGAGGGCGAGTTTCGAGAGGATGGCGGCGTTGGTCCGCGTGAGGGGACGGATGTCGCCCCCGTCGGTGTCGCACGCGAAGATCTCGTTCGGGTGCATGAGCGACTGGGACGCGAAGACGAGGGACTTCCCGTCCGGCGTCGCCGCGACGCTCGAGGAGGATCCCTCGCTCACGAGGAGGCGGGCCGCCGATCCGTCGCCGGAGACGTCAAGGGCGTAGATGCGGTCGTGCGCCTCCTCCTCGACGACCGCGTAGAGCGTCTTCGAGTCCGGGGAGAAGGCGTACTCGTTCACCCAGTTGTCGATCCTCTCCGAGACGGCGCGGACGGCGCCCGTCCGGCGATCCATGACCTTGAGGACCCACCGGTCGGACTCGTATCCGCCCCGAGCCTGGGACCGGAAGGCGAGGAGGGCGCCGTCGGGCGAGTAGAGGGGGCCGCCGTCGGCGCCGGGGCCGTCCGCGATGAGCTTCGGCTCGCCCCCCTCGAGGGGGACCGTGAACAGGTTCACGTTCGTCGAGGTGGCGGCGGAGGCGTCCGTGTTCATCTCGAAGCAGACTTCGCGGCCGTCGGGCGAAACGGCGCAGGGCGGAGGGCCGCCGAGCGAGAAGGGCGGGACGTCGAAGGGTCCCGGCGTGAGATCCCGGGCGGGGCCGCCGTCCACGGGCTGGATCATGAGGTGGCTGCGCGTCGCCTCGCGCCAGGTGTCCCAGTGCCGGTAGAGCAGGTCGTCGATGATTCGCGCCTTCACCTTGTTCTCCGCGATGGCGCGGGCCTTCTCGCGGTTCTCGGCATCCGTGCGGCAGTCGGGGTAGACGTCGGAGAAGCAGAGGATGTGGCGTCCTTCCGGCGTCCAGAGGGGCCCGTGGGCCCCCCCCGCGAGGTCCGTCACCTGCCGCGCCTCGCCTCCGTCGAGGGCGATGAGCCAGATCTGGGGCGTGCCGCTCCGGGAAGACGTGAAGGCGATGTGGCGGCCGTCCGGCGACCACCTCGGCTCGGCGTCCGACCGGCTCGACCGCGTGAGCTGCCGCGGCTCGCCGCCCTCCGCGGGCACGATCCAGATGTCGGAATCGGAGCGATTCTCCGCGGCGATCGTGCGCGCGATCACGAAGGCGACGTGCTTCCCGTCGGGAGAGACCTGGGGGTCGGAGACCCGGGCGAGATCGAGGATGTCCGAGAAGAGGATCGGGCGTTTCGCCTGGCCGGCGGCGGCGGGGAGGAGGGTCGCGAGGGCGAGGGCGGCATGCAGGAGGGTGCGGCGATGCACGGGGATCTCCTCTTGGGGTCGCTTTGACAGGAGACCATAGGCCGGACGTACGGTTCCGGCAACTGGCGGAACCGGGCCCGGAGGGAAGGCCGCCCGCCGCGGGACGGCGGCGGGCGGCTCAGGGGGGAGGCGGCCTCAGGAGGCGCGCTCGAGCTCGAGGACCGCGATCTGCGAGCCGAGCCGCAGGGTCCGCCCGTCCGTCTCGATGCTGTACGTGACCTCCTCGAACCCGCTCTTCGCCACGAGGTACTGCCCCTTCACGGCGAGCGTCCCGGTGGTGACCATCAGGATCTCGTCGTTCCAGAAGAGCTCCGTCGTGAAGCTCGGGCCCTCGATGGTGAGCCGGACGCCGTAGCGCATGCCGCCCATGACGGCGATGCCCTTCCAGACGCCATCGAGGCTCACGGTGCGTGCCGGAGCGTCGTCCCGGCGGCGCCCGTCATCGCGGCTGCCGCCGTCGTCGCGCCGGCGATCGCCGGAACGCTCCCCGGACTCCGTCGAGAAGACGAACTGGCCGTTCTCCTTCCTGACCGAGATGCGGTAGTCCGCCGGCGCAGCGATGCCCTTCGACTCGAGGACGCTCACCGGCAGCGGTTCGAGCTCGGGCGGGTTCACGCCGTCGGCATGCATCTCGCTCGGGTGCACCAGGATGACGATCCCCGACTTCATGGCGGCATCGAGGCCGCGGCCGCCCGTGCGGCCCATGGCCACGACCTCCGCGAAGGACTTGGGGCCCTCGTTGAGGGCGCCGTAGCCCGTGACACCCGTCACTTCGACCGGGATGAGCTGGCCGCTTCCTGGCAGGAGCACGGCCGGGAACGTATGCCCGGGCACGTTGACGAGGCGGCACTGGACGCCGGCCGACTGGCAGACGGCCGCGTAGAAGATCGCCAGCTCGATGCAGGTTCCGGACCGGTCGAGGAGGACCTCCCGGGGGTACTTGATGTACTGGGTGCCGCGATTCTCCATCCACTGGTCCGCCGTGCCCTGGCCCGTGGCGGACTTGTAGGCGAACCGGTTGGCGAGCATGAAGTCGTAGAGGCCCCGGGCGAAGAGGATCGTGCCCTCATCGGAGCTCGAAGCCGCCACGCCGCCGATCATGCGCTGCACGATCGAGGCGCACTCCTTGATCACCGCGTCATTGGGCGTGACGAAGGCGGACTCCACCTCGGCCATGAGGTTCGAGGTCTCGAAGAAGAGCGTGCCCCGGTTCTCGCTGTTCGCGAACTCGGCGACGACGTGGCCGCGATCGAGATCCGTGTACACGGCTTCGTGGATGCCGAGGAGGCGGATGGCCTTCTCCTCGACCCGGCGGACGGCCGCGCCCGATGCGTCGGTGAACGTGACTTCGACCTCGATCTTGGCGGCCGTGTTGTTCTGGAGACGCAGCACCTTCTCGTGCTCGAAGATCGGGAAGAAGGGCTCGATGAGGACGGAGCCGGGCCGGAGGACGGAGGCCCGGGCCGCCGGGCTCGTGCCCGTGTAGCCGTCGATCCGGAAGCGCACGACGAGGTCGCGGGCGGACGTCCCGCCACGGTTGTCGATGCGGACGCGCGCCGCCCAGAGATGGGGGAAGTTGCTCTGGCTGTATGTGTTGTAGAGGCACGTCATGAGGCGGTCCCTGGCGTCGAGCGTCACGTCGACGCGGGTGTCCGACGGAGCGGAGTCCGGCGTCGCGGCGGCCGCGGGCGCGACCCATGTCACCGCGGACGCGGCGGCGTCGAACCGGATGTCCGTGGCGCCGGCGGGAAACGCGACGCGGATGCGGGCGCGGAGATCCACGCCCGAGCGACGCTGGCAGCCCTCGAGGAGCAGGCCGGGGTGCTCGATCGGGACCTGGCGGTAGCGCACGCCGTCGGTGAGGCGGGCCTCGAAGCGGTCGTTCATCTCGCGGGTCGCACCCACGAGACGGAGCGTCGCCGTGATGCCCGGAAGGGAGTCGTCGTAGGCGCCCTTGAGGTCCTCGACGCCCACCCAGAGCGACGTGAGATGGAAAGCGCGGAGCGCCTGCTCCACCCGTGGGAGATTGGTCTTGAGCGCCTTGTACGCGGTTTCGGGGAGGGTCATCCGGAGCTCCGCCGCGATGCTGCCATCGGGCATGATGGTCGCGTCCTGCTCGAGCCGGATCTCGGGGGTCGGAGGCGGCGCCTGCGGGGCGTCCTGAGCCGAGCTGCCGAGGGAAAGCCGGGCGATGAGAGCCACGGCGAGAACGAATCGTTTCGTGCCGAACATGGGAGTGACTCCTGCCGCGGCGTCTCGATGGGCGGACGGCTCCGCGGCGAGACGTCCGAGCCGGAGGTGATCCCGTCCGGCAGCTCCCCTACGGCGCTCCGCGCTCTTCGTGACAGCCTCTGCATCTCAGGAGGGCCGAAGGCGCAAGTTATTGATCAAGAGTGTGTTGCGATCGACCTTGCCCGGACCGTCCCGCCACGGCCGGCCATCCCTGCCCCCGGAATGCGCGGCTGGTAGACTGGCGCCTCACGTGGAATCGCGGGACGGGATGGACATCGAGCTCTCGGAGGTGTCGAAGGTCTTCGGCGGGCGCCGGGTCGTGGACGCCGTGACGCTAGGCGTGCGGCGGGGCGAGTTCTTCTCCCTCCTCGGTCCCTCGGGCTCCGGGAAGTCCACGCTCCTGCGCATCATCAGTGGATTCGAACGACCCGACACGGGGACCATCCGGCTCCGGGGGCGGGACGTCACGACCCTGGCGCCGCACCTCCGGGACCTGAACCTCGTCTTCCAGTCTCCGGCGCTGTTCCCCCACCTCGACGTCTTCGAGAACGTGGCCTTCGGACTGCGCCGCGCGGGGGTGAAGGACGTGGCGCCGCGCGTCCGGGAAGCCCTCGAACGCGTGAGGTTTCCGGGCGCGGAGCGCCGGAGGACGACCTCGCTCTCGGGAGGGGAGCAGCAGCGCGTGGCCCTGGCCCGGGCAATCGTCCCGGGGCCAGGCGTCCTGCTCCTCGACGAACCGCTCAGTGCCCTCGACCGCGCCCTGCGCGAGACCATGCGCGACGAGCTGAAGCGCGTCCAGCGCGAGACGGGCATCACGTTCCTCCACGTGACGCACGACCAGGAGGAGGCCCTCGCCCTCTCCGACCGCATGGCCGTGATGAAGGACGGCCGCATCGAACAGGCGGGGACCCCCGCCGCGATCTGGGAGACTCCTGCCACGCGCTTCGTCGCCTCTTTCATCGGCGGGGCCCATCTCTTCGAAGGTCGCGTATCGGACGGCGTGTTTACGACGGACGACGGGCTGCGCTTTCCGGCGCCGGCGGGCTCCCGGTCCGGAAGGGCCACCTTCTTCGCGAGGCCCGACGCCATCAGGCTCCTCGCCGCCGGCGCCGCCGGCGGCCTTCCCGGCGTCGTCGAGGACGTCCTCTACATGGGCTCCCGCCTCGGCGTGGCGATCCGCCTCGGCGGGCTCCGCATCACGGCGTACACGGAGCCGGGAGCCGCCTCCGCCCTCGGCCTCGCGCCGGGATGCCCCGTCGGCGTTCACTTCCCGGGGCCGGGAACGGGAATCCTCCCGGGATGAGACGAGTCCTCCTCGTGCCGGTCCTCTGGCTCGTCCTCTTCCTGGTCGTGCCCATGGCGCTCATCGCCGTCTTTGCCGTTTCGGAACGGTCGGCCTGGGGTGGCGTCGGGCGCGGCTTCTCGATGGAGGGGCTTGCGTCCCTGGCGGACGCCACGACGCTTCGCCTCCTCGGCCGCTCGCTCTGGATCGCCGCTGCCGCCACGGCCCTCTGCCTCGTGCTCGGCTATCCCCTCGCCTGGTTCATCACGACGTCGCCGCGAAGATCCCTCCTCCTCGCTCTCGTGGCGATCCCCTTCCTCACGAACTTCCTCATCCGGACGTTCGCGCTCCGCTGGCTCATGAGCCCCGGGGGGTGGATCGCCTCGGGCCTCGGGATCGACATCCTGAACAGCACGGGCGCCGTCCTCATCGGCCTCGTCCACGGCTACCTCCCCTTCATGGTCCTGCCGCTCTGGGCCTCCATGGACAGGCTCCCGCCGCGGGTCGTGGAGGCTGCGCGGGATCTCGGCGCCTCTCCGGCCACCGCCTTCCGCACCGTCGTCCTGCCCCTCACGCGGCCCGGCGCCGTCGCGGGTTCGATCCTCGTGTTCGTGCCCTGCTTCGGAGCCTTCGTGACTCCGGAGCTTCTCGGCGGCGAGCAGGCCCGCATGACGGGGTCCATGATCAATCACTACTTCAGCTCCTCGGGGGACTGGCCCCGCGGAAGCGCCCTCGCCCTCGTCGTCACGGCCGTGGCGACCGTCATCGTCGTCGCGAGGTTCCGGAGCGGAGGCGGGGCCGGCGAAGAGGACCTCGCCCCATGAGACGGTGGCTTGGCAGCTACGCTGCGGTCGTCCTGATCCTCCTCCACGCGCCGCTCATCGTGATGGCCCTCTTCGCGTTCAACGATGCGCGGGTCATGGCGTGGACGGGCTTCTCGCTCCGCTGGTATCGGGCGCTGTTCGACGACGCTCGCCTCGGGGAGGCCATGCGGAACACCGTCCTCATCGGCCTCGGTACGACCCTGGTCTCGGTCCTCCTCGGGACCCTGGCGGCCTTCGCCCTCGTCCGCGGCCCGCGGCGGGGGCGGCGCCTGCTCGAGACGCTCATCCTCCTGCCGCTCATGGTCCCCGACGTGGCTCTCGGCGTCGCGCTCCTCATGTTCTTCACGGCCCTCCACGTGCCTCTCGGGCGGACGACCGTCATCGTGGCCCAGTCCACGTTCGGCATCTCCATGGCGACGCTGGTCGTGGCCGCTCGGCTCCGTGGATTCGACCGGAACGTCGAGCTGGCGGCCCGGGACCTTGGCGCCGGACCCGTCCGGGCCTTCCTCCTCGTGACCCTGCCGGCGATCCTGCCGGGGCTCCTCGCAGCGGCCCTCCTCACCTTCACGCTCTCCTTCGACGACTTCGTCGTGACCTGGTTCACGACGGGGCCGGGCGTCAGCACCGTGCCCCTCGAGATCTACGGCATGGTGAAGCGCGGCGTTTCGCCGAAGATCAACGCGCTCTCGACGCTCGTGACCGCGATCACGCTCGTCGTCCTCCTGGCCGCGGCGCGTCTCGGCCGCGGCGTCCACCGAGGGGATTCCCCATGATGCGCCGTCTTCCGGGCCTCCTCTGTCTCGCAGTCCTCCTCTCCACGGGCTGCGGAGACAGCCGCCCCGTCCTGCATGTCTTCAACTGGGCGGACTACTTCGCCCCGGACACCCTCGAGACCTTCGAGCGGGAGACCGGCGCGCGAGTCGTCCTCGACACCTACGCCTCGGGCCAGGACCTCCTCACGCGGCTCCAGGCGGGAGGGGGCGCCTACGACGTCTGCTTCCCGAGCGACGAGATCCTTCCGGTGCTCATCGGAAAGGGGCTCCTGCGGCGCATCGACCGCGCCAGGATCCCGAACCAGAGGAACCTCCGGAAGGACCGCCTCGGACTGCCGGCCGACCCGGAGAACGCCTTCAGCGTCCCCTACTTCTCAGGTACGACCGGGATCGCGTGGAACCGCGAGAAGCTGGCGAGAGCGCCCGAGAGCTGGAGCGACCTCTGGGATCCCGCCCATGCGGGGCGCGTCTCGATCCTCGACGACGCGCGGGAGGCTCTCGGCGCGGCGCTCCGGGCGGATGGCGCCGGCGTCAACGAGACGGACCCCGGGAAGCTCCGGCGCGCGAGGGACCGGCTCCTCGCCCTCAAGCCGAACCTCCACTCCTGCGATTCGAGCCCGCGGGAGAAGCTCGTGGCGGGGGATCTCTGGATCGCGCAGTGCTTCAGCGGCGACGCGGTGCAGGCCATGGAAGGGGCGCCGATCGACTACGTCGTGCCGCGGGAGGGAGGGACGCTCTGGGTGGACAGCATGGCCATCCCGGCTTCCGCCCGCAACGTCGATCTCGCCCACCGCTTCATCGACTACATCCTGCGGGCCGACGTGGCGGCGAAGCTCGCGGATGCCGTGGGCTACGGAAGCCCCAACGAGGCGGCCGTCCCGCTCATGAGCGAACGCGCCCGCAGGAATCCCATCGTCCTGCCGCCCGCCGACGTCCTCTCCCGCTGCGAGCTTCTCGGGAGGCTCGGGGACGCCGAGAAGAAGCTCATCGACGACCTCTGGACGGAGGTGAAGCTCCGATAGGCGAAGAGCCGCGCCTTCATCCGCCGCCGCGGAAACGCCGAGAAGATCGGAGCGCCCTGTTCCGGCTCCTCCTTGCGTCGCCGGGAGTGCTGTCGGTAAGGTGATCAGAGACCGCGACATACGGACAGACGGACCAGGATGCTGAACACCGGCCCCGATGTTCTCCCCGTCCCCGAGCCGCTGAGGCGCCTCCGGGACATCGCCTACAACCTCTGGTGGACCTGGCAGCCCGACGGTCCGGCGCTCTTCTCGAGGCTCTGCCCCGGGCTCTTCGAGACCCTCGGACATTCCCCCGTCCGCGTCCTCAGGACGCTTCCCTGGGAGCGGCTCGAGGCCCTGTCGCGGGACGGCGAGCTGCTCCGCGAGGCCGACCGCATCTTCCAGCGCATGCAGCAGGAGCTCGGCGGCGTCGAGCATGACGGCGCCCTCGCCTGGGCTCCGGCCACCGCCGACGTGGCCTACTTCTCGGCGGAGTTCTCGCTCCACGAGTCGCTTCCGATCTACTCGGGCGGACTCGGCGTCCTCTCGGGCGACCACCTGAAGAGCGCCAGCGACCTCGGCGTCCGGATGGTGGGGGTCGGGCTCCTCTACCGCCAGGGCTACTTCCGCCAGTCCGTGAGCCTCGACGGCTGGCAGCTCGAACAGTACGTCGAGAACCCCTTCCTCCACCTCCCCGTCCGGCCGCTCCTCGACCGCGACGGCGCGCCGGCCCGCATCACGGTGGATCTCAAGGGCCGGAGCGTGGCGGCCCAGGCCTGGCTCGTCCAGGTGGGGCGCGTCCCGCTCATCCTCCTCGACACGCACATCGACGGAAACACCCCCGACGACCGCGAGATCACCGCGCGCCTCTACCCGAGCGACCGCGACCTCCGCATCCGCCAGGAGATCCTCCTCGGCATGGGCGGCGTGCGGATGCTCTCGAAGCTCGGCATCGGCGTCGAGCGCTGGCACATGAACGAGGGGCACACGGCCTTCCTGGTCCTCGAACGCATCCGCCGGGCCATGTCGGATCTCGACCTCGGCTTCGAGGCGGCGCGGGATCACGTGGCCGCTTCCACGGTCTTCACGACCCACACGCCGGTGCCGGCGGGCAACGAGATCTTCGACCCCGTTCTCATGGAGGCCTACATGAGCGGCTGGGCGGCGAGGTGCTCGGTGCCCGTCTCCACGCTCCTCGAGCTCGGCCGGGAGAACGGCGGCAACGGCGACCAGCCCTTCAGCATGACGGCCTTCGCGATCCGCTCCTCCGCCGCGCGCAACGGCGTGAGCCGCGCCCACGGAGCCGTGGCCCGCCGCATGTGGACCGGGCTCTTCCCGGGGCGGCCGGAGGAGCACGTTCCCATCACCCACGTCACGAACGGTATCCACGCGCCCACGTGGATCGCGCCCGAGATGAGCGCCCTCTTCGCGCGGCGCCTCTCGCCCCGCTGGCAGTCCGAGATCGAGAACGAGGAGATGTGGGCCCGCCTCCTCGACGTGCCCGACGAGGAGCTCTGGCACGTGCGCAACCTGCTCCGCGCGCGCCTCGTGCGGTTCCTGCGGCGCCGCGTCGAGAACCAGCTCATCTTCCAGAACGCCCCGTTCCGCGCCATCCGCGCGGCGCGGGAGATCCTCGATCCCGGCGCCATGACCCTCGGCTTCGCGCGGCGCTTCGCCACGTACAAGCGCGCGACCCTCCTCCTCGAGGACGAGGACTGGCTCCGGCGCCTCCTCCTCGCGGCGGGCCGGCCCGTGCAGATCGTCTTCGCCGGCAAGGCGCATCCCGCCGACGGCGGCGGGAAGGACCTCATCCGGCGCATCCTCGGGACGACGCGGGACGAGAGCCTCGGCGCCCGCATCGTCTTCGTCGAGAACTACGACCTCCACGTGGCCCGGCACCTCGTGCAGGGCGTCGATCTCTGGCTCAACACGCCGCGCCCGCCCCTCGAGGCCAGCGGCACGAGCGGCATGAAGGCCGCGCTCAACGGCGTCCTCCACATGAGCACGCTGGACGGCTGGTGGCTCGAGGCCTGGCGCCCGGGGATCGGCTTCGCCATCGGCGCCGAGGAGCCGGGAACGGACCCGGCGGAGCGGGACGCGGCCGATGCGCGCGCCCTCCGCGAGGTCATGGACGAGGCCGTGCGACTCTTCCACGAGCGGGACGCCGACGGCGTCCCGCGGCGCTGGATCGCGATGATGAAGGAGTCGGTCCGGGCGGTGGCCCCCTTCTTCAATACCCAGCGCATGGTCCGCGAGTACGCGGAACGCTTCTACTGGAACCCGGAGCTGGCGCCCCGGCGCTGAACCGCCGCGGCGCTCCTCCGCCCACCTCCTCTCAGTTCCGGAAGTCCGCCGCGAACGCCTTGGCGTTGAGGGGCTCGCCCGTCACGGCCTTCGTGAGCTCGTTCCAGGGGAGGAGCGCGCCGGGGGCGAAGACGCGGGTCTTCATGAAGTCCCCGACGGCCTTCTCGCCCACGTAGGATGTCGCCCCGGGGTCGGCGCCCTTCAGGACCTCCCGGCAGATCGTGTGGTGGACCTGGGAGGCGAAGAGCTCGCCCATGAGGTAGTTGTGGTAGTAGACGGGCGCCGAGACGATGTGGATCTTGGACCCGTAGTCCGGCGCGCTCCGTCCCTCGGGTCGCGGCACCATCTGGTAGAGCTCCACGAGGTTCCACCAGAGGCGGTTCAGGTCCTGGTCCGGATCGGAGTACATGCCGCGCTCGAAGTGGAGCATGACCTGGCACCAGCGGGAGAAGACGAGGAGCTGGAGCCGGAGCTTCCGCCGGGCGGCCTCGCCCGCCCGGGCGATGACGGCGCCGTCCACCGAGGAGCCGAGCATGGCGGACATCCAGCGGCCGTTCTTGCTGAGGCGCCCGAACATCATGGCGACGCCCTCGGTCGTGAGGGTGTGGGACGCGGTCCTGAGGAGCCACGGCACGCTTCGCGGGATGTAGACGTCGTAGACCCCGTGGCCGAGCTCGTGGAGCATCGTGTCCATCCAGTACTCGGATGGCGTGACGTTGCAGAGGACGCGGACGTCGCCTTCGCGGTCGATGTCCGTGCAGAAGGCGTGGGGGCTCTTCCCGGGCTTCTCGAAGAGGTCGCTCCGGGCGAGGACGTCCGCGATGGGAAGTCCGATGCCCTCGTAGAAGGCGGCCGTGAGCTTCACGAGATCCTGTCCGGCGTAGGCGGCATCGGGGTCCGCCTCGAAGACGGCCGGCGCCTCCTGGAAGAAGGGGTCGTGGTAGTGCCAGGGGCGGAGGTCCGCCGCGGGGATGCCGCAGCGCGCCGCGAGGACGCGGTCCGCCTCGGCCTTGGCCGCCCGGAAGGGCTCCCGCGTGAGACGGTCGAGCTCGTCGAAGAGGGCGAGAAGCTCCTTCTCGTCCTGCTCGGCGAGGGTGAGGGCCATGTGGTGGTAGTTGCGGAAGCCGAGCTTCGCCGCGGCCTCGTTCCGGAGCTTCACGAGCTTCCGGAGGTCCGCCTCCACCCGGGCGCCGACTTCCTTCGACGCCTCCCAGGCCTTCCGGCGCTCCGCCGAATCGGTGGACGTCTTCAGGATCCCTCGGACGGCGTTGTCCGTGAGCTCCTTCCCGTCGACGACGGGACGGAACACGTTGAAGGTCTTCTCGATGGCGTTGGCGAGCTCGACCATCTGCCGCAGGAGAGCCGGATCGACCTGCTTCTCGAGGTACTGGAGGTAGAGCACCTCGATCTGGCGGCGCGTGGCGGGCGCCAAGTCCTTCGCGCCGTCCCGGATGGCGCGGAGCTCCCGGAACCTCTCCGGATCGGACAGGACGGCGTCGATGCGGTTCTGCGCTTCCTCCTTCCGCCGGAAGTCCTCGTCCTTCCCCGTGATGTTGGCGTCCCACCAGGCGATGGCGGCGGCCTTGTCGAGGGGGCGGAGCGTCTCGAGGTGGCGGGCGATGAAGGCCTCTGCGCGCTTCTCCATGGCGTCGTCTCCGGCGTTGCGGGGGGCGGGCCCCGCGAGGATGAGCAGGGCGAGGCAGGCGGCGGTCGAGGGCATGGTCGCTCCTTCGGGAGGGTCCGGCGGGGAACCCGTCACTGAAACCCGGGGCGCCCGCGGGTTCAAGGGAGGGCGGTCGGGCGGCGACCCTTGATGCGCCCGGCGGAGGCGCCGGAGAATCCCGGGATGGAAGATCCCGGCGTGCTGCTCGAGGTGGAACGCCTCTGCCGTGCGCTGCCCGCGCCGGACACCGCGACGACGATCCTCCGCGACGTGACCTTCGATCTCCGCCGGGGCGAGATCGTCGCCCTTCTCGGCATGTCCGGATCCGGGAAGACGGCGCTCCTGCGCACGCTCGCCGGTCTCGACGCCGCGTCGGGGGGGGACATCCGCCTGAGCGGCATCTCCGCCGGAGGCCTGGATCCCCGGGAATGGCGCCGGCGCGTGGCCCTCGTGCCGGAGCGACCGCGGCTTCTCGGAGCCACGGCGGGGGAGGGGATCCGCCGGGTTCTCGCGCTCAGGGTCCACGCGCGGCGGGGCGCGGGCGCCACGGATCCCGTGCCACTTCTCCATCGTCTCAGGCTCGGGGCGGAGATCCTCGGGCGGGCGGCCGCCGCCGCGACGCCGGAGGAGAGCTTCCGCGTGGCCCTCGCCCGCGCGCTCCTCTGCGAGCCGGAAGTCCTGCTCGTGGACGCGCCGGTCCGCGCCCTCGACCCGGAGGCGCGGCAGGCCGTCGAGGCGTTGCTCCGCGAACGCGCCGGAGCGGGCGCCGGCGTCCTCGTCGTGGCGTCCGACGACGAACAGGCGCGGCGCCTCGCCGGCCGAGCGCTCATCCTCTTCGAGGGGGCCACGCACGCCTTCGCGGACACGCGGGAGGTCTTCCGCGGAGAGGGGCCGTGAGGCCCGCCGCGCTTCTCGGCCCGCCCTTCGCCTGGATGGCCCTCGTGGCCCTCGCGGTCATGGCGGATCTCGCCGCGGCGCCGGGAGGCCGGGGTCTCGTGGCGGTCCTGCCGCGGTTCCTGGCCGGCGGCGCGATCCTGGGCGTCGGAGCGGGGATGGTCGCCGTCCACGTCGCCCGCGGGCGGATCGCTTCTGCGCGCGACGAGATCGAGGCGCTTCTCGCCCACGGCGCGACGGCGGAGGAGGCCTGCCGCGACCTCCTCCGGGTCGCGGGACGGGAGGCCGTCCTCCGCCTCGGCGCGGCGGCCGTGGCGGGCGTCGTCCCGGGCGCCCTCCTCGCCGTGCCCGTCCTCGATGCCGACCCCGTCGCGGCCTTCTCGAGGTCCGCCGCGGCGCTCGCGGTCCTCTTCGGGTTCGTGGCCGCCGGGGCTCGCGCCCTGCCCCGCAGGGTCCTCCGCCGGAGCTTCGGGCCGGAGCTCCGGTTCCGGGACGGGGCGGCCCCGCCGCCGGGTTAGACTGGCGTCCCCCCGATCCGGTCCCCCGACGCGGAGCCCGACATGCGTCCGATCCCCGGCCCATCGCTCCTTCTCGTGTTCGTTCTTGCCGCTCCGGCTGCCGCGCAGGACTCGCGGCCCGCCGTCGATCCCGATCTCCTGCGATCCATCGAGCGGATCACGGCGGCCGGACTCCGGACCCACGTGGAGTTCCTCGCCTCGGACGCGCTCGAAGGCCGCGACACGCCTTCCCCGGGGCTCGACAAGGCGGCCGAGTACATCGCCGCCTTCTTCCTGGAGCATCGCGTGGCTCCGGGAGCCGGCGATGGCTGGTTCCAGGTCTTCGAGATGGCCTCCGGGGAGCCGGATCCCGCGCGGTGCTCCCTCGAGATCGACGTGGCGGGCGAGCGCGCGGTCCACGCGCCGGGACAGGGGTGGGATGTGACGCCGAGCGGTCTCCCGCGGGTTCTCATGCCGATCCGCGATCGCGAAGTCCTCGCCTTCGACAAGGCACGGAAGTCGCCGGATCGGCGGATCGCCCTCGCGCGGGAGCCCTCGGGCGTGGGGGCGGCGGGCCGGGACGGCGTCTACGCCGCGATCCTCGCCACCGGCGCCGGCGAACCCGTGGCGGAGTCGCATGCCCCGCGGCGGCGGCCGGCGACGCCTGTCCTGACCCTCGACGAGGCCCTGGCGGCGCAGGTGGCGAGGCCCGGCGCGCGGGTGAGCCTCACTCTGGCGACGATGGAGGGGAAACCCGTCCGGAACGTCATCGGCCTCGTGAAGGGCCGGGATCCCGCCCTCGCGGCGGAGGCCGTTCTCGTGACCGCCCACTACGACCACATCGGCGTCACCCGCGCTGGAGAAGGGGATCGCATCTGCAACGGCGCCGACGACGACGCGAGCGGCACGGCGGCCGTCATGGCCATCGCCGACGCCCTCGCGGCGCTCCCGCGCCCGCCGCGCCGCACCGTGGTCTTCGCCCTGTTCTTCGGCGAGGAGAAGGGGCTCCTCGGATCGGCCGCCTACGCCCGCGTGCCGGTCGTGCCCCTCGAGCGCACCGTGGCCAACGTCAACATCGAGATGGTGGGGCGACCCGACGATATCGGGCGGAAGGAGGCATGGATCACGGGCTTCCAGTACTCGACCTTCGGCGAGAGGCTGGCCGAGGCGGCGCGTCCCCTCGGCTTCCGCTTCTATCGCCACGAGCAGCGATCCGACCAGCTCTTCCGCGCCTCCGACAACTGGAGCTTCGTGCGCCACGGCGTTCCCGCCCATTCCATCTCGGCGGGCTCCCTTCACCGCGACTACCACCGCCCCTCTGACGAGGCCTCGAAGCTCGACTACGGGAACATGGAGGCCGTCGTCCGAGCCCTCTGCGTGGCGACCCATCATCTCGCCGAGGCCGAACGGGCGCCGGAGTGGACGGAGGCCGGCCGGGCGCGCGGCTACTCCCGGAACTGAGCGCGGCCGATGTCCTCGTCCCAGAGGCCCGGGTGGGCCCGCTGGAACTCCTCCATGAGCGTCACGCATCGGGGATCGTCAAGGAGGATGATCTCGACGCCCCGGGACCTCACGTAGTCCTCGGGGCCCCGGAAGGTCCGGTTCTCGCCCGCGATGACGCGGGGGATTCCGTAGAGGAGGACCGCGCCGCTGCACATGTCGCAGGGCGAGAGCGTCGAGTACAGCGTGGCGCGGCGGTAGTCCCGGGCGGAGAGGCGTCCGGCGCTCCGCAGGCAGTCCATCTCCGCGTGGAGGATCGGGCTTCCCTCCTGGATCCTCCGGTTGTGCCCGCGGCCGGCGACCCGCCCGTCGAGGACGAGCACGGAGCCGATGGGGATTCCGCCCTCGAGAAGCCCGCGCCGCGCCTCCTCGATCGCCTCCTCGAAGAACGGATCGGGGCCGTCGTCGCGGCGGTCGTGCGTCATGTCCCGGGCTCCGTCACACCCGGCGGGCGTAGAGGGTTCGCTCGTCCGCGACGTGCTCGGCGAATGCCGACCCCAGGAGGACGGGGAGTCCGATGAGAGGCCCGAGAACCGGGACGAGGCTCACCCCGAAGAGGAGCCCCGCCTGCTGGCGCGCCCGTTGTTCGATCTGATCCCGGATCGAAGTCCGGTCCTTCGCGATGGCGCCGGCGGCGCGGCAGAGTTCGGCTTCGGAGCGGGCGTGCCGGTGGAGCATGCCGAGTACGGTGAAGGCCGCCGCGGAAAGCGCGATGTGGTGGACGATGAGGGCGGCGCCGAGGATGGCGGCGGCCATGGATCCGGATATGTCGAGGGTGAGGGCCGGGACGATGGTGGCGAGCGCCGCACCCGCCAGGACCGAGGTCAGGAGCACCGTGCGGGTTTCGGGACTCCGCGTCGCGTTCTCGACGAAGCGCCTTGCGGTTTCCCGCTGCTCGGGCCGGCTCGTCCTCCTGGCGATGGCCGCCTCGCATCTCGCCAGCCTGTCCTGTCCCCCCGCCATGTGACGGCGGAGGTCGCGGCAGGCCACGGGAGCTGGCAGCAGGCCGATGGATGCCACCGAGAGCAGGGCCATGCCGGCGCCGTCGAAGGCGCGCTGGGGCGGGGGGGGCTCGGCGGGTATCGGACGCGGCGCCGGCTCCTTCAGCGTTCGCGGAGGTTGCGCCTCGAGCGGCGGAGCGCTGTCGCCCGGCGACGGCGGGTCGACAGGACGCGATCGAGGCGTGAGGAGACGATCGCTGATCTTCTGCAGTTCCGCGGCCAGTTCCGCCGCGGTCGGCCGGGCTTCAGGCGCCGGGCGGAGGCACCTCATGACCAGCGCGTCCAGGTCAGGGTCGATCTCCGCGCCGCTGTCGTTCGGGGAGGCCTTGTCCTCGGAGGCATGGTAGGCCTCGAGGGACCGCTCGGTCCGGTTCCGGGCGGGATGCTGGCCCGCCAGCATCTCCCAGAGGAGGATCCCGAGGCTGTAGACATCGCTCCGGCTCGACGGTTCGTTGCTCCTGTCAGGCTCCGTGCGGCTCGCCGCCAGCTCCGCCGCGCGGTACTCGAGCGTGCCCGCTACGGCAGGCGTGAGCGTGGTCTGACCGAGGACCGTCGAGATGCCGAAGTCCGTGAGCCAGGGGTTTCCGGATTCCCTCTCGATGATGATGTTCCCGGGTTTCACATCCCTGTGGAGAACGTTCTGCCGGTGGAGCGCCGCCAGCGCCTCCGCCATCCGGAGGCCGATCCTCAATGTCGTGCCGAGGTCCGGCCTCGGGTTGCGCTGGAGAACCTCGCGGAGGGGCTCGCCGTCGATGTACTTCATGACGAGGAAGGGGTGCCGGAGCCCCTTCTCGGGGGCGGCCTCGAAGATGTCGATGGCATGGGCGACGGAGGGCACGTTCCTGGCCCGGTCGTACTCGTGCCTCAGCCGGTAGTTCTCCATGTCCCGGTCCAGGAAGACGTTCCGGGGCACCTTG
>CAYQRN010000089.1:0-17465 GCA_964419995.1 uncultured Planctomycetia bacterium
CGTCGCGGATGCCGGCGAGCAGGATCCCGGGCTCCGGATCCGCGCGACCGAGCACGGAGATCGCGCTGGCGTCCGGCGCCGCGATGAGCGGCGGTCGCCGGAGGGCCGGATCCACGCGGGCCGGCCCGGCGACCGCGACCCGGTGACCCGGCCGGAGGTCCGGGACGCGGCCCGGAACGTGGACCGTCGCCGTCACGAGCGCCCGAAGACGCCGGTCGCTGCCATCCGTCGTCTCGATGCGGAGCGGGAAGGCGCATCCCCAGTCCACGGGGGCCGGAGCATCGAGGACGGTGCCGGTCACGCGGGCGGGGATGGCCACCGACGCGTTCTCCGCCTTGTCCGGCATCCGGCGGCACCCGCTCCGCCAACCCGCGGTGAGGGCGAGAGCCGCCGCGACCAGGGCCGGAAGGCCGCCGCGCCGTTTCCGGATCCGGAAGGCGGCGAGGACGACGGGAAGGAGAAGGAGCGATCGCCCGCAGCCCGAGACCGCCGCGATGACGGCGAGCACGTAGAGGAGGAGATGGAGGGTCATGCGCGTGGCGGCGCCTGTCCGGAGATGCCCGACGGGGCCGTCCCCGCCACGTGTTGGACGCCGGCGCCGGCGATCATGGACCGCGGCGCACGGCGCCGTATACTCCGGTCGTGCGCACCGCCGACACGCAGATCCGCGGCCTCATCGCAGCCCTTCCGACGCCCTTCGTCGAGGACAGGGTCGATGATCTCGGCTTCGAGGAGAACCTCGGCCGCCTCGAGTCCTACCCTCTCGACGGTTACCTCGTCGGGGGTACGACGGGAGAGATGAGCCTCCTCACGCCGGCAGAGCGGTGGCACCTCGTGCGGCGCGCGCGGGCCGTCGCGGGCCGTTCCCGCGTCGTTCTCGCAGGTATCGCCGGCGACTCCGTGGCGGCGGCGGCGGCCGAGGCCGCCGAGGCGGCGGACGCGGGAGCCGCCGCCGTCCTTCTCGGCGCACCCGCCGCCCAGCGTGCGCTTCTCACGGATGCCGTGGCGCGGCGGTTCTTCATCGGCGTCGCGGAGCGGGCCCCCATCCCCGTGATCGTCTACAGCAATCCCGGAACCCCGGGCGGCGAGATCGCGCTCCCCGTCGTGCTCGAGTGCCTCGACCACCCCCACGTGGCGGCGCTCAAGGACAGCTCGAGGAGCGCGGAACGTCTCGAGTTCTGCCTCGCGGCCAGGGCGGGGCGCGGCCGGGTCCTCGCGGGATCTGCGGCGCTCTTCGACGAGGCGCTGGCCCGAGGGGCGGACGGTGGGATCCTGGCGCTGGCCTCCCTCTACCCGGGGGAGTTCCATGCGATCCGCGCGGCCGTCGCCGCGGGGCGGGACGTCTCCCTCACGAGGAGGGCGCTCGATCCCGTCATCGAGTTCTTCCGCCGAACGGGCCTGCCGGGTCTCAAGGCCCTTTTCGAGGCGGCCGGCCATGCCGGAGGGCCCATGCGCGCGCCCTTCGACGCGCGGGACGACGGGATCCTCCGGGAGGCCCGGGTGCTCATCCGGGCCGTTCCGCCCCTGCCGCCCTGCTGAGGAGCCGAGCGGCTGGCGCCCCGTCACGCGGCGGGAAGGGAGATCACGACAGAGGTGCCCCGCTCCGGTCCGCTCTCGATGGCGATGGCGCCGCCGGCGTCCTCGACGATCTTGCGGCAGATGGCGAGCCCGAGACCCGTGCCTCCGGACCGGGTCGAGAAGTAGGGCTGGAACAGGCGGGCGCGGTGCTCGGCCGGAATGCCCGGCCCGTCGTCGGTGACGCGGATCACGACCCGGCCGCGGTCCGGACCGCTTTCGGGAAGGGACGTCTCGACGGTGATGCGGCCCCGGCCCGCCATGGCCTCTGCGGCGTTCTGGATGAGGTTCAGGAAGACGCGGTTCATCTCGTCCCCGTCCACGAGGACCGCGAGGGTGTCGGGGGCGCCCGGCCGCAGCACGATCTCGAGGGTGTCCGGAGGGGCCGGCGCGGCGAGCCGCACCGCGGTCGCGACGAGCCCGTTCAGGGGGATGCGGGAGGGACTCCGCGGGGGAAAGGCCGCGTAGCTCGAGAAGTTCGAGGCAATACGGACGAGCGAGTCGATCTGGGCGATGATGCTCCGGAGGCCCTCCCGCAGGATCGCGTCGAAGTCGGGGTGGCGGTCGGCGTGGGCGCGCTCGAGATGCTGCGCCATGAGGCGCATGGGCGTGAGCGGGTTCTTGATCTCGTGGGCCACCTGCCGCGCCATCTCGCGCCAGGCCGCGTCCTTCTCCGCCCGGACCAGGCGCTCGTTCTGTCGTTTCAGGTCCTCGACCATGTGGTTGAACGACGCCGCCAGGCCCTCGATCTCGTCGCCCGTGCGGATCTCGACCCGGGCGTCGATGTCTCCTGACGCCACGCGACGCGTGTACCCGATGAGCCGCGTGATGGGCTCCGTGAGCCGCCGCGAGGAAAGCGCCGCGAAGAGGAGGATCACGCCGACGAGGATGACGACGGCGGCGATCTGAAGATTCCGGAGTGCGTCCACATCGGCGAAGATCTCGTCGTTATTGATGCCCACGCCGGCGGTCCAGCCGAAGCCCGCATCGGAGCGCAGGAGCGTGCGCCGGAGCCCCGCGATCTTGGGGACGCCCTGCGGGTAGACATAGGAGTGCTGGAGGGCCCCCTCGGCGACGGCCTCATGGAGCGTCGCGAGGCCGTGATCCGTCCGGAGGCTCGTGCCGTAGAGGCGCTTGTCGCGGTGTCCGATGATCGTGTCGTGGTCGCCGGCGAACAGGAACGGATAGCCGCTCGCGTAGGATCGCCCGGCCGTGGACTCGGCCCGGAATCGGCTCTCGACGACGTCGAGGTGGGACTGGATCGCCGCCCAGTTGAAGAGGACGTAGACGAAGCCCCGGTGGGGGGACCCCGGGCCGCCGCCGGGGATCGGCTCGGCGAATCCGACGCCGAAGGCCGCCGGATTCCCGGCGGGCGGGCCGCCGTCCGCCGGCCGGATCTGCTCCGGGCGGCCGTAGGCGAGGGCCGTGAGGGGCGAGGCCATCCAGTCGCGCTTCCAGGAGAGGCCGGCGGCGGCCAGAGGCGCATCGGCCTCGGAGGCGACGTCGCGGCCGTCGAGGCCGGAGGCCGCGGGCCGGAGGGGACGGCCGGCGCCGTCCCTGAGATTCCGGGCCGCGATCCGGAGGCCCCGGTCGAGGACGAGGACGAGATCGACGTGATCCCGGGAGGCGACGACGGCGTCGAGGGCCCCCGCGAGACGGGCCGCGGCCGCGGGGAAGTCCGGCGTCCCGAGCTTCGAGAGGTCCGCCGCCAGGTCCGGCCTCCGGACGAGGTCGGCCGCGTCGCGCCGCATGCGGAGGAGGGTCTCGTCGATGGAGCGCGTGAGGTCGGCGGCTTCCCGGGCCAGCCAGTACTCGATGACGCTCGACGTCATCCGCTTGCGGACCTGGAGGTAGGTGAAGAAGCTCAGGCCGATCATCGGGACGAGCCCGATCAGGAAGAACACCGTGGCGAGCTTCCTGAAGATGCCTCGGCGGAGCGTCAAGGCGCGGGCGACTCCTCGATGCGCGGGAAGAGAGGCGGACCCTGCGCGAGGCTCGTTCCCGGGCGGAGGGCGCCCCAGTCGAGGTGGTCCGCCCGGAGCGCCGCCGCCGGATCGAGGCCGAGGCGCGCCGTGGCCTCCGCGGTGCGCCGGGGCACGTAGGGGTGGAGCATGAGGAGGGAGAGGCGCGTCGCCTCGGCGAGATCGTAGAGCGTCGCGTCGAGGAGATCGGAGCGGGAGGGGTCCTTCGCGAGGGCCCAGGGGGCGCGCTCCTCGACGAGGGTGTTGGCGCGAGCGACGACGGTGTTCGCCGCGGCGATGCCGCCCTGGAGATCCCAGGTCTCGAGGGCCTCCGTCCAGGCGGCGGCCGCCGTCCCGGCCGCCTCGCGCACCGCGGAGGCGCCCTTCGGGGCGGGAAGGCGTCCGTCGCGGTACTTCGCCACCATGGACACGGTCCGGGAGAGCAGGTTGCCGAGGCCATTGGCGAGATCGGCGTTGGCGCGGGCCACGATCCGCCCCGTGTCGAATTCGAGATCCCGGCCGAAGACGGCCTCGCTCATGAGGTAGTAGCGGATGGCGTCGGGGCCGAATCGGGCCGCGAGGGCCACGGGATCGAGGACGTTGCCCTCCGACTTCGACATGCGCGCGTCCCGGACCGTGACCCAGCCGTGGCCGAAGACGCACTTCGGAAGCGCGAGACCGGCGGAGAGGAGCATCGCCGGCCAGAGGATCGCGTGGAACCTCGTGATGTCCTTGCCCACGACGTGCAGGTCGGCGGGCCAGTACCGCTCGAAACGCTCCGGATCCGAGGGCCATCCTGCGCCGGAGAGGTAGTTGACGAGGGCGTCGAACCAGACGTAGACGACGGAGCGGCTGTCGAAGGGGACGGGGATGCCCCAGCCCGTGGCGGGACGCGTGACGCTGATGTCCTGGAGGCCGAGGTCGAGGAGGGCGAGCAGTTCGTTCCTCCGCGTCTCCGGCCGCACGAAACCCGGCTCCGCCGCGAAGTGGCGGCGGAGACCGTCGGTGTACCGCGTGAGACGGAAGAACCAGTTCCGTTCCCGGAGGCGTTCGAGCTCCCGCGTCGGATGATCCGGACAGCGGCCCTCTGCGAGATCGTCCTCCCGCTTGAACGCCTCGCACCCCGCGCAGTAGAGACCCTCGTACTCCGCTTCGTAGAGGTCGCCCCGATCCCGGCAGGCCGTGAGGATCCGCTCCACGGCGAACCGGTGCCGCGGCTCCGTGGTCCGGATGAAGTCGTCGGGGACCACGTCGAGGGCCGCCCACGCCTCCCGGAAGCAGGCGGCGAGCCGGTCGCACCATTCGAGGGGCTCGAGGCCCCGGTCCCGCGCCGCCCGGACGACCTTCTGGCTGTGCTCGTCGTTGCCCATGAGGAAGAGGACGTCGTCGCCCCGCATCCGGCGGTGCCGCGCGATGACGTCGGCGGCGATCTTCTCGTAGGCCGTTCCCACGTGGGGACGGTCGTTCGGATAGTCGATTGCCGTCGTGATGTAGAACTTCCTGGCCATGGATCACGGTAGCATGGCGCGCGGTTGCCGGGACGGCCGGCGGCGACTACGATGGCGCCTGCCATGACGCGACGCGCGATGTTCCCGGGGAGCTTCGATCCGCCGACGCTCGGTCACCTCGACCTCGTCGGACGGGGTTCGCGGCTCTTCGACGAACTCGTCATCGCGGTGGGGCGGCAGCCGGACAAGATCCCGCTCCTACCCGTCGAGACGAGGCTCGATCTGCTCCGCGAGCTCACGGCGGCGCTCGGCAACGTCACGGTCACGTCCTTTCAGGGCCTGGTTGTGGACCACGCCCGAAGCCTCTCCGCCGCCGTCCTCCTCCGCGGCATCCGCACCGTGGCGGACCTCGAGCTCGAGATCCAGATGGCGTCGGCGAATCGCATCCTCGCGGGGGACCTCGAGACGATCTGCCTTCTCGCGGATCCAAGGCGGGCCTTCGTGAGCTCCCGGCTCGTGCGGGAAATCGTGTTCTCGGGCGGCGACCCCGCCCCCTTCGTGCCCGAGGTCGTGGCCGAGGCCCTGCGCCGGCGGCCCCGCGGCGGACCCTGAGAGACTCCGGAGGAAGCGCCGATGGATGGAAAGAAGGCGATTCGGACCCGCGGAGCCCCCGAGGCCATCGGACCCTACTCCCAGGGCATCGCCGCCGGGGGATTCGTGTTCCTCTCGGGGCAGATCGCGCTCGATCCCGACACGGGAGCCCTCGTGAGCGGCGGGATCCGGGAACAGACGACGAGGGTCCTGCGAAACCTCGGCGCCGTCCTGGCCGCCGCCGGCGCGTCGTTCGAGGACGTCGTGAAGACCACGGTCTATCTCCGCGATCTCTCGGATTTCGCGGTCATGAACGAGATCTACGCGGGCTTCTTCCCGGACGCGCCGCCCGCCCGTGCGACGATCCAGGCCGCGCGTCTTCCGAAGGACGCCCTCGTCGAGATCGACGCGGTGGCGAAGCTTCGGGCCTGAGCCATCGTCCGGCCCGGGAGGATCTCACGGCAGCAGCCAGAGGACGGCCTCCCGTGTTTCCCGCGGCAGGAATCGCTCCGCCGCCGCGAAGCGCCGTCGCGCGGCGGCGACCGCCGGAGGATGGACGGACGCGAGCTTCGCCAGGGCCTCGAGGAGGACCGGCGAGGCCGGACGAAGGCGAAGTCCCGCATCGAGGACGGCGGCGGCGCGGTCCGGACCTGAGGCGCCGTTCACGAGGAAGGCCCGCCACCACCACGAGAGTTCGTCCTCCGGGTTCAGGCGGCCGGCCTTCTCGAGATCCCGGAGAGCCTCCTCGCGACGCCCTGCCCGGGCGAGCACGGCCCCGCGGGCGCCGACGACCCAGGGATCGCCGGGATGCAGATCCGCGGCGCGGTCGAGGAGCCTGAGCGCCGCGCCGGTCGCGCCGGCGATGTCGTGGAGCCGCGCGCGATCGATGAGAGCGGGAGCGAGATCGCCGTCGATGGCGAGGGCCCGGTCGAAGGCCGCGGCGGAGGCGGCGAGCCGGGATGCCGCGGCGGCGGGCCGGGTTCCGTGGAGCGCCTCCGCCTCGTTGGCGAGCGTCTTGCCGAGATGGACGTGGCTCATGGGATTGTCGGGATCCCCTGCCGCCTGCGCTTCGAAGAGGCTCCGCTGCGAACGGTAATCCAGGGATCGCACGATCGAGAGGGTTCCGCAGGCGACGACCAGGGCCGCCACGACCCCGGCCGCCGTGCGGGATGCGCGTCGCGGGACGACGGCGAGTCCCGACGAGACGGCCGCCGCGAGCCCGACGGACGGAAGATAGAGGAACCGTTCGGCGAAGCCCTCTCCGATGGGCCAGGCGACGTGGAGCACGGGGCCGAGGGCCGCGATGGCGGTGACGAGGCCGAACCGGAGCGTGCGCCGCCGGCGGATGAGTGCGAAGATCGTGATGGCGACGGCGGCGGTGGCGAGAAGGGGGACGGAAGGATCCGAGAGGAGCGGCCGGAGGCGGATCAACCGGTCGTCATGATCGATGAGGAGGGGATGGGGGAAGATCGCCCATCGGACGTAACGGCCGGCAAGAAGGAGGCCGATGAGTGCCCGTTCGCCGAAGGGAACCCCCCGGAGGACCTGCTCGTGACCCATGGGCCCCGTGGAGGCGAGGGCGGAGCACCGGAGCGCGAAGGCCACCGCCGCCCCCGCGGCCGCGGCGATGACGAGCACGGTCTTCCGGCGCGGATCCGGCGGGCCGTCGCGGCGTCGTGGCATGAGAGCGAGGAAGATGGGCGCGACGTAGCCTGTCTCCTTCGAGCCGGCGGCGAGGAAGGCGAGGATCAGGGCCGGAAGCGCGGCCGGGCCCGGGCGGAGGCGCGACGAACCGACGATCAGGAGGGACACCGTGAAGAGGGCCGCCAGGATCTCGGATCGACCCGAGATCCACGCGACGACTTCGACGTGCGTCGGATGCGATGCGAAGAGGGCTGCCGCGAGGAAGGCGGGAGCCGGGGCGACGAGGCGCCGGAGGAGCCGGTGGACGAGGACCGCCACGGCGCCGGCGAGGACCATGTTCGAGATCCGGAAGGGGAGGGGGCGCGGCGTCCCGCCGCCCCCGGCTTCGTGGTCGAGGCGCCAGGACGCCGTCGTGACCGGACGGTGCAGTCCCGTGGAAGACCACGGCGGAAAAGCCGACGTGAGGATCTCGGAGGGGGTCGGCCTGCCGAAGACGTGGGGGTTGTGAACGACGTAGAGGAGATCGTCCGAGACGAAATCGCCCGAGATGGCGGGAAGCCCCTGGGCCGCGACGAGGAGAAGGAGGGCGATGTCGGGGAGGAGGCGCTTCACCGGCTCGGGGCCTCGGAGAACCCGGCGTCAGATCCCGACCGTCCGGGCCGCCGCCCGGCCGCCGGCGGCCCCGAAGGGCGGGACATGGAAAGGGCCGCGGAGACGGGGTCTCCGCGGCCCTTCGCGAGCCCGACCGGGCGGCGGGCTACTGCTGATCGACGCGGTACTGGTTGTTGAGCGCGACGTTCGTGGGGACGAAGATGATCCGGTTCGGCGCCGTGGCGGGAGGCCAGATCGCGGGGTTCTGCGTGGCGCCCTGGAGGAACTGGTAGATGGCCGTGCCCGTCGCCTGAGCGCCGAGGATCGTGCCCACGGTTCCGGAGGCAGGGAAGGTCACCGACGGGGGCGTGCCCGCGGCGGCGCCGGGGGTGATCCCGACGACGAGGCCGCAGGCGGCACCCTGGCAGGTCGCGGCGTTGGGCGCGCCCGTCATGAGGGAGTAGTCGAGGGTGATCGTTCCCATGTTGAAGTCGAGCTCGAAGCCGAAGCTGAACGGCCCGGTGCCGCCGCCCCACGTGTAGACGTTGTTCCAGTCGACGCGCAGGGTGGCGAGGGCCGTGTTCTCCGTGTAGGTGACGGAGGCCCCCGGCGCGCCGCAGGCTCCGGCCGGCGACGTGCAGAGATCGACGAACAGGGGCGCGATCTTCGGGCCCGTGGAGATCCCGTTCCCGAGGAAGTTGGTGGGCGTCGAGATGTAGGCGTTGTTCTGGGGCGCCCCCGGGGGGTACTGGTAGTTCGACGTGTTGTTGTCGAGTTCGGCGAACCCGTTGGCGTGGACGTGGATCACGCTGTAGTAGTTGCCGTAGAAGGAGAACCCCGGCTGGTTGAAGGGGCTCACGACGACGACATCGAGTTCCTCATCCGTGAGGTTGAGGGTTCCCGAGACGATGCCCTGCTGATAGGCGTAGGCGGCGGGCAGCGTGAAGAGCTGCGAGTACGCCGTCGCGAGGTTGACGTCGACTGTGTAGGGGTAGGGGCCGCCGGTGATGTCGGCGGGCACCACGCAGCTGATCCGCTCGGAGTCGATGACCGCGACGCTCGTGCCCGCCGGCGGGTTCGACGCGAAGGGCCCGAAGGTCACGACGTTGGACCCGTCGTTGCGGAACCCGCTGCCGTTGAGCGTCACGGTGTTGCCGCCGGTGGAGAACCCGTTGTTGGGCTGGATCGTCGTGAAGTTGGCGGCCGGCTCCGGGGAGGCGATGTGGGTGTAGGGGCCGTTCTTCGGCGTCGTCCCGGGGGCCGGAATGAAGGACATCGTGAGGCCGCCGAGGTCGATGTTCGGGTTGATGGGGTCCGCCGGCGAGGAGAAGTTGAAGACCTGGAAGATGGCGTCGCTTGCGTTGGCCGCGGTGAAGGCCGTCGTCGTGTGGGTCATGCCGGAGAGGTTGACGCCGCCGGGGGTCGTCACGACGCTGTTCGACACGGTGCCGCTGCCGCCGGGCGAGATCCCGTACGAGCGGGCGAAGTTCGTGAGCACGGTGGCCGACGACGTGGAGACGATGTCCACCTGTCCGGGGCTCGTGGCGTGGCCGTCCATGTAGAGCTTCAGGGAGAAGGACTCCTGAGGCGCTCCGCCGGTGCCCGATTGCGTCACGTTGATCCAGAAGACGCTGACCTCCTGGTTGTTGACGTCCTGGATGACCTGGATCGAGCCGGTGCCGCCGCCGAGGGTCGTGAGCCAGTCCGCATGGACGCCCACGTTCGCGGGGATCGCGGAGGCGAGGCCGAGGATCTGCGTCGAGACGCCGAGCGCCGTGGCGCCGTTGACGTTGGGCCCGAGCGCAAGGAGGGCCGACATGTCGCCGAAGCCGACGAGGCCGTTGTCGATCACGTTCATGCTGCTGTGGGTCTGGCCGTAGAAGCTGAACGTCATGCCGCTCTGGAAGCTCACGGCCACCTGGGCCTCGGCGCCGAGCGGAAGGGTCCCCGGGGCGACGGCGGTGACACTGATCGTCGTGGCGGCCGTGAGCGTGATGCCGCCGGAGATCGGCAGACCGGCCGGGTCGCCGACTGCGGCCTGGAAGGTGCCGCCCGAGAGACCGAGGACGCCGGTCGGATGGTTGAAGGGCACCGCCGTGAAGAGGTCGAAGTTCCCAGCGCCGTTGGTGAAGGCGAAGGCGTTCAGGGGACTCTGCGCGCCCGTGGGGTCGGTGACGCCGTTGAGGAGCACCGAGACCGGAGACGCGAGGCTCACGTCGAGGACGTTCCCCGTGCCCACGGTCTGACCGGGCGTCTGGAGCGTCCCGTAGATGATGAGGAACGGCTGGCTGCCGTTGCTGTCCGTGATGTTGAGCGTGAGGGGGGCGCCCGCGTTCACGCCGAGCGTGAGGGGATAGGGGCCCGTGAACGCCGGGTCGTTGGCGTTCCACTGCATGTTCGCCGACGCGGAATTGGGTTGGGCCTGCCCGAGGACGACGGGGCAGACGACCAGCGCAAGCAGCGCCGCGACGAGGATTCTGCGATCGCGCATCTCTCTCTGACTCCTTTGCGTGAGCGTGGTCGTGAACGGGAGCCACGCCGCGGGAAGACGTCCACCCGCGGTCACGCCGGATTCCGTTCCCGTCCGTTCGAACCGGCAGACGGACCCTCGGCGGCCCTGGGGCCGCGGGGCCGTCCGGTTTCCTTCCTGAGCTTCACGACGAGCTTCGGGCAGTGCAGCGGCCGCATCATACCGACTGGGGGGACGTCGATGCAAACTCTCGGCCCTTTTCCGGATACGTCCGGGAAGTCTTGACCCGCGCTACCATTCCTGACTATGATGGACGCGAACGCTGGTAGCCCGGATCGGCCCCGGAAGGGGGCTGCCGGGTCTCCCGTTCCGCTCCGATCGAAGAGTCTCCGGTCCTCAACCGCTTCAAGACGACGGGCAGCAGGGCATGCGGCGGACGGTGACGAGGGAACCGCTCCGTCCCGACATGGCCGGGCGATCGGCCGTCGGGGTCCATCTCCCTCCCGGACGAACCGGAGAACGATCGGATGCATCGGATGACCTTCACGGGACGCGTCGTGGCGTCGGCCGCAGTGCTTCTTCTCGCCGCCGCCCCGGCGACGGCCCAGCCTCAGCCCAACGGCAACGTCTCGCTCCTCATCAACACGAACCCGCTCGCCGCCTCGGCCACGACCTACCCGGTCCAGGCCAACGCCTACCGCGGGTCGTTCCTCGATGTCCTCATCACGACGAACAACCCCGTCGCGCCCTTCATCCTCCTCTACGGCAACACGGGCCCGTCCGTGCCCGTGACGGGCTACGGGTTCGTCGATCTCTCGCTGTCGCCACTCCCGGCGGTGATCCTGAACGGCGTCGTCCCGACGACCATCTTCGACTACCTCGCGGTCACCGACATCGTCGGTTTCTGGGAGTTCGTGGGCGTCGTGAGCCCGTCGGCTCCGACGGGGACGAAGGGGTGGCAGGTCATCGGAGCCGACTCGGCGAGCGCGTCGGGCTACACACTCTCCGCCGCCAACTGGATCAACACGCAGTCCTCGTTTGCCGTGGAGACGGCCACGTTCAACGATCCCGGCGATGAGACCGCCATCCTCCATCGCTTCTGGAACATGACGTTCCCGTTCTACGGCGCGACCTACGCCGAGTGCGTCATCAGCACGAACGGCTGGGTCTCCTTCGGCACCTACCCCATCGGCGCGGCGGCCTTCAGCGGACTCCAGGCGGACTTCCTCGCCAGCTCCCCGAGGATCGGGGTCTTCTTCACCGACTTCTGCATGAACTCTCTCGCGGGCTGCGGAGGCGTGATCCCCGGGGGCCCCATCTCCATCGTGACGCAGGAGACGCCGGGAGGACTGACCATCAACTGGAACAACGCCTCGGAGTACCTCCAGGCCAACATCAACACGTTCACCTGCACCCTCCAGAGCACCGGCGCCTTCACGACGACGTGGACGACCATGGGCGCGGCGTCGCTGCCGGCGATCGTGGGCGTCACGCCGGGACTGAACACGAGCGCGGCGGCGCCGGTGGTCTTCGCGGCTGGCGGGGTCATCACGCCCACGGCGGGCGGAGCCGGCCAGGCCCTCTACCAGGCCATGACCCCGCCCTACGCCAACCCCTTCAACCTCGGCCTCACGGCCACCTGGACGCCCGGCGGTTCCAACGACTTCACGGTCCAGTAGCCCCCGGACATCCGGGCGGTCCGGGGAGCCGGCGAGTTCCCCGGACCGTCTCCGGACCTTCCTTCCGCTCCGGGTTCGCGCGCTTCGCTGCTTGAGCGAGGATTCTCCGAGCCGCGACGAGCCCTGACGAAGTCCCGGCCGGAGAAGACCGCTCCGGCGGCTCGGCATTCGTGGATTGTCCGGGTTAGAATCGGGCGACCTGCCCGACAGAGCTCCGCTAGTGTGGTGTGTCACACAGATGCGAACATATTCGCCGAGAGATTCTCGTGCGGGGCGAGGCGCGAGCCCGGAAGCAACCCTGGATGGGTTGTGGGGAGGGCGAGCAACGAAGCCCCGCGCGAGAAGATCCGGCGAGATGGAGCAAGTGAATCTGGTCCTCTTCGGGATATGTAACGGTATGTGTGACGCACCACACTACCTCATGCGCGTCATGTGCCGGACGACCCGGGCGCTCTTCCTCGGCGCGATGGCCCTCGCGGTTGCGCCGCAGGGGGCCGTCGCCCAGCCGGAGACGCGGGCTGCCGCCGCGACGTCGCGGCACGCCGCCGCCTCCCTGTCGGGTGAGCCCTGGCGGGATCTGCGGGCGGCGCCCTTTCGCCCCGGATGGGTCGGGGGGACGCTCGCCTACGACAGGCCCCGCCGCACCGGGAGCCTCTCGATCTTCAAGCGGCCGGACGGCGAGGCGGAGCGCATCCACTGGTATTTCCTCTCGCCTCCGCTCCTTTTCTTCGACGACGAGACGCTCGAGCTCGAGCCCTGCCTCGCGAAGAACCTCCCCGCCCTGTCCGCCGGCGGCCTCGTCCACGACTGGGTCCTCCGGGATGACATCACCTGGGAAGACGGGGTGCCGCTCACGACGCGGGACGTCGTCTTCTCCTTCCGGATGCTCTCCGACGCCCGGACCCTCTCGGCCCGGGGGAAGAAGGCCGCCATCGACGCCGTGGCCTCCGTGGAGGCCCTCGACGACCACCGGTTCCGCGTCACGTGGCGCCACCGGTACTTCCGCGCCGTGGCCGCCTTCGGCCTCGACTTCCCCATCGCGCCGGCCCACGCCCTCCCCGACGATCCGGAACGGCTGAACCGCGTCGACCGCCATCCCACCTACGGTCCCTACCGGGTCGTCAGGTTCGACGACGGCGAGCTCGTCCTCGAGCTCCGCCCGGAGTACAGGAACGCCCCCTACCCGACGCGCCCCTTCTACGTCGAGACGTTCCGGTACCACTACGAACGCGACCGCACCCGGATCGGCGAACTCCTCCGGCGCGACGTGCTCTCGGTCTCCGTCGCCGCCGCGGACCAGCTCGAGGCGCTGCTTCGCGATCCCGTCATCCGGGAGAGGTTCCACGCGGCCGACATCCTCCTCCCGCAGTACAGCTTCATCGGCTGGAACAACGTGGATCCCGCGGATCCCGCGCGCCGGCGTCCTCATCCCCTCTTCGGGGACCCCCGTGTGCGGCGCGCCATGACGCACCTCGTTCCGCGCGACCTCATCCTCTCGACTTACTACCACGGACGGGGCCGCGTCGTCACCGGACCCTTCGATCCCCGGACGCGGGACTACGACGGATCCATCGCGCCTCTGCCCTTCGCGCCGGACCGCGCCCGGGCCCTGCTCGCCGAGGCCGGATTCAGCCTCTCGGAGCGGGGGTTCCTCGAGCGGGACGGCCGGCCTCTCCGCTTCACGCTCCTGCGCCCGGCCGAGAACACGACATGGGTCGATCCCTTCGTGACGCAGTTCGTGGAGAAGGCGGGCGTCGCCGGCATCACGGTGGACGTCGAGCGCGTGGACTTCAATGTCCTCATCCCGCGCATCCGGCGCCATGACTACGACGCGATGATCCTCCTCTGGAGCCTCGACTGGATCGATCCCGACCCGGCGCCGCAGTGGCACTCGGGCGAGGCCGACCGCGAGGGGGACAACGTCGTGGCGTTCCGGTCGGCGGCGGCGGACCGGGTTCTCGATCGGCTGCGGGCGGCGGATGAGCCGGAGGAGCGCCACGCGCTCAACCGGGAGCTGCACCGGATCCTCGACGAGGAGCAGCCGTGCACCTTCCTGCTCCAGCAGGTGGGCGGCGCGCTCGTGTCGCGCCAGTGGGCCAACGTCCGGGTCCACAAGGTCGGCCTCCGGTGGTGGGACTTCGTGAAGCGCGACCTGTGGAACTGAGATCTCCCCGTCCCGCCGGGGACGCGCGCCGCGGCGGGAAGACGCCATGATCCCGTGGCTTCTCCGGAGGCTTCTCTCGGCGGCCGCCGCGTTCCTCGGCATCACGTTCGTGACCTTCGGCCTCTTCCATCTCCTGCCGTCGGACCCGTCCGTCGCCTTCTCGTCCGATCCGTCGGACTCCCGTTTCGCCCCGTCGGCCGGGGCCCTCGCGGAGATCCGCCGCCTCTACGGACTCCATCTTCCACCGCTCATCAACGTCTCGCCGGCGGATCGCCGCAGCGTCGTGGCTGACGCTCTGCGGGAAGCCGTACTGGCCGCCGACAGGGCCGCCGCCGGTCTTCAGGGGGAGCGCGCGTCCGTCCTGACGGCCCTGCTCGGCCGGCGTGCCGTGGAGCGCGATCCCTTCCTTCCCGACGCGGAGATCGTCGCCCTCGCGGCCGGCCGCGAGGGACTTCTGCTCGAGCGGTTCCGCGCGGACGCGGACGCGGCACTGGGCGCTCTCGCCGGGCTCTGCCGGCTCGGCGGCCTCGCCGTGCGGGAAGCGGCGCCCCGACTTCCCGGGATGCCGGAAACCCGCGGGCGCCGTGCCGCGACCTCGGCGCTGGCGGTGCTTCTCGGGCTTCCGGCCGACTCGACGCCGGAGGCCGTGGCCGCCGGCGCTGCCGCTACGGCGGACACCCGGTCCGCCGCTGCCGCCGCCGCCGCAGCGGAACGTTATCGCCGGGCCGGGAGTCCGGTCGCGCGCCGGGCCCTCGAGCCGGAGATCCGGCATCTCGGTGCGCTCCTCGTGCCGGAGCTCATGCCCGACCTCCTCGGCGCCGGCGATTCCGGTCTCCGTGCCGACATCGCCACGCTCCTCCGCGAGCACGGGGGGGCGGACGTGACGTTCCGGAGCCCGGCGCCGCGGGCGGACGGAACCCTGTCTCCGGAGGCCCTCTCCGAACTCCGACGGCAGGAACGGGAGATCGCCGCGTGGTGGCGGGACAACGCGCCGGTCTTCACCGAGATCCGCGGCGCCCGCAGGGTCCTCCACGCCGTCACCGAGACCCGGTACGCCCGCTGGCTCTCCCGGATCCTCCGGTTCGACTTCGGCGACTCCATGTCGGCGGACCGGCGGCCCGTGTCCGGGATCCTCGCCGAGCGCCTGCCCCCCACGCTGCTTCTCCAGTCTCTCGCCCTCCTCGTCATCTACGTCCTGGCTCTCCCCCTCGGCGTCGCCTGGGCGCGGCGCGCCGGGACCTGGCGGGACAGGATCGCCGGACTCGTCTCCTCCCTCGGCTTCGCGCTTCCCGACTTCTGCGCCGCCACGGCGGCCATCCTCTGCCTCGCCTCGGAGCGGGGCATCGCGATCTTCCCCCTCACCGGGCTCCACGATCCCGGGATCCGGAGCGCCTGGGAGGCGGGGCGCGCCGGCTTCACGACCTACGCCCTCGACACGGCTTTCCATCTCGTCCTGCCCGTGGCATGCCTCTCCTACGCCGGCGTCGCGACGCTGTCGCGCATGACACGGGCCTCGATGCTCGAGGTCCTCGGGCAGAACTTCATCCTCGCGGCCCGCGCCCGCGGCCTCCCGGAGCGCCGAGTCCTCTGGCGCCACGGATTCCGGAACGGCGTCATCGCCCCGCTGGTCCTCCTCGGCGCCATGCTGCCGCAGCTCGTGGGTGGCGCCGTCGTCGTCGAGAGCGTCTTCGGCATCCGGGGAATGGGGGATCTGGCCTTCCAGGCCGCCTTCGAACGCAACGTTCCCGTGGCCATGGCCATCATCACGCTCGTCGCCGTCCTCACGCTCGTCGGCTACGCCCTGTCCGACGTCCTCGGAGCCTGGCTCGATCCGAGGGCGCGCCGCGCATGACGGGCGGGCGGCGAACGTTCCGGGGTGCGGGAAGGGGACTGGCGGTCCGGGCGGCCTGCGCCTTCCTCGTCTTCCTCGGAATCGTCGCCTGCCTCGCTCCCTTCCTCGCCACGTCGGCGCCCCTCCTCGCCGTCGCTGGAGACCGGCGCGTCTCGCCGGCGATCGAGGCCCTCACCGCGGTGGATCTCGCCTGGCTCGGCGGCGGGGCCGCCGCCGTTCTCGGCGTCCTCGCGCGCCGTCTCGCGGGCCGGCTCCGCATCGCCGTCGCGGCGGCAGCGGTCCTTGCAGCCCTCCTCACGGCGGTTGTCGCCCCGTCGCGCGAGGCCCGGAACGTGCGGGCCCGTTACGACCTCGATGCCCTGCGCGCCGCGCCCTCCGGAACGCTGTCCGCGCCCATCCCCTTCTCGCCGGATGCCACGGATCCGGCCCGACGCTACGCGGCGCCCGGCCGGGGAGACGGGCATCTCCTCGGCACGGACCGTGACGGTCGGGATGTGACGGCGCGGCTCATCCACGGAACGCGGTCGAGCCTCACCGTCGGGTTCCTGGCCGTGCTCGCCTCGTCCGTGATCGGCATCCTCCTCGGGGCGATCGCCGGCCTCCGGGGCGGACGGGCCGACGCGATCATCTCGTGGCTCATCCAGGTGACCATGGCGTTCCCGGCCCTCTTCACGGTCCTCGTGCTCTTCGCCCTCGTGAAGCCCGGCCTCCTCACCCTCGTGCTCCTGCTCGTGCTCATCCGATGGACCGTGCCGGCGCGCCTCGTGAGGGCCGAGATGCAGCGCCTTCGGGAGGCGGACCACATCGTCGCCGCCCGGGCGCTCGGCGCCGGGCCGCTCCGGGTGCTCGTGGTCCACGCCCTCCCGGCGGCCCTGCCGCCCGTCATCGTCAACGCGGCCTTCGGCGTGGCGGGCGCCGTGCTCGCCGAGGCGGCGCTGAGCTTCCTCGGCATCGGCGTCGTCGAGCCCGCGCCCTCGTGGGGCGAGATCCTGAGGCAGGGCCGTGACGCCGTCCCGGACCACCTCCACCTCGTCGTCCTCCCCGGATCTCTCCTGTTCCTCCTCGTGCTCTCGCTCCACGCGCTCGGCGAGGCGCTCCGCGTCTCGCTCGATGCCGGTTCCGGGAGGGCGGCCGGGATGAGCGCCGGGACCGCCGGTCGCCCGACCGCACCGGAGCTGTCCGCCGGCGGGAGCGCCGGCTCCCGCCCGGGCGGAGAGAGGGCGCCGTGCTGCTGAGCGTGCGGGATCTCGCCGTGAGCTTCCACGTGCCGGAGGGCGTGGCGCGCGCCGTGGACGGCGTGTCCTTCGACGTCGAGCGCGGGGAGGCCCTCGCGCTCGTCGGCGAGTCCGGGTCGGGGAAATCCGTGACGGCCCTCTCCCTCCTCCGGCTCCTGCCGGACCCGCCCGCGCGGATCGCCCGCGGGCGGATCCTCTTCGATCCTGGAGACGGCGTCGCGGACCTTGCTGGTGTCTGATCCGCCGCCCTGGGCC
>CAYQRN010000090.1:0-17321 GCA_964419995.1 uncultured Planctomycetia bacterium
AGGAACTCCTCCGGACGCTCCGGCGCCGGGTCGAGATCGACCGTCACGACGTCGGTCCCAAGATGGAAGCCCACCGTGGAGGCGCCCTCAAGGGCGCGCGCCGCCCGCGAGAGGAGATGCTGGCCCGAGTGCTGTTGCGTGTGGTCGCGGCGGCGGTCGCTGTCCACGCGCCCCTCGACGATCGTGCCCGGTTTCACGGGCGATGTCCCCTCGAGGACATGGACGATGCGGTCCCCGACGGCAACGACGTCCGTCACGCGCCGGTCGCCGATGAATCCCGTGTCGTGGGGCTGCCCTCCGGACGTCGGGTAGAACGCCGTGCGGTCGAGCTCGACCCGGAGACACTCGCCCTCCGCCCTGCTCGCCGTGACGCACGCCACGAAGTCGAGCTCGCGGGCGTGGTCGAACCAGATCCTCTCCACCATCATCGAATCTCCGTTTCCGATCGCCGCCGTCCCGCGCCGGAGGTCCGGTTCAGCGTGGCGACGGAGCCGTCGTGAGGAGGATCCGCTCCCGCGCGGCGAGCCCGCTCAGGACTTCCACCTGTCCATCCGGCCGCGGGCGGCCGAGCGTCACGAGACGGCGGTCGAGGGACCGGTCGGAAGCAACGACGGTCACGAAGCGGTTCTGGCCGATCATGGTCACGGCGGCCTCGGGAACGAGGATCATGGCACGCTCCCCGCTCTTCAGAACGAGGCGGCCCGACATCCCCGTGTAGAGATCCGCGCGCGGCGGAAGGTTGACCTTCACCCGGAAGACCCTCGACCCCACCTCGGCCTGGGGGATGATCTCCGCGACGCTCCCGTCGAGATCGCTTCCGAGGGCGTCGATGCGCACGCGAACCGGGTCGCCGACGCGGAGCCTGGCCGCGAGGGACTCGCGAACGGCTGCCGTGAGCTGGAGGGAGGCTGGGTCGTAGATCTGGAGCAGGATGACTCCCGGCGACGCCGTGTCGCCGGGCTCGGCGAGCCGTTCGACGACGCGGCCATCCACGGGCGCCGTGATCGTGGCGAAGCTCGCGAGGATCTGCGCCTCCTCGAGGGCCTTCCGGCCGCGCTCCACCTCCGCGAGGCCCACCCGGGCCGACGCCTCGGCGGCCCAGCAGGCGCTCTTCGACGCCACGCCGTCGGCGAAGAGCTTCTTCTGCCGTTCGAACTCCACGCGTGCCTGCGCCTCCACGGCCTCGGCGCTCCGGAGCGCGTGCTCCGCCTGCTGGATCCGGGAGCGGATGTCCCGGTCGTCGAGCAGGACGAGCGGGTCCCCAGCCTTCACGACGTCGCCGGCGTTCACCCGGATCTCCCGGATCGAGGCGAGGATTCGCGACGAGACCGCCGTGCGGCGGGAGGACTGGACGGCTCCCGGGGCCTCCTCGTGGATGGGTTCCACGCGGATTTCGAGGGGAACGACCGGGGCATCCGGGGCAGCGGTGGCGCCCCGGGACTCCGCGCGCCCGGGAAGGACTTTCTCCCGGAACGCCCCGGCCATCCAGGCGATGGCGAGGACCAGCGCCGCGGCGCTCACGAGCAGGGCGGCGACCCTGCGGACCGTGGACAGCAACTTCCGCTTCATGGCGCGACTCCTTCGGGACCCTCCGCGCTGCCGCCGGGCGCCGCCGGCCCCCGGGGCGCCGCGACAGCGCCCGCCTCCGGCGGCTCCGCCCCCTCCGGCAACTCCGGCAGGCCATGGCCCGGCCGGCGCCGGTAGACGAGATCGTAGGTCACGGGGATGACGAGCAGCGTGAAGGCCGTGGAGACCACGAGTCCGAAGATCAGCGCCCAGGCAAGACCCGAGAAGATCGGGTCGAGGGTGATGGGTACGGCCGCCAGCATCGACGTCCCGGCCGTGAGGAAGATGGGCCGGAAGCGCACGGCGCCGGAGGCCTCGAGGGCGGCCTGCAGCGTCGCGCCGCCCCGCAGGGCGTCATGGACGAACTCGATGAGCAGGATGGCATTGCGAACGGCGATGCCCGCCAGGGCGATCATGCCGATCATGGCCGTCGCCGTGAAGAACACGGGGTTCGGCCAGGGTCCGACGCTGCGCTCCCCCACCTGATTCAGCCACCAGAAGCCCGGCATGATCCCGATGATCGTGAGCGGGATCGAGATCATGAGGATGAGCGGCATCGCGTAGGACCGGGTCTGCAGGACGAGAAGGAGGTAGATCCCCGCGCAGGCGGCGGCGAAGGCGATCCCGAGATCGCGAAAGACGTCCACCGTGATCTTCCACTCCCCTTCCCCGTTCCAGACGACGCTGGTGCCCGGCGGCAGGCGCCAGGGATCCCCGCCCCCCATCCTCAGGAAGGACCGCTCCCCCGGCGGTCGCGGCTCTCCGGCGGCCGGCGCCGACCCGACCTTCCCCCGATCCGCCTCCACGTCGAGGATGGCCTCCGCCGGCGCGCGCCCCGCGACCTCGGCGAAGACCCAGGCCACGCGCCGGAGATTCTTGTGCCAGATCGCCGGGTCCTCCGCCGTCTCGCGGAACCGGCCGAGCTCGCCGATCCGGACGATGGGTATCGGCGCCGCCGAGAGCCCGCTCTTCTCGTGGACCTGGGCGATGCCGGGCCGCCCCTTCACCGGCAGCGCCGCCAGGGCCTCGATGGACGAGCGCGCGTCCCGCGGCAGCCGGAGCACGAGCCGCAGCGGATTGACCTCGTCAGGCACATGGACGCGCCCGACCTCCCGCCCCGAGAGGGCGAGTTCCATCGTCCGGGCGATATCCTCCGTGGAGACCCCGGAGAGAGCCGCCTTCTCCCGGTCCGTCTCGAAGATCCAGCGGCTCCGCCGGGCTTCCACCGACGTGTCCACATCGCAGACCAGAGGCTCGCGGCGAAGCCGCGCCGCGACGGTCTCCGCGGCCTCGCAGAACCGCGCCCAGGGGACGCCTTCGTCGCCGTAGACCTCCGCCGTGATCGTCGATATGACCGGCGGGCCCGGGGGCGCCTCCACGATCTTCAGATTCGCGTCGAACTCCGCGGCGATCTCCTCGAGGTCGCTCCTGAGACGCAGCGCGATCTCGTGCGACTGGGCGGCTCGCAGCTTCCGGTCGACGAGGTTCACACGGACTTCGGCGACCTCCGGCCCCTCCCGCAGATAGTAGTGGCGCACCATCCCATTGAAGTCCATGGGCGACGCGAGGCCGGAGTACACGGTGACATCCCGGACCTCCGCGACCCCCAGCAGATGTCGCGCGAGCGCCCTCGCCGCGGCATCCGTGCGTTCGAGGGACGCGCCCTCGGGCAGATCGATGACGAGCTGGAGTTCGTTCCTGTTGTCGAACGGAAGCATCTTGAGCGGCACGCGGCGGTCCGCCGCAAGCCACACGGCGAACCCCATGAGGGCGGCCATCAGGACGAGCAGGATGACGGCCAGGACCCTCGAACGGAGAAAGGGCCGCAGGACGGCCGTGTAGATCCGCTCGGTGAGCCCCGCCCCGGACGCGGCGCCGCCGTCCCGCCTCCCGTGCGCGCCCCGGAGCATGTGGAAGCTGAGCCACGGCGTGATCGTGAAGGCGACGACGAGGCTCATGAGCATGGCCACGGGGACATTGAAGGCCATGGGCCGCATGTAGGGGCCCATCATGCCCGTGATGAAGAAGAGCGGAACGAAGGAGACGATGACGGCCAGGGTGGCGAGGATGATGGGCGGCCGCACCTCGTTGACGGCCGTGAGAACGGCACGGAAGGGGGACTCGCGCCGCATCCGGAGATGGCGGAAGATGTTCTCGACGTCCACGATGGGATCGTCGACGACGAGGCCCAGTGCGAGGGTGAGAGCGAAGAGCGTCACGCGGTTGATCGTGTAGCCCGCGAGCTGGTTCACGAAGAGCGTGAGGGCGAAGGTGATGGGCACGGCCACGACGACGACGATGGCCTCCCGGCCCCCCAGCGTGACGGCGATGAGGCCGATGACGATGAGGATCGCCACGAGAAGCCCCTCGACGAGCTCGTCGACCTTCGCGTCAGCCGTCTCGCCCCAGTTCCTCGTGATCCGCCAGGTGACGGCGGACGGAAGCAGGGACGGCGAGAGCTTCTCCATGGACCGTTCGACCTCGCGCGCCACGGTGACGGCATTCGTCCCCTTCTTCTTCGCCACCGCAACGTGGACCGCCGGCAGGAAACCCGGCATCCCGCCGTTCTCCCCGCCGCCCGGCTCCGCCGCCCCGCCGGAGCCTTCGGCATACCAGCAGTACGACGAGGCCTCGTCGCCCCCGTCGTGGATGTGCGCCACGTCCTTCAGGGATACGGGCGCCCCGTCGATCACGGCCACGACGACATTCGGCAAGGCATCCCGGCCGCCGAGGAACGTGCCCGCGTCCACGAGGATGTTCCGGTCGTTCTGATCGAACCGCCCGGCCCTGACCGTGAGATTGGAGACACCGAGGGCCCACGCCACCTCGAGGGCCGACGTCCGCCGCGCAGCCAGGGCCTCGGGATCGATCTCCACGCGCACGATCCGGGGCCGCCCGCCGATGACGGTCGTCCGGCTCGCGTCACGGATGCCCTGGAGACGGATCTCGACCTCCTCGGCCAGGCGCCGGAGTCCGGCGTCATCTACCTGCTCCGGATCGCGGCTCGCGAGGGTCACGCTGACGATGGGGACGTCGTCGATCTCCACCGGCTTCACGACCCAGTCGGCCACGTCCGCCGGAACCTGATCGATGTTCGAGAGGACCTTGTTGTAGATCTTGACGAGCGAGGCCTCCCGGTCCTCGCCCACGAAGAAGCGGACGGTGACGATGGCGAGCCCGGCCCGCGACATGGAGTAGACGTACTCGACGCCGTCGATCTGGTAGAGGAGCTTTTCGAGGCGCGTCGCGATCTGCCGCTCCACCTCCTCGGCCGAAAGTCCCGGCGCCCGGATCCGGACGTCGGCCATGGGCACGACGATCTGGGGTTCCTCTTCGCGCGGCGTCGTGAGGAGGGCGATGGCGCCCACGGCGAGCGAGAAGGCGATGAGGAGGACGGAGAGATTCCCCCGGAGGAAGACCTCGACGATGCGCTGTGTGAACGAACCGTTCCGGTGCATGGCCGAAAGCCCGGCGACCGGCGGCGATGGACCCCGCGGGCCGCAGACGCCGCCGCTGTCGTCCCCGAGTCTTATCCCGGATGATCCACGAAGACGAGCCGGGGAAGTTGAAAGGCGCGCGGTTTCGGCCCTGGCGGCCGGAATCGCGCGCTTCGCTGCATCAGCGAGGATTCTCCGAACCGCGACGAGGAAGGGCGAGGAGTCGACCCTGCGGAGTGAGTCGGCGACGAGCTCTGACGAAGTCCCGGCCGGAGAAGACCGCTCTGACGGCTCGGCATTCGTGAATTGTCCGGGTCATGCACATTCCCGGGGCTCTTCACGCGGGCGATGCCGCCCCCGCGCCTTGACGGGAGGTTCTCCCAAGCCTCCACCCGCCTTCACGCCCCGTTCACGGGGCGGGGGCATTCTGCTGGGGACGATCGAGGCCCTCCGACCCACCATGGCACTCCCGACCCAGACGCAAGCCCGGGTGCGCTTCGCGCACCTCATGTGCGCAGCGCTGGCCGCCGCTGCCGCAACCCTCGCCGGGTGCTCCGGTGGCACGGCCCCTCCCGGCACGCCCGCCGTCATCGTGACTCTCGGCGCGAAACTCCCCGGGCGACTCTCGGAAACCGGCCTCTTCGCCGACATCCGGACCCTCGCGGCCGCGGCGGGCGGCTTCGCCTACAAGGTCCGGTGGCCTCACTGGTGCGACGGAGCCACGGCCGTGCGCCACGCTTTCCTTCCGGCCGGCGGCCGTCTTGCGGTGGCGGCCGACGGATCGTTCCTCTTCCCCGACGGCTCGACCTTCCTCCAGACCTTCGTCCACGGCGACAGCGGACGGCGCATCGAATCGCGCCTCATGCACCGGATGTCCGGCCGCTGGATCTTCGGCGCCTACGTCTGGACGGACGCCCAGGATGAGGCCGTCCTCACCGACGGCTTCGATCAGATGATCCCCGTGAAGTTCCCCGCCTCGGGCGTCCATCACGTCGTCCCCGGGCGGACGGCGTGCATCCAGTGCCACGCCGGAGCCGCGGACTCCGTCGCCGGCTTCACGCCCTGGCAGCTCGACGACGCGCTTCTCGCCGATCTCGAGGCCGAGGGGAAGATCGAAGCCGGGAACGAACGTCCCGTCCGCGCCGGCATCGAAGCCCCCTCGGATGTGGAGCGGGACGCCCTCGGCTGGCTCGCCGCCAACTGCAGCCACTGCCACAACTCCCGCCGCTCCGTGGCGATCGGCTCGCCCCTCGACCTGCGCCCGCACCGGGCCGCCGTCTCCGTCCTCACGACGCGCCCCGGCCGCTTCGGCAAACAGGGCGATCCGCCCGTCGTCGTCCCCGGCGATCCGGAAGGGAGCGCCCTGCTCCGGCTCGTGGCCGGATCGTTCCGGAGCGGTGATGGTCGGGTCGTCCGCATGCCGCCCGTCGGGGCACAGTCGGCCGACGAGACCGGAATCGCCGTCCTCGAGCGGTGGGTGCGATCCCTCCCCCCATCCTCCGCCCGCTCGGGGTCCGGCAGCGACGGCAACGACTGACCCTGCCCCGGAGTCCGCATGCGATCCGACCGTGCCCGCCCGATCCTTCTTCTCGCCACGCTGATCCTCGCCGCCTGCGGTGGAGAGCCCGACCCGGGTGCGCCTGGGCCGGCGGCGACCTCCACGCCCGCGCCCCTTGCCGTCGCCGCCGAGTACCTCCTCGTCGACCCGCCCCGCGTGCCGCCCCTTCCCCTGCAGATCCGACGAGTCCCCGGCGGAGGCGGCTTCTTCATCCTCGGTCGCGACGGCCATCTCGCGCATTACGACCGCGCTCTCGAGAGCTTCCCCGCGGGCAGCGACGGCCTTGCGGCTGGCGCGCGAGCCTTCCCGGGACGCATCACGTCCGTGCACATCGAGGGCGGCTATGCCCACGGCGACCTCGGCACCCTCGGCGTCGTCCTCGATCCGGATTTCGCCGCGAACCGCTTCCTCTACGTCTGGTACGCCGACAAGAAGGACGAGAACGTCCTCCTCGACCGCTTCCAGTGGACCGGGGATCCCGCCTCGATCCTCGCCTCGCGGACGAACGTCATCACGATCTCGCGGCGCTCGCCGCCACACCCCTACCACATGGGCGGGATCCTCGAGTTCCTCCCCGACAAGACCCTGCTCATCGCCGTCGGAGACGCCGAGCGGCCCGAGCTGTCCCAGGATCCGACGGACCTGAACGGAAAGCTCCTCAGGATCCGACCTCGGCGGAGCCCCGAGGGCGGATACGACGTCCCTGACGACAACCCCCGCGGCACCGATCCGAGGCTCCGTCCCGAGATCGCAGCCGTGGGCCTTCGTGCGCCCTTCCGGGGCTTCCTGCATGGGGGGAAGGACCTCTGGTTCGGCGACGTGGGCGCGGTCCACGAGGAGGTCAATGTCTGGCGCGGGGGGTTCGCCGACTTCGGGTGGGGGCGCTCCGCCACCAGCGACGGCCCCCTCGGAACTTCGCCCTGCGTGGACCCCCTCGTCCACTGGAGCCTCAAGCGGGACTTCGCCGTCGACGACCCCGACTACAACGGCGAGACCCGCCTTTCCGCCGCCGCCGGCCCCATCTACGAGGCGCGGGGCGGCGATCGCTACGCCGGACGGCTCACGGGTCGTCTCATCTTCTACGACATCATGCGGGGCTGGATTCGCGCGGGGGCGGTCACCGCCGGCGCCACGCTCGGCTCCCACGAGCACATCGGCCACCGGCAGTTCATCGGCGAGCTCATCGAGGGCGACGACGGCTTCATCTACGGCGTGACGTGGGTCGGGCCCCAGGGACTCTTCCGGTTCCGGGAGGCCGGGGAGCTCCGCTCGCCCGCCCCGACGGCCGACCCCGGGGGCGACGCCGGCGGCACCCGCGCCCGGTGACGCTCCGGATCCGGAGCGCTACTTCGACGTCCCGTCCCCGTCCGTGAGGCCCTCATCGGGGGTCGGCTTCGGCTCGAGGGGCTTCCCGTCGAGCACGGCGACGATGAGGGGATGCGGCGCGCCATCGCTGCCGGCGAGGCCCGCCCATTCGGCTTCGAGGGCCGCGCGGCAGGCCTTCTCCTTCTCGCCCGCGAGATGGAGGGCCGCGGCGAGGTGGAGCCGGAGCCAGGGGTTCTTCGGGCGGGCGGCGACGGCGGACTCGAGGGCGGACAGGAGCTTCCCGCGCGCCGCCGGGTCCGCGATCCAACCCTTCATGAGCCTGACGACGCTGTCGAGGAGGTCGATCCGCTCGATGAAGGGGACGAGGGCCGCCAGGGCCCCGTCCACGTCGTTCATCCGTGCCCGAGCCTCGGTCTCGAACGCCTGGGCCGCGACGTAGTGGGGACGGCTCCGAAAGGCGGCACGGAAATGCGCCGCGGCCTCCGGCCAGGCCTTCCGGTCCATGGCCATGAAACCAAGCCGGAGTTCCACGATGCTCGGATCCCCGAGCTTCGGGACGAGGGCCGTGTAGAGATCCTCCGCTTCCTTCAGTCCGGCGGCCGCGGCGGCGTCGCCGCCATCGGCCCTGTCCTTCAGCGCCGCGGCCTCGAGCTGCCGCGCGAGGCGGAACGTGAGGCCGAGGTGATCGGGAAACTCCCGCGCGAGCCGGCGCAGCTCCGCGAGGTTCCGTCCCCCGAAGGCCGCCGGATCGCCATGCTCCGCCGACCGCTTGTCGAGGATCTGGACGAAGGCGTGGCGGTCCCCGTTGAAGTCGCTGCAGAGACCGAGACGCTCGGCCTCGTGCATGAGCTTCCACGCGGCTTCGGCCTCGGCGTTCTCGAGCTTCAGCGATGCGAGGTAGAGACGGAGCTGGACGTGGCGTGGTTCCGCGGCCACGGCCCGTTCGAGGGCGGCATGGAGCGCCTCCCGCATCGCCGCATCGATGACGAGTCCGGAGATGAAGCCGGACATCGTTCCGAACTTCGGAAGCGGGCCGCCCGAGATCCACTCGACGAGGCAGGCAGCCGCGTCGGCGTGGCGCCGGAGCCGGAACAGCGCCGTGACCTTCCAGCGGCGCACCTCCACGTCCCGGGGCGACCGGCGGATCACCTCATCGAGATGCCCGAGAGCCTCCTCGAAGCGACGCCGCGCCATGGCGTCGCCCGCCAGCGCGCGGTGCGGAAGCGCCAGCTCCGGGTTCAGCTCCGCGAGCCGCCTCCACTCCCCGGTCACGGTCTCGAGCACGGCCTTCTGCCTCGCCCGGGAGGTGTCCTTCTGCCCCTCGCCGAGCAGAGCCTGCACCCATCGGATGCGGAGTCCGACGTTGTCTGGCGCCGCCTCGAGAGCTGCCTTCAGGGCCGCGGCGTCGGAGGCCCGGACGAGGGTCCGCTCCCGCTCCTGGGCGGTGGCCGGGACGGCGAAGAGGATGAGGCAGAGCGGGAGGGCGCGGTACATGGGGGACGCCTCCAGACCGGGAGGCCGCGATCGCATTCGGGCTCCGGTTCGGAATCGGGAATGGGGCCGTGGAAGGCCTTCGTAGTACGCATTCCCGGGGACGAACGGAAGCCTTCGAAGGCCCCGCGGCGGCGGCGTCCGCCGCCCGCGGGCACCGCCGGTCCGGTGAAGGTCACTCCGCGGGATCGACGCGGTAGACCCGGCCCTCGAAGACCACGATGACCGCCTCGCCGACCGCGAAGAACGTCCGGAGCGCCGGCCGCTCCCGGAGCAGCGCGAAGTAGTCCTCCGAGAAGGCCCTGACGCGGGTCAGGTCGCGGTCCCGGACGGCGTCGTCCATGTCGAGGTAGGCCGGATCGACCCAGAGCCCGTCGCGGAAGACGAAGGTCCGGTCGCCGGCGCGTCGTGGCAGCAGCGTCGACCCGTCGGCGGCCGGACGGTTGACCTCGCCCTCGTTCTTCGCGTCGCCGAGCTGCCGGGTCCTGAGGCTCTTCTGGACCTCGCGTTCCTTCTTCGCATCCCCGCCATCGGCGGGCGGGCCGCCGGGCGCGGGCGCGCCCACTCTTCTCCAACCTCCTCCGGTCCCGAGGAAGGCTTCCTCCGCCCTCTCGTCCGCGTCGCCCCGCTCGGCGCCGCCGCCGCCGCCAGGCCGGCGCCAGGCAGGCGTCGCGGACGCCGGCGGCACGCGGAATCCGCCGGCGACGGGGGCGTCCTCGACGACGAGGAACGAGGTATAGGGCGTCACGATGCCCCAGCGCTTGCCGAGCCGCACGATCTCGTCCCGGAGCTCGGCATTCTCGCCGCGGAGACGGATCTCGTCCATGAGGAAGGCGGTGCGGCGCACGGCCCAGAGCCGCGGGATGAAATCGTTCTCCCGCGATTCCCGGGGAAAGGTCCCCTCGAACGTATGGACGACCTCCCGGCCGTTCACGCGGCCCCGGAGCCGGATGGCCCGGGCCCCCTCGCCCTCGTAGCGTCCGAACAGGACGAGCTCGGATCCGCGGAAGAGATCGGGCAGGCGGCGCGGGTGGACGTCGCTGATCCGCACGCCGTCCACCTCGAGCGCGACATCGGAGAGCACGGGGCTCGACACCTTCGTGAAGAAGTCGGAGACCTTGACCTCGATGTCCTCCTTCTCCTGCACGTAGTCCCGCGCGCCGCCGTTATCGTCCGCGAGACGGTCGAGAAGCACGGTGTTGACGTCGTGGCCGACGCCGAACACGAAGAGACGCGTGGACGGGGGCGCCGCCGTCTTCACGCTCTTCAGGATCTCGGCCGGTTCCGTGACGCCGATGGTCGGCAGGCCGTCGGTCATGAAGATCACGAGGAACAGCCTGTCCCCGCCCTCCCGCCGGGCCGCCATGGCGGCGCTCAGGGCGCCGTGGATGTTGGTGCCGCCGGCCGCCCTCTGCTCATGGACATGGGCCACGGCCGCCTCCACGGCTTCCGAGGTCGCGGGAGTCAGGCCGTCCCGCCAGGGGCGGGCGTCCGTCGAGAACGGAATGAGCGCGAAGCGATCGCCGCGGGCGAGGTTCCGGAGGCAGAAGGCCATGGCCCGCCGGGCCTGTTCCATCTTGTCGCCACTCATGGACCCCGACGTGTCGAAGACGAAGACGACGTCCTTCTCGAGAACCTCGGTCCTGCCGGCCGATTCCCCCGGCGCGATGGACATGAGGAACCAGCCGGGCTCGGCGGCAGTGCGCCACGTGAGGAGGCCGAGGCCCACGGCGTTCTCCGACCGGCCGATGTAGAGGAGGAAGTCCCGGTCCGGTCGAACGTCCTTCCCCTCGAAGGTGACCCGCGCCTCGCGATCGCCCTTCTTCACGACATCCACGGCGTGCGACGGAGAATAGAGCGTCCTGAGGGGAACGTCGGACTGGATCCGGATGTCGATGGACAGCGTACCGATGGCGGCGCCGGGCCCGGCGGCCGCGCGGAGGGGATGGGTGAACCGCAGGAGGCCCGAGGAGGACTCGAGCGTCGCGGTGAAGGAGAGGGCGATCTCGAGCGCACCCTGGGCCGGTATCGGAAAGACCCGGGCCCGGAAGAGACGCAGCCCCGCGTATTCGAGGAGTCCCGGATCCCGTGTGCGCCGGACGATGGACTCGTAGATCTCGCGGGCCTTGCCGCTGTCGAGCACCTCGCCGTGGACCTTCTTCCCCCCCATGTCCATGACGAAGTCGCTCACGGACGCGCCCTCGGGCAGAGGGAAGACGTATTCGCCCTCGGCAATCCACGGATTGGGGTTGTGGAAGGTCTGCCGGATCGTGGTCATGGCCACGCCCGACCGGATCTCCGTGGTCAGGCTCTGGCTCCGGATCTCCACGGGCGCCGGGCGGAAGGGCCGCGGCGTCGGGGGCGGAGCAACGCGATCATCGCGGATCGCGATGATCGTAAGCCCCTGGCCGGAGGCGGGCACCGAAAGGGCGGGAAGGCCCGCTGCGAGGATCAGAAGCGCGGAGACCAGCGAGCGGGGAGCGGACATCTCGTACTCCTGCTGAGGGCCGCGGCAGGCGCGGCGACTGTACCTTCGACGTCCGCGAACGGGCGCCGGTTCCCCGGCGCCGCCGCCCCGGAGCTCCGACCGCAACCCGCACCGCCGGCGGCGGTTCCCGCGGCCGTCGCGGGAAACGAAAGGCTCAGCGCGGAGGCGGAACGGAGACGAGCGTCCGCCGGGCCTCCTCGTAGAGCGGAGAGTGCTCCGACTCGGGGAGGACCTCGTTCCCCCGGAGGATCGTGAGGCTCAGGTCCATGCGGCCGGGATGCACGAGGTAGCCGATGGACATGATGACGTTGTGCCGGCTCTGGAACGACGCGATGGCCTTCTGGACGCCCATCGGCACGGGGCGGAGCATCTCGGGGACCATGCGGAAGGGCAGGAGGCGCCACTCGAGCTGGTCGATCTGCGGCATGACGATCTGCATGTCCTCCCCGACCACCGCGCCGAAGTCGAGCGCCAGGGGACGGATCGAGTCGCCGGCCTGGCGCACCATCGTGGCGAGGGCCGCCGCGGCGAACTGCCGCCACATCGGGGACGGATTGCGGGCGACGGCGGCGCGGAGAGAGGCCACCCCCGACGGCGTGTCGCCGCCGAGGAAGTACTGGAAGCTCCTCGTGAACTCGCGGACGTCCTCGGGGCCCTCCAGCGACGCCGCGTCGGTCCCGGCGGCGGGCCGCCCCGGGGCGGCGGAGGAGAGGACGGCGGTCCTGACGGCAGGCAGGCGGCGGAGCGCGTCGGACGCGGCCACCACCGACTTCACGCGACGCAGCCGCTCGGCCGGCGCATCCGCCTCCGCAAGCCCGGACCGGACATGCACGATCGTCCGGTCGAGAGCCTCGGCGAAGTCCGAGAGCTCGGCGCGCCTCGCGGCGAACACCGCGTCGTCGATGGCGGCGCGGAAGAGCCGCGACTGCTCCTCGGGCCGCGCCGCCCGAAGGCCGTTCTGCACGAACTGGATTCCCCGCAGAGGATCGTCCTCGGGAACCCGCGCGAGCGTCGTGAGGAGGAGGTCGGACCTGTTCACGTGGTCGCGGGCGAAGGCGACGGGGTCCGCCATCGCCCCGCTCCCGCCGGCGGACCCTGCCGCGGCGGCCGGCGACGGAAACACCGGCGGCGGCGACAGGGGACGATCGCTCCTCGTGAGCCGCCAGACGACGGCGTTGGATCCCGTGATGAGGAGGAGGATTCCCGCCGCCATGGCCCACGGGCGGGGCAGGAGCGGTCCGGAGCCGCGCCTCGACGGCGGCAGGCCCGCGCCGAGGCGGGCCCGGGCGAGGATCGCGTGGGCGGGGCGGCGCATGGCCACCTCGGGCAGATCCCGGACGGCCGTGAAGATCTGCCGCCACCTCCGGTACTCGGTGCGGCACGTCGCGCAGGCGCCGAGATGGGACTCGAAGTCCCGTGAGGCGCCGCCGTCGAGACGGCCGTCGAAGGCCTCGCTGAAACAGTCTCTGATTCTGCGGCAGGTCATGGGTTCACTGGTCGCCGCGCCGCACCGGCGCGCGTCCCGCTCGAGAGATAGGCCTCGAAGGCCGCCGCGAACCGCTCCCGCGCCCGGGAGAGCCGCGAGCTCACGGTCTTCACGGGGCACCGCACGATCCCGGCGACTTCCTCGTAGGACAGGCCCTGGATGGCGCACAGGATGAAGACCTCGCGGAGCTTCTTCGAAAGCCCGGCGACGATGTCCATGACCCGGCTGTCCACCTCGGACTGCAGGGTCCGGTGCTCGGGTTCCGCGTCCGCGGGGCCCGCGGGTTCGAGACTGCCGGAGGCTCCGTCCGGCGCGGATGCGGTCAGGGTCGGGAGCCGCTTCATCCGCAGGTAGTCGATGCAGAGATTGCGGGCGACGGCGTAGATCCACGTCATGAACCGCCCGCGGGGATCGAAGGACCGCGGCGAACGGCAGACGCGGAGGAACACCTCCTGGGTGAGATCCTCGGCCGTCTCGCGGTCGCCGATCATGCGGGCGATGAAGGTCGCGATGCGCCCGCGCCAGCGGTCGTACAGGATCTCGAAGGCCGCCGCGTTGCCCTCGGCGACGCGCACCATCAGGACCTCGTCCGAATCGGACGCGACATCCCGCTCGTTCACGCGGTGAATCCGTACCGAATCTGTCGCTTCGACCTCGAGACCTATCATGGCCTCCGTTCCGCTGTCATCCAAACAGGAAGACGTACGGACGCCCTGATCGCTCCCTCGGAGCCCTTTTCGGCGGGCACCCCGGTCACGCCGCCCCAAGTGACTCCCCGGATGGGGCTTGCGGCATCATCCGAGAGCTTTTCCGATGCTCTCCACGACCCGGGCCTGCTGATCCGGGACGAGCTCCGGATAGATCGGGAGCGCGAGCACATCCTCCGCGGCCCGCTCGGCCTCCGGGAAATCGCCTCGGCGGTACCCGAGGTGGCGGAAGCACCCGAGGAGGTGGAGCGGCACGGGATAGTAGACGCCCGTGCCGATTCCGGACGCGCGGAGAGCCTCTCTCACGGTGTCGCGACGGGGCACCCTCACGACGTACTGGTGCACGATGTGGGAGCCGTCATCCGGAATCCCGGGGAGGACGACGCGGTCGCGGAGCCCCGCCTCGCCGAAGAGAGCCTCGTAGCGGCGTGCGTTGCGAAGCCGCGCCTGGTTCCACGACTCGAGCCGTTCGAGTTTCACCGCGAGGACCGCGGCCTGGAGGGCGTCGAGGCGGAAGTTCCCCCCCACTTCCTCCTGCCGGTATTCCAGATCGCCCCCGTGGGTGCGGAGCCGCCTCTGGCGCGCGAAGAGCTCGTCGTCCCGCGCGGTGAGAAGACCGCCGTCGCCGGCGCCTCCGAGGTTCTTCGTCGGGAAGAACGAGAAGGCCCCGGCGTCGCCGGCGAGGCCCGCCGCCCTGCCCCGTATCCTCGCCCCGAGCGCCTGGGCCGCGTCCTCGAGCACGAAGGCGCCGGATCTCGCAGCCCACGCGATCAGAGGCTCGAGATCGAGGGCGCGCCCGAAGAGGTGGACAGGCACGACGCCGCGGTACCGTGCCGGATCCCGGTCGAGGACTCGGGCGACGTCCATGGCGAAGGTGTCGGGATCGATGTCCGTGAACTCCGGCCGGGCTCCGAGGCGTGCGATGGCGCCCGCCGTCGCGAAGAAGCTGAAGGGCGTCGTGAGGACGCGATCGCCGGGTTTCACGTCGAGGGCCATGAGGGCACAGAGCAGCGCATCGGTCCCCGATGACACGCCGAGAGCACGTGGCGTGCCGAGCCACGCCCCGATCCTGCGCTCGAAGGCCTCGACCTCGGCGCCGAGGATGAAGGTCTGGTTCTCGAAGACCCGGTGCACGGCCGCCAGGACGTCGCCGGAGAGGGTCGCCCACTGGGCCTTGAGGTCGATGAGAGGCACACCGCCCGTCACGCCGGATCCTCCATGAAGCTCGTCGCGCCGGACCGGTACCACCGGCCGCAGGCCCCGCACCGGACACGCGCCGTGAGGGGAGGGATGGCGCCCCGCGCCAGCCGCTCCCCGCAGCGACAGACGAAACCCGAGATCCGCGCCGGCACGCCCGAGACCTCCGCGAAAGGGGCCACATCCGAGGTCGCGACGGACCCCGCCCCGACGAGAGCGCACGCTCCCACCGTGACTCCGGGCAGGATCGTCGCGTTGGCGCCAACGGTCGCCCCCTCCTCGATGAGGGTCCGGCCGAAGGCGTGTTTGCGCGGGAACAGGCTCCGCGGCCTCCGGACATTGGTGAACACGACGGAGGGCCCGATGAAGGCCCCGTCACGGATCTCCACGCCCTCGTAGACCGAGACGTTGTTCTGGATCCGCACGTCGTCGCCGATCCGCACGCCGGGTCCCACGAAGACGTTCTGGCCGAGCACGCATCGCCGGCCGATGCGCGCCCCGGGCATGACATGGCAGAAGTGCCAGATCCGCGTCTCGCTCCCGACCTCGGCTCCGGGATCCACGACCGCCGTGGGATGCACGAAGGCGCCGCCGTTCATGCCGCCCCTCCCGGCGCCAGGGGAACAGGCACGCCGCCGCGGTCGAGCGAAGCCTGGCACGCCTCGATGACCCGCAGCACCCGGACGCCGTTCCATCCATCCGTGAGGGGCGTCGTGCGGGCATCCATGCAGTTCAGGAAGTGGAGGCACTCGACGTGAAGGGGCTCGACGTCCGCCAGGGCGATGGGCTCTCCGCCCGTGCCGCGGAGCCGCGGAATGCCGTTCACGAGATCCACGCCACGGTCGTGCAGGAGCAGCTCCGCGGGCTCCCGGCTGTTGTGGAACGAAGCCATCCGCCGCCGTCCAACGACGACGAGCGTCTGATCCTTGTAGGGATGGAGCCAGGAAACGAAGATGTGCGCCCGGGCGCTGCCCGGGAAGACGAGGTGGGAGACCGTCACGTCGGCCACGCCCGGCTGGAGCCAGCTCCCCGCGTGGGCCGCGACGCTGTCCGGCAGGGCTTCGAGGAGGTGGAGCAGGATCGCGATGTCGTGCGGCGCGAAGGACCAGAGGATGTTCTCGCCGCTGCGCACGCGTCCGAGGTTGAGCCTCGAGCTGTAGACGTAGAGGATCTCGCCGAGGTCCCCGCGGGCGACGAGATCCCTGAGCGCGACGATGGCCGGATGGTAGAGGAGCAGGTGGCCGACGAGGAGGACGCGCCCGAGGCGGTCGGAGAGGGCCGCGAGGTCCTCGGCGTCCCGCACGGAGAGGGTGAAGGGCTTCTCGACGAGCACGTCGCGCCCCGCGAGGAGGGCCTGCCTGGCCAGGGCGTGGTGAGATTCGGCCGGGGTCGCGATGACGACGCCGCGCACGCGCGCGTCGTCGAGGACCTCCTCCGTGGTGGAGAAGGCCGGGAGCCCGAAGGTCCGGGAGAAGGCGGCCCGCGCCTCCGGATCCCGGTCCACGCCGGCCCGGAGAGCGGAGAGCCCGTGGAGAACGCGAGCCAGGTTCCGGCCCCAGGGACCGAGCCCCACGACCGCGACGTCGCGCTCCTCCCGCGTATCCCGTTCCCCTGTCCGGTCCATGGCCACGGCCGCCACGTCACCGCTGCCGGGCCGCGGCGGCGCGGAGCGCTTCGACGAGGGCCCGATCCACGAGCCCCCGCGGCACGCCCGTGCCGTCGGCCGGCACCGGCAGGCCGTGCTCCTTCCGGAATCGATCCACGGCGTCCATGAGCCGCCCGTCGTAGACGGGGTCGCGGCGCGACCCGGGGCGCGACTCCGGTGTCTCCGCGGCCGGATCCAGCGAGCCGGCGACGCGGAGAAGGCGCTCGAGCTCGGCGACATCCCGCCCCCGGATCTCCGAGAACTCCCGCCAGCCGAGCCGCTCGTGGACGCGGTCGCAGCCCGGGTGATTCACGAAGACGAGCCGCGGCACTCGAAACGCGCGCGATTCCGGCCGCCAGGGCCGGAATCGCGCGCTTCGCTGCATCAGCGAGGATTCTCCGAGCCGCGACGAGGAAGGGC
>CAYQRN010000091.1:0-17219 GCA_964419995.1 uncultured Planctomycetia bacterium
CTGCCGGCGGCGAGGAGCTGATCCAGGTCTGCGCGGATGCCTCGGGAGAGGAGACATGCGATCGCGAAGCGGCGGCGCTCGCGGCCGCGGCGGAGGAGCACGCGCAGGCCGTCCGACGCCTGCTCGTCCTCGATCGCGACTCTGTCCCGCGTGCGGCGATCCCGGGCGTTCACGTCCAGCCGGCCTACGAGTGGCTGCTCGCCGGCGCCGATCCCCATCCCGTCCGGGCCCGTCGATGATGCAACGGCGCTCGGTGGTTCCCCCCATGGCGGGCGGCGCCTGCAGCACGTGCGAACATGCGCCTCGCCTTCTCCCTGACGCTTGCCCTCGATTGCGGACAGGAAGTCGCCCTGCAGCACGTGCGAATATGCGCCTCGCTTCTTCGGCCCCCCGGGGCTGCGCGGATCCGGCGAGCTCGCCGGAGGGACGATGAGCGGCGTGAGCGAGCTTGCCGGGAGCGGTCGCACGGGCCGGTGGGACGAGCTGCTTTCAGCCCCTGCGTCTCGGTGGCGCGACGTGCTCGGCAGCACGCCGTCGTTCCGCGTCGACTGGCGCGACGCCGTCGGCCGGGGCGGGTTTCCGGTGCCCGCCCACGAGCTCTCGGGGCCCGCCGATCGGGCGCGCTGGTTCGCGGGCTACGTGCAGACGTGTCTCGAGCGTGACCTGCCGGTGCTGCGTGCGGTCGAGCACCTCGCAGACTTCCGCCGGCTGGCGCAGGCTGCGTGCCTGCGCGTCGGATCGCTCCTGAACCAGGCCGAGCTTGGCCGCGACGCGGGGCTCAGCCAGCCGCAGGTCCATGGCTTCCTCAACGTCCTGGAGGCGAGTTTCCTCGCCGTGCGTCTCCCCGCCTTCGCGGTGACCCGCACGAAGCGGCTGATCAAGGCCCCGAAGATGTACTGGTGCGACACCGCGCGCGCCCTGCACCTGAGCGGCGATTCCGAGCCGCGCGGCGCACACCTCGAGAATCTCGTGCTTCTAGACCTGCTCGCCTGGCGCGACCTGAAGGTGCCGAGGCCGGAAGTCCTCTACTGGCGAAGGGCCGGCGGCGCCGAGGTGTTCCCGCTGACCCGCCGAGTGCTGGCCGCACCGTGGTGGAGCGTCCTGTGAAGTCGAAGCACGCGGGCGTCGCGCCGGTCCGCAGGTATCGTCGAAGCAACGCCTGACCCGCGGTCGAGCGGGGCTCGGAGATCGCGCACCTTCCGGGATGTACGAGCGGGGCGCCAGCATTGCCGGCGCCCCGTCGTGGACATCCTTGTGGCGATCCTGGCGTCGACGTCAGTTGCCGAGGGGCCGGAGGAACACCGTCTCCACGGGCCACGCGTCCCAGCCGACCGGAGCAGGGGAGTTGGCGTAGTTCGCGCGCTGATTGCAGACGACGCTTCCCTGGGTTCCGAGCGGGACGCCGAAGAGCGTGCAGGCATCCGGATTGAGTGCGCCCTGGGCATGGATCTGGAGGTTCATTGACACGAACTGGCCGTCGGCTGCCGGGACCACCCAGCCGCCGAAGAAGAGCCGGTTCAGGTCCTGGAGCGGCGCCCCCATGCCGGCGTTATTGATGAAGACGAGCGTCATGTGGATTTCGCCAAGTACCGGCGCGGCCCCGTTCCAGACCTCGTCCTGGCGGTGACCGAGCAGCGTCGGACCGAAGGTGATCTGCCCGGTGGACGGATTCTGGCTCAGGATGTCGGCCACCCACACCAGAGCGTTCGTCACATGGACGTTGACCTTCACTTCCGCTGTTCCGTCAGCGAGCGGCCGCTCCATGACCGTCCCCGAGACCGCGGTCCCGAGGTTGATGTTGTTCGTTGCGAGATGGGCCGCGAGCCGGCCCGCGTAGTCCCCGACGCACAGCCGGTAGGTCTGGTACGGGGCATCGTCGCCAGGTGCCCACCCGACGACGTCGGGGAAGTCCGTCGGGAAGCCGAAGTTGGTGCCGAACCAGTACGCGTCCAGGCCCTGGACATTCACCCAGTCCGAGATCGGCCGCTGATTCGCCTGGGCGAGGGCCGGAGACGCCAAGGCGACTGCTCCGAGGATGAGGGCGACCGCGAGCCGACGCAGGACAGAGGGCGCAACGAGGCGATTCATCGCTATTCTCCCGATTTGTGGACAACGCTGCGGGCCGGGGCAAGGCCCGTCGCGGGACCGGATCTGACACGAGGTCGCACGCACACGGATGTGCCCGTTGGTTCGACGCTTGCGACGAGCGAATGCCGGCTCGGCCTGCGACGGCGAGGCGCCAGAGGCGCAACGCGATTCCGGAGTCCCGATGCGCTACGGTGCGACACCGGCGACCGGATACGCCATCATCTATCTCTTCGCGATGCAATTCGTGACATCGAGACCGGCTGACCACGCGCAAGCCGCCATCGCCGGGGTGCCGCCGGCCAGCGCTCAGCGGGTCGGGCGCCGGGTCGGTGAAGCGGGGTGGAGGTGGCGGTGGCGGTGGCTCAGGGGAGGAGCGTGAATCCGTCGCGGGCGGCGGCGATGGAGGGGGCACGGCCGCCGAAGCCCACGGCGAAGAAGGTGCGGTCGCGGACGAACTTGTTGATCTCGAGGCGCTCGAAGCCCTTCGTCCATGTGAGGCGGCTGCAGTCGTGGCCGGCGATGGCGCCCGCGGACTCGGAGGGTCTGCCGCCGAAGTTGCGGGAGAGGTTCTCGACGAGGTTCGCGACGACGAATCGATCGAACCAGGCCGGGTCCTGATCGTCGCTGAGGGCGCAAACGGCGACGACGAAGGCGATGCTCGACTTGCTCTGCCACATGACGCCTGTACCGGCGGCCTTGAGGGACCCCGCCGGGAGGATGTCGCGCAGTTGCGCGCCCTCCGCGGGCGACTTGAGAGAGAAGCCGAGACGTTCGTCGGCATGGTCCAGGCCCTCCGTGGTCGTCTCCGGCAGGCCGGAGGGGTGGACGGAGAGGCCGCCGAGGGCGGCGGTGATGCGGTCCTGCGCCGTGGCGGCGTTGCCGGGAAGCCCCCAGATGAGGCACTGGACGGCGCGCTTCGGCGTGACGGCCGTGGCGATGGCGTAGTCGAGCGTCGTCGCGCCGGAGGCGACGCGGGTCTTCGTGACGAGACCATCGACGGAGCCGAACTTCGCGGGAATCGGCGCCGTGGCGTCGTCGCCCGTCTTCTCGCCCGTCAGGTTTCGGACGACCGTGTCGTGGTACCTGGCGCCCTCCGCGCCGTCCGCATCCTCGGCGATCACCATGCCCATGAGGCCGGCGGACGGCTCCTCGAAGAACAGGGATGCGTCCGCGTTCCGCTGGCGCGCGGCGTCCCCCGTGGAGATCCGCCAGAAACCGGCCGGCCTCTTCCACGTGATGTCCTGGCGGAAGTTCCGGTACACGCCCTGGCGGAAGGCATGGTCCATGCCGATGACGTTCGTGGAATCAGGCTTCGCGTCGATGGCCGCAGCGACCTGCTCCCGCTCCTTTGCGTCGAGGAACCGGAAGGCCTCGAAGGCCGCCGGCAGGGCGGCCATGGCCTCCGTCTCGAGCTTCGCCATGAACCAGGCCTGGACCTGGATGCAGATGTCGTTCCGGAAGAAGGCGCCGTGGTAGAGGGTGAATTCCGCGGAGTCTCCCATGGCGTAGCGAAGGAGGGTCACGGCCTCGCCTCCCACCTTGACATCGAGCGGCTTCCCCGAGGTCTCCCTGCCTGCGGCCGCGCTGTCCCGGATGTGCCCCATGAAGGCCGCCTTGTCGACACCCGCCGCCCGCTCGCAGATGGCGATCATGTAGGCATGGGTGTGGACGAGGCCGACCTCGGCGTCGCCGTTCATTCCCGTCAGTTCCTTTCCGACGGCGAGCCGCCACTCCCCGGCGGGCTCCACGGCAAACCCGTAGGCGGCACTGGCGAAGCGGCCGCTCCGCACGAGCCAGCCCACGCCGGTCGCTTCGGTCACCCGGGCTTCGGCAGACCGCCCCCGGATCTTCCCCGGCAGGAGCGCGACGGTCTTCACGGCGGGCGCGAAGGACGAACCATCCGCCTTCGTGAGATCCTGGCTCCCCCAGGCGATGATCTGGAACAGGTGGCCCTCGTTCATGACGATCACGTGCTGGAATCGGACCGCGAGATCGCTCGTCCGGCCGGTGTTCTGGGCCCGGATCGCGGGGCGATCGCAGAAGGTCGTCGCCTCGAAGACCTCCTCCGTCTTCCCCTCGAGAGGCAGGTTGTCGATGATCGTGCGGGCCCAGGTCTCGGCCGTCCCTTCGGGCGCCGGCTCCACCACGACGACGCAGAAGAGGCCGGGAGGCTTCATGATGCCGGCGGCGGCGTCCGGGACGATCTGGCGCGCTTCCGCGACGCCGAGGAGCTTCCACCCGGGGTCCGGACGCGTGATCGCGAAGCGGAAGTCCTCGTCGACGAGCCTGTCTCCCTCGATCCTCTGGCCGCCCTGGGCCGCCGAGCGGCCGGCGAGGAGCACGAGGAAGGCGCCCAGAGCACCGGCGAACATCGCGAGCTTCATCACGGACCTCCGTGGTCATGGCGGGGCAGGGGGCGACGTCTTGCCGGCGCTCCGGTGGTCCCGTCCCCTCGACTCGGCGCCGAAGATACCATGGCGGCCGGATCCGCGCCGTTGACATGTGCCGCCCGACCGCCGGGGCGGGGGCGGCGGCTCGGGTTCAGGGGGGCGCCCCGAGTCGCACGAGGTCCCGATGTCGAGCGGAGTCGCGGTGGCGGAGCGATCGGTGGCCCTGGACGTGTTCCGGGGGCTCACCATCGCGTTCATGGTGCTCGTGAACAACCCCGGCGCCGCCTCCTACCCGCCCCTCCGGCACGCCGATTGGCACGGGTGGACCCCCACCGACCTCGTGTTCCCCTTCTTCGTGTTCATCGTCGGGGCCGCCATCCCGTACTCCCTTTCAGCGCGAGCCCGGAAGGGGGGCGGCCGAGGGGCCTTCGCCCTCCGCCTCGTCCGGCGCGCCGCGATCCTCTTCGCTCTCGGCCTCCTGCTCGCCGGCTTTCCGCGCTTTGACTTCTCGACGATCCGCATCCCAGGCGTGCTCCAGCGCATCGCCCTTTCTTGGCTCCTCGCCACCCTCGTCTGCGCGCGAGCCGGCCCGCGGGCGCAGCTCGCCGTGGCCGGCGTCCTCCTCGTGATGCACACGGTCCTCCTCACCCTCGTGCCCGTGCCCGGCGTCGGCCCGCCGAGCCTCGGCAAGGAAACCAATCTCGGCGCCTGGCTCGACCGGCAGCTCCTCGGCGGCCATCTCTGGAAGCAGTCGAAGACCTGGGATCCCGAGGGCCTCCTCGGGACGCTCACGGCCGTCGCCACTGCGCTCCTCGGCGCCGGCGCCGGCGCCGGCCTCGCGACGCGGCGCTCTTCCGGGCCGTTCCGCCGCGCTGACATCCTCGCCTCCGGCGGCGCGCTCCTCCTCCTGCTCTCGATTCCCGCCGCCGCGGTGATCCCCGTCAACAAGCCCCTCTGGACGGCCTCCTACGTCCTCCTCTCGGGCGGGTTCGCAGCGCTCCTCCTCGCCCTCCTCAGCCTGATCTGCGACGGCCCCCGCCCCCGGCCGCTCCGCCTCGCGCTGGTCCCCTTCGTGGCCCTCGGCCGCAACGCCATTCTCGTGTTCGTTCTCTCAGGGCTCCTCGCGAAGACCCTCTCGCTCATCACGGTGCCCGGCGCCGGCGGCCGACAGATCTCTCTCCGCGCCTCGATCTACCGGTCCACTTTCGCCCCGCTCTTCGCGTCGCCCGAGCCTGCATCTCTGCTGTTCGCCCTCGCGCATGTCTTTTTATTCACTGTACTTGCGATCCTCCTCCATCGCTTCCGCGTCTACCTCCGCGTATGATCCGCCCTCCGCCTCCGAAACGTTCGCCGAGCTCCTTCGTGAAAAGTCTCGTCCCGGGGCGGACCCGCCCCTATCATGACCAAAATCACGAATCGCTGACCACGACGAGAAAGGAACCCCCATGGGCGAAGAATGCTGCGGAATGCCCGCGCCGACTCCCGAGCACACGAAGATCCAGAAGAACGTCGGCGTCTGGGACGTCGACATGAAGCACTTCATGGAGCCCGGCAAGCCGCCTCTCGAGACGAAGGGCGTCGAGACCACATCGGCCCTCGGCCCCTTCTGGACCGTCGGCGTCTACACGTGCTCCTTCATGGGCCAGCCCTTCGAGGGACGCTCCACCCTCGGCTACAACCCCAACACGAAGCGGTACATCTCGACCTGGGTCGACTGCATGATGCCGCACCTCTACGTGCTCGAGGGCAACTACGACAGCTCCGGGCGCGTCCTCACCATGACGGGCGAGGGCCCCTCGATGCACGGCCCCGAGCTCACCACGTGGAAGTCCGTCTGCGAGCACATCTCGGACGACGAGATGCTCTTCCGGATGTTCATCGAGGGCGAGCACGGCGAGTACAAGATCATGGAGAGCCGGTACCGCCGCCGGAAGTAGGATCGGCACCCCCTCCGCGGCCCGGGCGGGTGAGCCACGGGCCGCTCCCGCCGCCCGTCACCGGGCGGGGCGCTACTTCGCCCGGCGTCCCTCGTGCTCGAGGTGGATCTCCGCGAAGCCGCAGTGCCCGGCCGACCGCTTGCCCGGGCTTCGCTCGACCACCTCGACGGCGATCTTCTGCACGATCTGATCCGCCCCGAGCGGGATCCGCGTCGGTTCCACCGTCCCCGTGTTCATCGCGACCTCGATGGGGCGCTTTCCGTCATTCACCCGGACGCGCACTTTCTCGATCACGTCGTGGTTGCCGAGGCGGCTCGGCATGCTGTCGATGACGCCGAGTACGAGAGTGTCGGCTCGCACGGGTTTCTTGAGCGAGAAGGAGATCGACGGGGAGCGGTCGTCCTTCGCCGAGCACCACGCCGTGCCCTGCCAGCCGTCGAAGGCGAGGGCGGCCTTCTGGCCGTCGCTGTTCTCCGTCGATGCCTGGGCGCGGAGCCCGTCCTTCGGCAGGACCGTGACCTTCCGGGCCTCGGCGGCGCGGTCCATCCAGGGTTCGTGGACCTGGCGGGCCGTCACGGTGAAGCTCCCCGAGACGAGCTCCGTGACGGGCTCGCGGGCGCCGGCCGGCGCCGCCGGGTCCACGGCGCGTACCCGGGCCCGGACCGTGTACGTGCCGCTCTTCGGGATCGGATACTGGCACGGATAGGAATCCCGCACGGTCCACACCCGGCCGGGGTCCCCCGGCACCGTGGCGATCGTCTCGTCGTTGACCTCGTAGATGACGTCCACGACGCGCACGGCCCCCGCCCCGGCGCCGTCCGCCGCCTTGTCTCCGAGGGCGTCCTCCCCGAACCCGTCGATCCAGAGGGTGAGCGGGGAGCCATCCGAGCCGCCGCGGCCCCTGAGCCGCACGGCGTCGTCCTTTCCCTTCGGAGCGTGCTGCCCCGGCTTCCTGGCTTCATGTCCGCCGGTCGAGGACGCCGACGCCCGCTGCAGGAAGAGGAGGGCGAAGCAGGTGTCGTGGAGGCTCCACCAGCCGAACTGCTCCCAGTACCCGTCGCCGCGCTGCTTCGCCACGATGTACCGCGCCCCCTCGAGGTACCAGTCGTGGCCGCCGATGCGGTCGAGCCGCAGGAGCGATCCCACGCGTTCGAGCCCGTAGAGCCAGTAGTAGAGCCAGTCCTTTCGGACAGGGTTCGTCTCCACGCTGAAGTGCGCCCCGATCCAGGCCACGCCGAGCGCGATCGAGCTGTCGATCTGCCGCGCGAGGGTGTCCGCGAGCCGCTCGCCGGCGCACTCCTTCACGAGCGCGAGCGTTCCGATGCCGGCGGCGGTCATGGAGCCCGTCGCTTCGTTGTCGCCCGACGCCCGGTAGCGAAACCCCGCGCCCACCGACGGCCCCGCCGTCTGCCCCGTCGTGCCGGGTTTCGCGAGGGAGTGCTCGTCCTCCTGGTATCGGAACACGTCCATGGCAAGCGACGTCCACACGGCGAGCGGGATCTTGAGCCCCGCATTCCGGGCCGCGCGGAGCCCGAGCGCCGCGTACTGCGTGTTCGAGAGGTCCTTGATCCCGTCGGGATAGGCGAAGCTCCCCTGCTGCCACTCGAGGAGGATCCTGAGGATCGCCTCCATCCGCGGCACGAGGGAGGGGTCCTTCGCCGCCTCCAGCGCCATGAGGCAGCAGCCGGCCTCGTAGGTGCGGTTCGGCGGCTCCAGCAGGATGAAGCGGAGCCCCCGTCTCACGGCGCTGTGGTCGCGATCGAGCCCCGACTTGAGGAGCGTGTACACCGAGAGGGCGGTGTCGCCCTGCACCCAGGTGCCATCCCAGCTCCAGGATCCGTCCCGCTGCTGCGTCGAGAGGAGGAACTCGATGCCGCGGTCGATCGCGCGATCGATGCTCGGCTGGAGCTCGGCGAGGGTGGGCTTTGGGTCCTTCGCCCCGTCCTGGCCGGCGGCGGTCGCGGCGGCGATGGCGAGGATGGCCGCGGCGACGCCTCCGCGAGGCGGCCGCCGGTCGCGGTGCATGCTCTTTCGAACCCGGGCGACAGGACCCATGACTTCGCGAGTCTATCCTCCCGCGCGCGGGGGCGCCAACGCCCCCGATTCCGCGGAAGTGCGGGCCTGACGGGGCCCGGAACGTATCCTGTAGCCCCTGCTCGTGACGGTGTGCGGGCCGTCCCCCGCACTCGAGATCGATCGGAGGACCTGACGTGAATCGCGCACTCGCCGCCGGAGTCGGAGCCCTCCTCGCCATCGCGGCAGCCCCCGCGGCCGCCCAGCCCTCCCCGCAGACCATCAACGCCGGCGCCCTCGGCTATCCGGGCGCCCCCCAGCACGGGGCCTGCCGCGATGCCGCCGGAAATCTCTACGCCGTCACGATCTCGGACGCCGGCGGCGTTTACGCCGTCCAGGTCCTCGCCTCCCCGGACGGGGGCCAGACCTGGTCCATCCTCGTCGCCCAGATGAACGACGCCACGAGCGGTCTCAACGGCCCCACGAACTACGCGAACCTGGCCGCCATGGCCATCGACGACATGGGCCAGCTCCACGTGGAATGGATCCGCGCCTGGTACCCCTCCTACTACCAGACCTACTACCGGAACTACCACATTCCGACCGCCACCCCCGGCCCCATCATCGATCTCAACACGACCTTCGGCATCTCCACCGGCTCCCGCTCCGACGCATGCCACGTGGCCGTCGGCCCGGATCAGACCGTGTGGCTCTGCGGTCCCTCCGCATCGAGCTGGCGCGGGCAGCTCTACCGGAGCACGGCCCCCTGGAACGCGAACAACGCCTTCACGGCGGCGGGCGTCATCGCCGAGAACACCTACAGCTCCCAGGGCCCGCGCCTCGCCATCGACAGCGCCGGCAACGTCCACGCCGTCTACTACAACAACCTGCCGCCCGGCGTCTTCATGCACCGTGTCTTCGACCCCGTCCTCGGCGTCTGGGCGCCCCAGACCATGATCGGCGACGCTGCCGGCACCAACGACACCCTCGGCGACGTCTGCGCCGACCAGCTCGGCTTCGTCCACGCCCTCGTGATCCAAGACTCCGGCGGCACCATCGCGCCGAAGCTCCGCTACCGCCGCTGGGATGCCGTGAACGGCTGGGCGCCTGCCATCCCCGTCGCCGACTTCACGACGACCCAGATGGCCGGTAACGACCCCCGCATCGCCGACATCGCCTGCAACGAGCTCACGGGCGACGTCTTCGCCGTCTACCGCGACATGGCGGGCGGCGGAGATCTCGTCCACGCCCGCCTCGCCTATGGCGATACTGCCTTCGTGCCCATGGGCTCCGTCGCGCCGCCCTCGACCGCCGTGAACGAGTACTGGGCCCCGTTCATCGCCGGCGCCGACTACCCCTTCTCCGCCAACACCGGCGGGACCCTCGACATCTTCTGGCGGCAGAACGCTGCGGCCCCCTTCGCCCACACCCACGTGCGGCGCGCGGGCTTCCCCCTCGCGACCCGCCAGATCGTCGGTACGGGCTGCATCGGCAGCTCCGGCGTGCCAGCCGCCCTGGCCACTCCCTACCCCGCCATCGGCGCCGGCCTCGGCTTCGCCTTCCACCTCACGGGCGGGCCGCCCTTCGCCACGGCCTACCTCTTCGCGGCCTACCAGCCGGCCGCCCAGCCCCTGAACCTCGGCTCCGGCTGCCAGGTCTACATCGATCTCCCATCCGCTCTCTTCCTGATCCAGCTCGGCATCTCCCCGGCGGGCCCGCTGCCCCTCGACCTCTCCGGCTCCGCATCGCTCCCCCTGCCGCTCGGCTATGCCCCCGCCAACGTGGGTCTTTCCCTCGCGGTCCAGGGCCTCATCCTCGACCCGCCCGCACCCCTCGGCCTCGTCCTCACGAACGCCGTGGATCTGGTCATCGGCTACTGATCGCGCCGCCCCGGGGGGGCGCGGCGGGAGCCCCGGGCCCCGGCGGGACTTGCGCCGCCCCGCCGATTTCCGGGGCGGCGAAACCCCCGAAGGCTTTACAGCGCCGCGCCGGTTTGCGAACCTGAAGAGTCTCCAAAGTGACCCGACCCCTGCGGCTTCCGTTCAAGGGAGGTCCCGGTGGCAGCTCGCACGCCGTCGCTCCTTCTCGGCGCTCTCCTCGTCCTTGCTCCGGCGGTCCGCGCCCAGTCCGGCGGCGGCGCGCAGCAGGACACCCTCACGGGCCGTGAGCGCCTGATCCACGTCCTCTCCCGCGTCACCTTCGGCGCCACCCCGGCCCTCATCGACGAGGCGGAGAAGGCGGGGCTCGAGGCCTGGCTCGACCAGCAGATCAAGCACCCGGAGCCCGACGCGGTCCTGGCGGAGCGCCTCGCCGCCTACCGCTCCCTCGGGATGACGGCGCAGGAGCTCTACGACGCCTACGAGCCGCCCGGGAAGCAGGGCGAGACCGCCGACCAGCGGCGGGCCCGGGAGCGCAAGAAGGACCTCCCGCCGCGGGAACTCCGCTCCGCGATCGTGCTGCGCGCCGCCGAGAGCACCTCCCAGGTGTCGGAGGTCATGGCCGAGTTCTGGCGCAACCACCTCAACGTGGATCTCGCCAAGGACTCCGTGCGCTTCACGGCCGTGGACTGGGACCGGACCGTGCTCCGCGCCAACGTCTTCGGGCGCTTTGGCGACATGCTCCTCGCCTCGGCGCGGCATCCGGCCATGCTCGTCTACCTCGACAACGCCGTGTCCCGCCGCCCCCCGACGAAGACGGAGCTCAAGATCGTCGGCCGCCGCGTCCGCCAGCGCACCGGCTCGCGCGAGCGGGCCGAGGAGGCCATCCGCATCGCCGAGCAGAAGGGCCTCAACGAGAACTACGCCCGCGAGCTCCTCGAGCTCCACACCCTCGGCGTCGACAACGGTTACACCCAGCGCGACGTCATCTCCGTGGCGGAGGCCCTCACCGGCTGGACCGTGGACACGGGCGGCCGCAAGTACGTCTTCGACTACAACGACGAGATGCACGCCCACGGCGACAAGACCGTCCTCGGGCAGTCGATCCCCCGCCAGAAGCACCGCTTCGGCCACGTCGAGGGCGAGATGATCGTGAAGATGCTGGCCGGCCATCCGGGCACGGCCGAGTTCCTCGCCACGAAGCTCGTCACCTACCTCGTGAACGACGATCCCCCCGCCGCCCTCGTCAAGTCCGCCGCCCGCGAGCTCCAGCGCACCGGCTTCGACCTCGGCCAGGTCGTGCGGCACATCGTCCTTTCCGACGAGATGTCCCGCCGCGTCCACTGGCGCGCCAAGTTCAAGACGCCCCTCGAGTTCGTCGTGAGCGCCGTCCGCGCCACCGGGGCCCAGGTCGATGACCCGCGCGCCCTCGTCGCGGCCGTGTCCGAGATGGGGCAGCCCATCTACGGCTGCGCCGATCCGACCGGCTACCGCGACACCGCCGAGTCCTGGCGCGACCCCGGCGTCATGACGGCGCGGTGGAAGTTCGCCCTCCGCCTCGTCACGAACAAGATCGACGGCGTCCGTGTTCCCGAGAGCTTCTTCGCGAATCTCGACCGCGAGCGCATCCCGGCCCTCATCGACGGCCTCGCCCGCAAGGTCCTCCCGGCGGGCGTCCGCCCCGAGACGGCACAGGTCCTCATGCGGACGATCGTCGAGGAGAAGCACGGCACCGACGGGAAGGCGGGGCGCGCCGAGAAGATGAAGGCGCCGCTCGACCGGGCCCTCCTCGCCCTGCTGCTCGGTTCCCCGGATTTCCAGGAACAATGACCATGCGCCGCACCCCCTCGAAGTCCGGAATCTCGCGGCGCCGCTTCCTCGGCACCCTCGGCGTCGCCGGCAGCGGCATGGCCGCGGCATCCCTCGGTCTTCCGGGCCTCTCCCACCGCCTCTTCGCCGCCCCGTCGCGCCGGGCCTCGACCCGCACCCTCGTCGCCATCTACCTCCGCGGCGGCGCTGATGCCCTCAACATCGTGGCCCCCTACGCCGATCCCCTCTACGAGAAGGTCCGCCCCGAGATCTCCCTCGCCGCGGCCGACGGCGACGGCGAGAAGGGCGTCGTGGCTCTCGACGAGCGCTTCGGGCTCCACCCGGCCCTCGCACCCCTCAAGAAGCACTTCGACCGCAAGGTCTTCGCTCCCATCGTCTGCGTCGGCTCGCCGCACCCGACGCGGAGCCACTTCGACGCCCAGGACTTCATGGAGTACGCGGCGCCTGGCCTCAGGACCATGAAGGACGGCTGGCTCAACCGCTATCTCGCCGCCACGGCGACGCAGAGCCAGGCGGGGGCCCTTCGCGCCGTCGCCATGCAGAAGCTCCTTCCCCGCGCCCTCAGGGGTTCCGCCCCGGCCCTGGCCGTGGAGGAGGGGGCGCGGAGCGGCGACGTGAAGGACGTCCTCGACGCCTTCGACGATCTCTACGGCGCCGACGAGAAGATGATGGGGGAGAGGGACGAGTCCGACGGCGCCGTCCAGGTGGGCCGCGAGACCATCGAGACCCTTCGCCGCCTCCAGAAGATCCTCGACACGAAGCCCGAGGGCGGCCGGGAGGTGAAGTACCCCCCGGGCGGCGTCTCCGCGAAGCTCTCGCGCATCGCCCACATCATCAAGGCCAACGCCGGCCTCGAGGTGGCCTGCTTCGACCAGGGCGGCTACGACCACCACATCAACGAGGGCGCCGACCAGGGCGCCCTGGCTCGCCTCCTCTCCGACCTCGGCGGCGGTCTCTCCGCCTTCGCCGACGATCTCGGCGACCGCCTCGCCGACGTCCTCGTCCTCGTCATGACCGAGTTCGGCCGGACCGTCCGCGAGAACGGAAACCGCGGCACGGACCACGGCCACGGCGGCTGCATGCTCGTGCTCGGCGGCCGCGTGAACGGCGGCCGGGTCCTCGGCGACTGGAAGGGGCTTGACGACAAGAACCTCTACGAGGGCCGCGATCTTCCCGCGACCACCGACTTCCGCACCGTCTTCGACGAGGCCCTGGCGGGCCACATGGGTCTCGCCGTCCCGAAGGACTTCTTCCCGAAGTTCACCCGGGGAAAGCCGATCCGCTTCCTCGCCTGAGCCCTCTCCGCACCGAAACCCCTCCCGACGAGCCTCACATGCGTCGACTCCTGCCGGCGTCCGCTCTCCTTCTCTGCCTCCTTCCCGCCCTCCGGGGCCAGGACGTCGTGCCCGGCCTCGGCCTCTCCTGGCCCGAAGGCGCGGCGCTTCCGCGGAGCCTCACGCCCGCTGAGACCGCCTGGCTCTCGACTCACCCCCTCGCCGCCTCCGATTCCGTCACTCCGCCCCCGACGGGTCCGGTGCACTGCGCCGCCGAGTACGAGCCCATGGAGGGGCTCCTCATGGCTTGGGAGGGGTCGAGCTCCTGGCGGCTCCTCCTCCAGCAGATGACCGTCTCCATCACCTCCACGGCGAGCGGCATCGTCACGATGGTCGTCGATACCGCCTCCGAACAGAGCAGTGCTGCGTCGCAGCTCTCGGCCGCCGGCGCCGACATGTCCCGTGTGCGCTTCATCGTGACGCCCACCGATTCCATCTGGATCCGCGACTACGGTCCCCGGATGATCTTCCAGGGCGCCTGCCGCGCCATCGTGGACCACACCTACAACCGCCCGCGTCCCCTCGACGACGTCTTCCCGACCGCCTTCTCCACCTCCCGCAACCTCGCGTTCTACGAGCACCAGCTCGTCCACGGCGGCGGCAACTTCCACCTCGACGCCGCCGGCCGCTCCCGCGTGACGCGCCTCGTCAACAACGAGAACCCGGGCCTCACCGAGACCGCCATCCACGGCATCTGGCAGGCCTACCAGAACGTCGACACGACCTTCTACAACCCCTTCCCGACCTCCATCGACGCCACCCAGCACATCGACATGTGGATGCAGGTCATCGCCGGCGACAAGGTCATCATCAGCGACTGGCCCTCCAACGCCGGCTCCACCCAGGACGCGATCTGCGATGCCGCGGCGGCGTCCATGGCGGCCGAGGGCTACACGGTCTACCGGACCCCGGCCCGTTCCGTGAGCGGCGTGCACTACACCTACACCAACGCCGTCATGGTGAACGACCTCGTCTTCATCCCTGGCTACAGCAACGCGACCGTCCAGCCGCACAACGCCGCGGCCTTCGCCGTCTGGACCGCGGCGCTCCCGGGCAAGACCATCATCCAGCTCGACTGCCAGGCCATCGTCTCGGCGGCCGGCGTCCTCCACTGCATCGTCATGCACCTGCCGGCTCCCGCCGGCGGGGCAATCCCCACCGCCTATGTCGTCAACCTGAACGGCGGCGAGGTCCTGATCCCCGGTTCCACGGCCGAAGTGCGCTTCATCACCGACGACGACAACGCCGTCGTCAACGTCGACGTGCTCCTGTCCCTCGACGGCGGCACGAACTGGTCGCCGCTCGCCCTCGGCACCGCGGCCGACGGTGTCCACGCCTTCACCGTTCCCTCGGTCTGCACGGGCGCCGCCCGCGTCCGTGTCGTCGCGCGGGACCTCCAGGGGAACACGGGCCTTGACGACAGCGACGCGGATTTCGTCATCGCCGGCTCTCCGGGCTGCGTCGCCGCCAACATCCCCTACGGCGCCGGAAAGCCGGGCCTCATGGGCCTTCCCGTCCTCTCCTCGTCCACCCCGCCGCATGTCCCCTCCACATGGACCGCCACCGTCTCCTCGGGCCTGCCCAACGCCTCGGCCTACCTCGTCTCGGCCCTCGCGCCCGGCGCAACGCCCTTCGACGGGGCCACGATCCTCGTGGATCTCGCCGCGCCGTCCGTCTTCCCACTTGCCCTTTCCGGGGCCGGTACGGCTTCCCTCGTCGTTCCGATCCCCGACCTCGCGGCCCTCTATGGCGTGAGCGTGTTCATGCAGGTCTGGACGCCCGGCGACCCCGGCGCCACGGGCCTCGGCTACACCGCCACCAACGGCCTCGAAGCGCGGCTCGGACTCTGAGCCCTCCCGTGACGCGATCCCGCGGAGCCTCCGGCGCCGCACCTCCGCCGCCCTCCACGGAGTCGCGCTTCACCCCCGATGCCATCGCGGCGGCCCGCCGCCGCTCCCCCTGGGGGCGGCGCCGCGCCCTGGTCCTCGGCCTCGTCTATCTCGCGATGGCGGCCCACATCATCCACTGGAAGGTCGCCGGCCGCACCCTCGCCCCCCTCGAGCTCAACGAGGTCATGTACACCTTCGAACTCGGCATCGTCACGGCGGGCTTCCTCTTCATGGCCCTCGCCGTCCTCGCGACGGCTTTCCTCGGCCGTTTCTTCTGCTCCTGGCTCTGCCACATCATCGCCCTCCAGGACCTCAGTGCCGCCCTGCTCCGGCGCCTCCGGATCCGCTTCTCGCCCGTCCGCTCCCGCCTCCTTCCCCTCGTGCCCCTCCTCGCGGCCCTCTACATGTTCGTCTGGCCCCAGGTCCTCCGCCTCGTCGAGGGCCGCCCCCTCCCGCGTCTCCACCTCGCCACCGACGCCGACGGCTGGGCCTCTTTCCTCACCACCGACTTCACCCGCAACCTCCCCGGCCCTGCGGTGTCCCTCGCGACCTTCGTCGTCTGCGGCTTCGTCATCGTCCATCTCCTCGGAAGTCGCGGCTTCTGCCACTACGCCTGCCCCTACGGCGCCGTCTTCCGCGGCGCCGACCGCATCGCCCCCGGGCGGATCCGCGTCAACGACGCCTGCGTCCAGTGCGGGCTCTGCACCGCCGTCTGCACCTCGGGCGTCCGCGTCCATGACGAGGTCCGGAACTTCGGCATGGTCGTGGATCCGCGCTGCGTGAAGGATCTCGACTGCGTCGGGGCCTGTCCCCACGACGCGCTGCGCGTTGGCTTCGGGCGGCCCTCCGTTGCGAAGGGAGCTCCGGCGGACCTCATGCCGGCGCGGGTCTACGACTTCACCCCGGGCGGCGAGGCGGCCCTGGCAGCCCTCTTCCTCGCCACCTTCCTCGCGCTCCGCGGCCTCTACGACGTCCTGCCGTTCCTCCTGAGCCTCGGCGCCGCCGGGATCATCGCCGTCCTCGTCGTGAGGGCGGCAGCGTCCCTCTCCGCCCTCCGATTACCCTCCGCCCCCGGCCCCCGCCGCTGGAACCGCGCCGCGGTCCTGCAGGTGGCCACGGCCGCCATCCTCCTCCTCGTCGTCGCCCACGGTCTCTTCTGGCAGTACCACCGGCGCCTTGGTCTCTCCGCCCTCGAGCGTGCGGCGACTCTCCGCGGCCGGGAGGCGGACGAGGCCATCGCCTCGGCCCGCGCCCACCTCGACCTCGCACGCCGCTCGGGCCTCCTCCCGGCGCGATCCGTGCAGCTCGCGCTGGCCGCCATCGCCGAGCGCGACGGCGACCCGTCCCGGGCGGCGGCCCTCGTCCGCGACTGCCTCGTGCGCCACGAGAACGACGCGGCCCTCCAGGAGGAGTGGGGCCGCCTCCTCATCCGTCAGGGCGACCTCGACACCGCGCGCTCCGCCCTCGACACTGCCCTCCGCCTCGACCCCCGCCGTTCCTCCGCATCCGACCGCCTCGCCGTCGTCCTCGCGACCCTCGGAACCCGGGCCGCCGACTCCGGCCGCCTTCCCGAGGCCGCCGATCTCCTCCGCCGCGCCGTCACTCTGGCCCCCTCCGACGCCGGTGTCCACGAGTCCCTCGGCGTCCTCCTCGCCCGCACCTCCGACCTCGAAGGCGCCCGCGCCTCCTTCTCCCAAGCCGTGCATCTCGATCCCCGCTCCGCCACCGCCCACTTCAACCTCGGCCTCGTCCTCCTCCAACTCGGCCACTCCGACTCCGGCCTCTCCTCCCTCGCCGAGGCCGCCCGTCTCGATCCCGCCTGCCGCGCCCGCCTCGCCGACCTCCCCTCCGCCTCCCGTCC
>CAYQRN010000092.1:0-17185 GCA_964419995.1 uncultured Planctomycetia bacterium
GCGGCGGACGCCGTCCCGGATCGTGACGTCCGCGCCTCCGGCCCCGGAGCCCCCGCCCGCGAGCCCGGGCGGCCGGCTTGCCCGCCGCGTGGCCAGGAGCGCGCCGCGGACGGGCACGAGCGCCTCGAACTCGCGGATAACGCCATCCCCGCCCTTCCGCCGGCCGGTTCCGCCGGTCCCCCTCCTGATGCCATAGGCCGTGACGCGAAGCGGGCACGCCAGCTCGATGGCCTCGATCGGCGTGTTCCGGGTGTTGGTCATATGCGTGTGGATTCCGGATGCCCCGTCGCGGTGCGGAGAGGCGCCGGCTCCGCCGGCGATCGTCTCGTAGAACGTGAAGACGCCTCCGCCGGCCGCGGGACCGGAAAGCGTGAGGTTGTTCATCGTGCCCTGGCTCGCCGCAGGGACGCGCCCGGGCAGTCCCCGCGCCAGGGCCGCGAGGAGGACGTCCACGATGCGCTGGCTCGTCTCCACGTTGCCGCCGGCCACCGCGGCGGGATAGCGGGCGTTCACGAGGCATCCCTCCGGCGCCGTGATCGTCACGGGCTCGAGGCAGCCGGAGTTCGTGGGCACGTCCTCCCCGACGAGGAGCCGGATCACGTAGAAGACCGCCGAGGTCGTGATGGCGAGGTTGGCGTTGAAGGGAGCGTCCACGGCGGGACCGGTGCCGGTGAAGTCCACGAGGAGCCGCTTCCCCGCCCGGCGAACGGTCACGGCGATGCGGGCCGGGAGGCGCTTCCCATCCAGTGTTTCTGACGCCCGGAACGTCCCCGCCGGAAGGGTGGCGATGAGGCTCTCCACCGTCCGCCGTGCGTGGAGCCTGAGAGCCCGCATGGCCCGCAGGAGTCGCGCCATGCCGAAGCGCGCCACCAGAGCCGAGAGGCGCTCCGTCCCGCGGCGGGCGGCCCCGAGCTGTGCGAGGAGGTCGGCTTTCCGTTCGGCGGCGCCGCGGACGTTGGCGAGGAGGAGCGAGAGGAGTTCGGTGTCGAGGACCCCGCCCTTCACGAGCCGCACCGGCGGGATGACGAGGCCTTCGGCGTGGATGTCGGCGGCGGGGCCCATGGAGCCCGGCGATGCGCCGCCGATGTCGGCGTGGTGCGCCCGGAGGATGATGCCGAACCGCGGTGCGGCAGTGGCGCCCGCGAACACCGGGACGAAGATCGTCACGTCAGGAAGGTGCGTCCCGCCCCGGAACGGATCGTTGAGGACCACCGCATCGCCCGGACGGAGCTTCATCGAGGAGAGAAGGCCCTGCGCCGTGAGGTGCGCGGACCCGAGATGGACGGGGATGTGGCTCGCCTGGGCGACCATCCGGCCCCGCCCGTCGGTGATGGCCGCCGAGAAGTCGAGCCGCTCCTTCACGTTCGGAGACACGGCCGAGCGCATGAGAACCGCGCCCATCTCTTCCGCCACCGAGACGAGGAGGTGGCGGAACACCCGGACCTCGAGGGCGGCGGCGCTCCGCCTCATGGCGCCACCTCGATCCCGAGAGAGCCGCCGCCGAGCACCGAGGCCCTCGCTCCGGGCGGAACGAGGATCGTCGCCGTGTCATCGAGGACGACGGCGGGACCGGAGAACGACTGGCCAGGCGAGAGCCCGCTCCGCCGGTGGACCGGAGTACGCCGCGGCCGGTCGAAGACGACCGGAACATGGTCGACAGGCGTCGGCGGTGCGGGGCGGCGCGTCGGTCGCGCCGGCGCCCGGACGACGGGACGCACGGGCCCGGAGAGCCGGACCCGCACCGCGACGAGTTCCACGGGGGTCCCTCGGAGCGAGAAACCGTGCCGCACCTCGTGGACTTCGTGGAAACGCGCTTCGGGATCCGCTGAGTCCGGCACGGCGATCTCGTGGCTCTGGCCCCGGTAGCGGAGGTCGAGGTGAAGGCCGAGCTTCACCTCCCGCCGCCGGAACCCCTCCGAGGCCATCGCGGCGAGGCCATCCTCCACGAGATCCGCGGCGAGCCGCCTGCGGGCGCGGTCGGCCGGGATCGCCGGGAGCGCCACCGTTCGGGCCAGCTCGCGGACGGCCGGCGCCTCCATCATTCCGACCGCGGAGAGGCACCCGGGGTCGAGTGGCACGAGGACGCTCCTCATGCCGAGGGCGCGGGCCAGGGCCGCCGCGTGAAGCGGACCGGCTCCGCCGAAGGCGCAGAGGGTGAAGGGGCGCGGATCCACTCCGTCCTCGAGGGTCACGCGGCGGATCGCCCGTTCCATGGCGGCGTCCGCAAGACGGATCACCGCGGCAGCAAGCTCGCGGAGTCCAACGCCGAGCGCCCTCGCCACCTCACGTCCCGCCCGTTCGGCAGCCCGGCGATCGAGAGGCTCCCCTCCGCCGAGACCCACGTCCGGAGGGATGCGGTTGAGCAGGAGCTGGGCGTCCGTCACGGTGAAGGGGCCGCCCCGCCCCGCGGCGGCCGGGCCGGGATCGGCGCCCGCGCTCTCCGGTCCCACGCTCAGGGCGCCACCCCGGTCCACCCGCGCGATCGAGCCGCCTCCCGCTCCGACCGAGTGGACTCCGAGCGCAGGTACGCGGAGCGGAAGTCCGCCGACGGCGCAGGACGGAACGCGCGGAAGGACACCACCCTCCACCACGGCCACATCCGCCGAGGTCCCTCCGATGTCGAGGGTGACGAGCCTCGGGATCCCCTCCCGGAGGCCGGCCCGCCCCGCCGCGATGAGCCCGCCGGCCGGCCCCGAGAGCACGAGGCGCACGGGCGCCTCGGAGGCTGCCGCCAGATCCGACGCCCCGCCGTGGCTCCCGAGAATGCGGATCCGCACGCCGGGAAAGCGACGAAGGAAGGACCGCGCGTACGTCCGGAAGAGCGGAAGGAGCGCCGCGTTGGCCGCCGCCGTCGCGAAACGTTCGTACTCCCTGAACTCGGGCGCGAGGTCGGACGAGAGCGTCGCGGGGACGCCATGCCGGGCAAGTACACGGCCCGCTGCGCGCTCGTGCCCCGGGTTCCGCCAGCTGTGGAGGAAGCACACGGCCACCGCGCCGGCGCCGGCGCGGTGCAGCCGCTCCGCCGCCCGCGACACCGCGGCGCCATCGAGAGGCCGGAGCACGGAGCCGCCGGCGTCGAGGCGTTCATCGATCTCGAAGACGAGGTCGTCGTCCACGGGGGGCAACCGGCGCCGGGGCGCCGGATCATAGAGGTCGGGCCGGTTCTGCCGTCCGAGGACGAGGAGGTCGCGGAAGCCCCGCGTGATGAGGAGTCCCGCTTTCCCGTGAGCCCCCGTGAGCAACGCATTGGTCGCCACCGTCGTGCCGTGGGTCACGGTGTCGCCCCGGCGGATCCCCAGGGCCGCGAGCCCCGACGCCACCGCCTCCAGAGGATCCCGGGGCGTCGAGGGGATCTTGAGCCTCCGCCCGTCATCCGCGGCGAAATCAGTGAACGTCCCGCCCGTGTCCACCCCGGCCAGGGTCATCGATATTCCCGGGGCTCTCCGACCTCCCAGCGCTCGACGACCCACGAACGCCCCCGCCGGTCCAGATGGACCGAGAGCGGCACCTCCGTGGAGGGCGACCCCTCGGCCCCGAAGAAGAGCTTGAACCGGACGGGACGCAGGTTGGACCGACTCGGGCGCCGCCGGAACGTCTGGGCCCCATCCACGCGCACGGCATCCACGAGGAAGCCGAACCGCTCGGCCCTCTGCATCCACTCCTCGATGAAGTCAGTGAGCGGCACGGCGGCACGGGCCTCCGGAGCGAGGACGTCCCACGCCACGCGGAAGCCCGCAGGACCTTCGGGAGTCGCGTCGAAGGGAGCCCCCCCCGTCCGGAGACCGCGGACGAAGCGCTCCGCCACGACGTCGCCAGTGTCTTCGGCGGGCCGCGTGAGGATCCCGACCGCGGCCACGGTGGCGAGAAGGATGACGGGAACCGCGGTCGCGACGAGGGGCCGGGGGATCCGTCGCCGGTGCGGAGCGGGGCCCGGAAGGGAGAAGCCGGCGGGCGGCGGAGCCTGCCCCCCCCGCGTGTCGTCGGCGGACCCGGGTTCCATCGCCGGAGGATGGCATGGCCGTCGTGGCCCGGCAAGGCACGCCGGCCGGTGATTGCCAACCCGGGTGATTCACGAAGACCGGCCGCGGCACTCGAAGCGCGCGCGATTCCGGCCCTGGCGGCCGAAATCGCGGGCTTCGCTGCATCAGCGAGGATTCTCCGATCCGCGACGAGGAAGGGCGAGGAGTCGACTCTGCGGAGCGAGTCGGCGACGAGCCCCGACGAAGTCCCCGGCCGGCGAAGACTGCTCTGACGGCTTGGCATCCGTGAATGATCCGGGCTAAGCTCCCCGCCACGTCATGGACCGGATCGCCACGCCTCTCGTCATCGCCGGCTCGTACGCGCTCGGCTCCGTCTCGTTCGCCTGGATCCTCGTCCGTCTCGTCGGCCGCCGGGACCTCCGCGCCATCGGAAGCGGCAACCTCGGAGCCACCAACGCGGGGCGCATCCTCGGCCGGCGGTGGGCGGTGATCATCTACGTCCTCGACCTCCTGAAGGGTCTCGTCCCGGTGCTTCTCGCGCCGGGGATCGCAGGACCCGCCATCGGAGATGCGATTCCGATGGGGATCCCGGCCGGGCTCGCGGCCATCCTCGGGCACGTCTTCCCCCTCTGGTTCCGCTTCCGCGGCGGAAAGGGCGTCGCCACGAGCTCCGGCGTCGTCCTCGGCCTCGCGCCGGCCGCGGCGCTCGTCGCCTTCGCCGTCTGGCTCGTCGCGCTCGCCGCCGGCCGCATGGTCTCCCTCGCGTCCATGGCCGCGGCCCTCGCCCTGCCCGTCGCGACGGTCCTCCTCCCCGGCGGAACGGGCCCGCGGACCTCGCGCCTCGTGTTCTTCGGGGCGCTCGCGGCCCTCGTCATCGCGAAGCATCGGGCCAACATCGCACGGATCCTCGCGGGGAAGGAACCCCGCGTGGGCCGCGGGAGGGACGCCCCATGAATCGCGCCTTCTGCGTCCTCGGGGGCGGCGGATGGGGCACGGCCATGGCCATCGTGCTCGCGGGCCTCGGACACGACGTGCGTCTCTGGGTCCACGACGCGGCCTCGGCATCGGCCATGATCCGCCGCCGGCGGAACCCGCGCTTCCTTCCCGGCATCGCGATCCCCCGGGAGATCCGCGTGACGACCGATGCCGCGGAGGCCCTCCGCGGGACCGACCGGGTGTTCACGGCCGTCCCGACCCGCTGGCTCCGCTCCGTCCTCAGGACCCATCGCGGCGCCGTCCCCGCAGGGCTCCCCGTCGTGTCCCTCTCGAAGGGTATCGAGGAGCGCACGCTCGCGCGCCCGTCGCAGATCATCCGGGCCGAGCTCGGACGCCGCCCCGTGGTCATCCTCTCGGGCCCGAGCCACGCCGAGGAGGTCGCGCGGGGGCTCCCCGCGACGGTGGTCGCAGCCTCCACGGAACCGCGGCAGGCGGACGCCGTGCAGGAGGAGGCCTCCACGGCCGCCTTCCGGATCTACACGAACCGCGACCCTCTCGGCGTCGAGCTCTGCGGCGCCATGAAGAATGTCATCGCCATCGCGGCGGGCATCTGCGACGGACTCCACCTCGGCGACAACGCCAAGGCCGCCCTCGTGACGCGCGGCGTCGCGGAGATGGCCCGCCTCGGCGTGGCGCTCGGCGCCCGGCGCGCCACGTTCTTCGGTCTCGCCGGCATCGGCGACCTCTTCACGACATGCGTCTCGAAGTTCGGCCGCAACCGCGCCGTCGGCGAGCGGATCGGGCGGGGCGAGTCCCTCGCCGCCATCGTCGGGGGGACCCGGCAGGTGGCCGAAGGCGTCTTCACGACGCGCTCGCTCCACCGGCTGGCGCGGTCCCGCGGCGTCGGGATGCCCATCACGGCGGAGATCCACGCCGTCCTCTTCCGCGGGAAGGACCCGGCGAGCGCGGTCGTCGATCTCATGCGCCGCGCCGCCGGCTCCGAGTCGGGCCGCTGAGTCCCTCTCGCCGACGGGCTCAGCGGCCCGCGGCCTCGACGACGGCTCGCGCCTCCGGATCGACATCCATGCGCCGCTCCGCCTCGGCGAGGCACAGCCGCCCGAGCGGCGACGCCGGATCCTGCGCCGCGAGCCGGAGGATCTCGGTGCGCCCGAAGCCCGTCCAACCCGTGGCCAGAGCCTCCACGCAGCTCTCGACGACCGCCGCCGACGGATCTCGGGTCGCGGCCCGGGCGATGAGTCGCAGATCCTCCTCTCCACCCCATCGCAGAACCTGGACTGCGAACCGCCGAACCTGAGGGTCGGTCGAATCCACGTGCCGGCGAGCCCGCTCCGCGGCGGCGGCGGACTGGGCATTGTCGAGGGCGGCAAGCCAGTGAGGAAGGCGTCCACGGGCCTCGCAGTCGGCCTCGAGATCGAGCAAAGGCCCGACGCCGGCGCCCTCGTCGCCCCGGGCGCGTGACAGGAGCACTCCCATCATGAGGAGGCCCGTGCCGGCGACCTGGCGGTTCTCCGATCGTCGGGCCAGATCCGACATCGCCAGGATCAGAGGCCCGGACGCCGCCGGAAACGAGAAGCACGCCTGCAGAACACGCTCCGCCGCATCGTCGCGCAGAGAGCCATCACGTAGCGCGGACTCGAGCGCGGCCTCGGCTGCCGGCGTGCCGGACTCGGCAAGCGACTGGGCGACGAGCCGGACGAGCGTGGTCTCCGCCTCCGGATCGCGAAGCAGGATACCGGCAGCCACGCACGCCTCCGCCTGCCGGCGGAACAACTCGGCGAGTTCTGACAGCAGCGCCTGCTGTTCGTCCGTTCCGGGTCCGGCAAGGAGGGCCGCGAGATCCGTCCCCCGTAGTGCCGCAACGTACGAAGCGAGGTCGGCGTGCCGCGGCCTGGGCCCGCCGTCGTCGCTGTGCGCGGCAACGACAGGGTCGGGGCCGTGGAGCGGTTCCCACGGGCCCGGATCCCGGAGCGCCGGCGGGGGGGGCGGATCCTGCGGCCCCGGAGCACGGCGCGTCGCGTGGAGCTCGAATCGGAAGACGAGGGGAGCGCCCGTGCCTGCCGGCACCCTGGCGCACTCCTCCTCGAGATCGACGGACTGCCAGGCGCCCGTTGCGGGGTCGAACCGCGCCTCCCCGAGGGACCGGACGTGCATCTCGTCGAGACGGACGCTGCCCTTCCCGGCGGCGCCGGGGGGGCGCATGTCGTGTTTCGTCCGCCGTGAGCGCCACAGACCGGCCTCGCTCCGTCCGATGTCGTAGCAGGCCCGATAGGTTCCGTGGATGTCCGACTCCGGCCTTTCGAATCGGAGCACGTCGCCTCGTGCTCTCACGTGCCGGAAAGCGCACAGGACGCTGCGGCAGAGGAGACGCGTCTCCCGACGCGTTCCCTGCCCGAATCGCACGCCGGGGATGGCTCCATCGGAGGCCAGAAGGAACTCGAACGGGGTTCCCTCCAGCGCACGCACGCCGGCCAGGATCTCCGGAAGCCAGTCGTCCTCGGCGGGATCGAAGGTCCATCCCTCGCCGCGGAACACGCCGCTGATCAGGGTGTTGTCGGACTCCGCTCCGGACACCCGGAAGGTTAGACAGCCCTCCCACATGACGATGTGCCGGTCGACGGAGATGCTCCCGTCGGCGTCCTGAGGCACGCGCGATTCCGAACGGAAACGGATGTCATGGTGGAACAGGGCGCCCGCGGAGAGCCGGAGGGCGTGAGCCGGCTCCGCGACCGGCCCGAAGGCGACCGGAGCGGATCCGGCGCGCTCCCGGGTCGGGCCGGGCAGGACATCGTCCGAGTCGACGCCGCTCGGCGACGCACCGCCCGGGGCGACACCGGGCGGCCGGAGCGCGAACCACGCGACGGCGGACACGAAGATCAGGACCAGGATGACGAGAACCCGGGTTGCCATGCGGACGACCTCCGTGCCGGCTCCCGCGCCGGTCTGATTCCGGTCATGGAGCGCCCTTGCCTACTCCGCGTCCGCCCAGGACGGCCAGCCGTTCGGCGGAGGGAGAAGCTGGTACGGCGTCGCGGCGGCCGGGTTAGCCTCGACGAGCGTGTAGTCATGCGTCACGGGTGGCCCGTAGAGCTGCGGTTCATCGTAGGAGAGCTTCACGATGAGCGAGCGAGGCGTGAACTCGTAGACAGCATTGCCGTGGAACGTGCGACCGTTCACCGGGAACTGCAGGACGCCGATGGCGTTGGCGCCGTTCATGAGGAGTTTCTCGTCGGGATGCTTGAGCACGGCCTGCTGGATCTCCCCGTCGGTCCCGGGAACCTTGCTCAGCGATGCCGTGTAGCCATAGATGTTCATGTTGCCTTCGATCCGGGCGCCGCGCCCGGTGCCGCCGAAGGGCGCCGAAGCCTGGGGCCCGGTCGAGAGCCGGAGCGTGAACGTCGTCGTGACCCGGGCGTTGCCCTTGAGCGTGATGGAGGCCGATGTCGGATCGAGGACCATGGACCACGTGATGTCAGCCGGGAACAGCGACACGGGCCCGCTCGTGTAGCTCATGAGAACGTGGCTCGCGGGCTCGGCAATGAGGATCGTCGACGCGCCCACCTTCACCGTGACCATCAGGGTCGCCGCGGGAACCGGGTTCTGACCGGTCGGGATGTTGTCACGGACCTCGGCCCGGAGGTCCGTCGTCTTCCACTGCTTCAGGTGGTTGATGTTCGATGTGACCTGCGCCTTCGCCACGTAGAGCTGCCCCGACGGAACGTAGAGGTGGCGGGCGAGAACGACACCGCCGTAGTTCCGGGCCTGGAACTTGTTGCCCCCGATGGTCGGGAATGAGTGACCCACGCCAATGGCCTGGTGCACCTGCGCGCCGGCGCCACCGTGCAGCACCACGAGCAGGATCGCCGCGAGAGCGATCTCGGCTCTGGCAGATCGCGGACCTGCGGTCTGGATGCCTGTTTTCGCTCGCATCGTAAGCCCCCTTCTTTCTCGATCCGGCGGGCTCCGCCGGCGATCTCCGCAGGATCGCCCGGTGAGTCCACGCCGGGGTCGCGTCCCTGCACGGAGCAATACGGGTGCCGCAGCCGCTTCGACCGCGTCCATGACAAGAATCAACGTTGCCGGCCGCCGGGTGGAGCCTGCAGCGCGGAGTCGCCGGATTCCTCGCTCCCCGCGTGCGCGGTATTCCCCGGATCCCGTGGGCCGGTCTCAGCGCGCGCGGCGCGTGTTGAAGAGGCGGCGGTAGTCCGTGTGGAGCCGGTCGGTCGGGTAGTGCTCGCCCGCGGGGGGTGGATAGGCGCTCATGCCGTGGAACGGCAGAGGCTCGATGGTCCGGCCCTCCGCCGTGTGGGGATCCCGGTCCTTGCAGTAGCCGTCGGTGTCGAGGATGAAGGTGCGGACGCGGCCCTCCGCCGGATCGGGAAGCCCCGAGACATCGAAGGCGAGACGGATCTCGTCGCCCTTCCCCATGATGACGTAGACGTCGTCCACGTCGAGCAGGAGGGGGCGTACGTCCCCGAAGCGCGTCAGGTCGCCGTCGAGGGGTTCGAAGACCACGAGGTCCCGGAGCGCGTGGTCGTAGAGGAGCGGCAGGCGTCCGTCCGGCGAGTACTCCCGCGGATAGCCGCCGTGCCGGAGCTCGGCGCGGCTCGGCACGAGAGTCCGCTCGACGATCTCTGAGACCGGAGCCTCGAAGCCCGCGAGGACGCGGTCCACGTAGAGCTCCATGTCCGTCTCCATCCGGAAGGACCGCGCGCCGAGGCGTACGGGCTCCGTGATATCGAGCAGCATGGCCTTCGGGAGGCCCGCGGGATAGCCGGCCTCACGTGCGAAGGGCGTGAAGCCCCCGCGCCCGTCGGACCAGGAGAAGGTCGGCGCCGAGAGCCTGCGCCCCTCCTGGTGCGCGGCGGCATTGACGCGCGAGTAGGGGTACTCGACGAATCCCTCGATGATGAGATGCCATCGGCCGCCGTCCGCTCCGGCCACGAGCTCGTCGCCGAAGTCGACCTCGAGAGCGTGCGGCGAGGCGTACCCGAGGTACCGCGGATCCTTGCGAAAGCCCTCGGGGTACCGCCGGTCCACGGTGGCGACGAGGTCGAGGACATCACGGCCCTCCCCGTCTCGGGCGGCGGCCGGCAGCCAGAGCTTCTGGAAGACGACCGTGCGCCCCGTCGCTGGAGGACCCGCGACGACGAATCGCTCGTCGGGAAGGACCATCGTGCCTTCCGGATGATCGACGACGCGGAGCGCGAGATGATCGACGTACGCGACCTCCTCGAGGGGCTCCATGATGCTGAGGAGCAGTTCGTGGCCCGCCGGCACGAGGGCATCCGGCGGGATGAGTACGGCCTCCGTGGGGTCGGGAGGACCGTATTCGCCGGGAGCGACGAAGAACCCGAGCCCGCCTCCCCCCATGAAGTCGGTGATGAACCGGAATCGCTCGCCGTCCCACGCGAACAGGAGCGGACAGGACGACATGCGCCGCTGCGTCTCCTCGATCTCCGTGGCACGGCCCACCGGCACGTCGAGCTCGCCCTGGACGACGCCATCGGGCCAGAGGATCCTGACGTAGTCCACGCGGGTCCGGGGCCCGAGCCCCACGTGGACGGCGGCGGCGCCCTGGGCCGCGAGCCCCTTCCCTCCGTCGGCGAAGCGCGTGACGACGCGATCCCCCGCGTGGACCACGACGCGGGCGCCGAGGCCGAGGCGGTTCGTCCTGCGGTCGCCGGCTCTGGCCATGGTCCCGGACTCCGTCTCCCGGCGTCCCCCGAGGATGAGGACGACGCTCCCGCCCTGATCCGTGGCGTTCGCCAGGACGGAGATCCCCGACTTCCCGGCGATGACGAGATCCTGGTCGAGATCGCCGTCGAGATCCCCCGCCGCGACGCCGGCGGCGGCGGGCAGATCCACGGGGAACTCGGGATCCGCGGCTGCGAACGTCCCGCCCTCGACGCCGCGGAGGATCGCCGGCGGCCCGCCGGCGACCCGGACCAGAACGACATCGAGGCAGCCATCGGAGTCCACGTCCGCGGACACGGCCTGGCGCGCGGCGAAGTTCCCCGCGGCCACGTCCTCCGCCGCGAAGCGGCCCGTGACGGTGCTCCGGAAGAGGACGAGGCGTTCCCCGAAGGCGAGGAGGTCGAGACGGCCGCGCCCCGAGAAGTCGCCGGGAAGGACGCCCGCGAGGCCCGGAGGGAGTGACGCGAGCCCCGCCTCCGCCGCCGCCTCGCGGAAGCGGAACGACCGTCCGTTCAGGAACACGCGCGCGGCGCCGGACGGTCCGGCCACGAGGACGTCCGCATCCGTGTCGAGGTCGAGATCGGCGGCGAGCAACAGCGAGGCGTCGGTCGGGATCTCGCCGATGCCCATGGCGGCGCCCTGCTCGGCGAAGCCCGCGGCGCCCTGGTTCACGAAGAGGCGCAGCGCCGCGCGGTCCCCCCGAACGAGGGCGAGGAGGTCGAGATCTCCGTCCATGTCCGCGTCTGCGAACGTCACGGCGACGGCGGCGCCGCGCTCCGCCGCCACGGCCTCATCGCTCCGGGCACGGAATCCGCGTCCCTCGATCCCCTCCCTGAGGACGAGTCCCCCCTCGAGGCCGAGGACCACGTCGGGGCGGCCGTCATCGTCGATGTCTCCGACGGCGGCCGCCAGGCAGCGCCTGCCGGGCGCCGCCGGCAGGATCTCCGACGCCGCGCCGAAGAAGCTCCCGTCGTTCCAGAGGACGCGGACGGCGCCATCGGCCGTGCCCGCGAGGATGTCGTTCCGGCCGTCCCGATCGAGGTCGCTCACGGCCAGAACGACCACGTCTGCCGGCGGCGCTCCGCTCGCCGGCGGATCGAGCTTCACCGCCGTGAAGCGCACGACGGCCGACGGCGGCGCCGCCGCGACGGGCCGCCGCCCGGGATCGCCCGGATCGAAGATGGCGTGGGCGTACCGGCCCATGAGGCCATACTTCACGTCCCGGGGGATCCCCGTGCCGCTCGCCTTCAGCGCCTCGAAGAGACGCTGCATCTCCATGGCGCGGGCGCGGTCGCCCTCGCGCCGGTAGAGCTGCGCGAGGCGGTAGTAGATCGTCTCGATGTGGGGATTGCGCTCCCGGGCGCCCTCGAAGAACTCGATGGCCCGCTTCCGGTCCTGCCGCGCCTCGGCGCAGAATCCGAGCTCGAGCCACGTGTCCGCATCCGACGGATCGGCCCTGCGGACCTCCTCGTAGAGCGGCTCGGACTCCTCGGCGCGCCCGAGGAACCGCAGGAGATAGCCGAGCGTGTACCGCGCCGTGAGGTTCCCGGGTTGCAACTTCAGCGCCTCCCGGAAGAGGGTCTCGGCCCGTGGGTAGTTCTCCGTGGACCCCGCGTTCATGAGGGCGATGGCGAGGTTCGTGCGGACGGCCGCGCTCCCCGGCGCGAGGCGCAGGAGTTCCGTGAAGGTCGCCTCGGCCGCGGGAAAACGATGCTGCTCGATCTCCCCGACGCCCCGGAGCCAGAGGCTCAGGAACCGCTCGGGATCCTCGCCGCCCTGCGGCGCCGGGGCCGCGCCTCCCCGCGACTCCGCGCCGGCGGGCACAGGGGCGGGTCCGGCCTGACCGTCCGAACATGCGGGCGGAAGGACGAGAAGGAGAAGCAACAGGATGGCTGGGCCTCTCGCAGGACGGTGCACGGCCGTGGCTCCTTCCGTGACGCTTTGCCTCTGACACCGCGATCCTACGACGCCCGGGGACCCGCCCCGAGGCGGCGGCGCCGATCCGTCCACGGCGCGGCCTCCACCGTCCGCGCGTGCCGTCACGAACGCACGATCGTCACATGGCGCCGCCCAGCGCGCGGATGCACTCGAGCTCCTGGCCACGCTGGGCGAGTCCGGCCGGCGGAGCGAGGGAACGCGATCTCCACGCCGCGACCATCCGAGCCAGGGTCTCCTCGGGCGGCCGCGTGACGGCGCCGAGCAGGATCTTCGCCCGGGAGGGATCGAGGACCGAGCTCCACCGGTCGCCGAGCGGAGACGCGAAGGGCAGGAGACCTGAGCGCTCGAGGATCGCGAGTGGAGCCGGACAGAGGCGAGCCCGGACGCCCAGCGTGGCGGCCAGGGCCTCGACGAGTTTCCGGAGCGTGAGGGTCGGTTCCCACGCCAGATTGAAGGCCTCTCCGGCTCCCGCGCCGGTCCCGGCGAGGTGCGCGACGAACGTGGCGACGTCGAGGACGTCCACGTGCCGGACAAGCTGCCCGCCGCCTTCCGGAAGGAGCAGAGGTCCTCCGTCGAGGAGCCGCGCGATGTACGACGTGAGCCGGTGCCGCGGATCCCCCTCCCCGTGGATGATCGGGAGGCGGAGCCGCGTCACGGGGATCGCGCCCTCGCGGTGGGCGGCTTCGAGCACGTCCTCGGCATCGCGCTTGCCAACGCCGTAGGCCCAGGCGTCCGCATCCTGCCGCGTCGCCGGCCGGGCCATGACCGGTCCCGCGTAGTCCGCCTCGGCAGACGGCGTCGGGCATCCCTCGCGGACGAGATAGACCTGTCCCGTGCTGATCATGACGAGACGGCCGGCCCGCCCGGCCAGGGCAGCCACGGCCTCGCGGGCATCGTCTCCCGTGTAGCAGGAGACGTCGACGGCCGCGTCGAAGGTCGCGGAGCCGAGGGCCGCGGCCATGGCCCCCTGAATCCGCCGGTCCGCGCGAAGCCGCTCGACACCATCGCCATGGGAATCCGGCGTCACACCCCGATTGAGGATCGTGACGTCGTGCGCGCGTTCCCGGAGGGCGCGAACGATGTGCGCCCCGACGAAGACGGAACCGCCGATCACGAGGACCTTCATGCGCGGCGCCGCCCGGGTCTGGATGAGGTCGTGCGGGCCGTGTTAGTCTCGTTCCGGAGTGGATGGCATCGAGACCTTCCCCCGCGGAAGACCTCGATCCACCGCCGTGCGGGCCGGGACCGAAGGATCCGCGGAACGGGCGGCGGAACGGCACGGAAGACGGCGCGATCCTGCGTCCGTCGCACCGGCCGTGGGCGTGAACGACCCGCGATGTCACGGGAGAGGAGTCGCTTCATGCGTCGTGTCTTGTCCCGCATTCTGCCCACCCTCGCCATCCTCGGGCTGTTCCTCATCGCGACGGCCCCCGCGTCGGCCCAGTGCGGCTCGCGCCGGGGCGGCAGCTGGTACGGCGGAGGGCACTACGGAGGGGGGTACTACGGAGGTGGCCACCATGGAGGCCATCACGGCGGCTCATACGGTGGCGGCTACTGGGGTGGCGGCTACTACGGCGGAGGTTACTACGGCGGCGGGTGGTACGGGGGTGGATCATGGTGCACGCCCTACTACTACCGTCCTCGCCGGGGCTGCTGGTAGTCCCCTCGCCGACCGCAGCCGTCGCCCGGGGATCCGTCGCGCCGCCCGCCGGGGCGGCGCGACGGCCCCGTGTCGCCGTCACTTCGGTTCCGCGTCGGGCGCCGCCTCCCGCTTCGGGAGCGGTTTGTCCTTGTTGGCGAGCCACCAGCCGAACCACCGCCGGATGGCGCGGACCCGGGCCTGCGCCGGCGTGATGGGTCCGACCCCGCCTTCGAGCCCCACGGCGTCGTAGCCGAACTCGAGGTCGGTCATCGCAGCCAGGGTCCGCTCGAGGGCGTTGACGCGCCGGTTGTCCTCCTCGTTGCGGACGTCGTACTTCGCGATCTCCGTGAGGATCCTCGGAATCGCGTCCTTCCCGAGGCCCGCCAGGGCGCGGGACGCCTTCGAGAGCTTCGCCGGATGCTCGAAGTCGAGGATGTCGCGCATGTGCGCCTCGATGGCGGTCCGCATCTCCTCGGACGTCCCGGGCAGCCAGTCGAGCGGCTGGGGATCCGCCTCGGGAAGGGAATGGAACGAGCTCGATTCGTCCAGCGGTCGTTGGGCATCCTTCCGGTCGCCGCCGAGGGCGACGAAACGGAACTCGGGGACCTTGCCGGACTCGGCGTACCACTGGTCCTCCACGGCCGTGACCTTCCACGACTCGGCGCCACCGCGCTGGGCCATCGTGAGGCGGAGGCCCATGACCTCGAGCCCCCGGGGGTTCTTGAACACCGCCGCGAAGACGGCCTTCTCCCCGTCGATCTTCTCTTCCGTGAGGGTGAAGAGGCGCCCGGGAACGGACTTCTCGAGGATCTCCTTCCTTTCTTCCGTCACGAGGATGTCGATCTGGCGGAGGGACAGCTCCGAGAGCTTCTCGACGGCCGTCCTGTCCCCGAGCATCACGGCCTTCACATACTCGTGGAAGAGCCGCACGGGGCGGGGGGCGAGCTTCACGTCGAGTCTCGGCGCCCGGGTTTCCTCGGCGGGCTTCTCGTCGGGCTTCACCTTCCCGACCCAGTCCCGCTGCATCTGGGACTTGAGAAGCAGGAACGCAATGATGGCGCCGGCGACGACGATGGAGCCGACCTTCAGGACCTTCAGGTCATCCGACTTCCGCGCCGGACGTGGATTCTCTTGCATGGCGATCTCCGCTCTGCCGCCGAATCATACACGCGAGGACGCCCCGTTCCGAACGTCCTCTTGCGGCGCGCGATCCTCCGCCCCTAAGATGCCCCGCCCCCTCCCCCCGCCTCGCGCGGGCCGCCCGGCCCCGGCCGGCGCAGGACGACATGCTGCAGCGCCTCGGTCTCACCTCGCGGCTCATGCTCATCGGCTCGGCGGTCCTCGCCGCCGGGACGACGATCTGCTGGGCCGCCTGGCGCCAGGCGCACACGGAGGCGTTCCGGCGGCAGACCGAGCGGTCCATGAGGCCCCTCGTCCACGCCATTCTCGACCGAATCGAACCGCTCGACCTCAGCGGCGACCTGACCGCCGCCCGGCAGGTCTTCGCCCGGGCCGTGGGGGAACGCCGGGAATTCGCGGGTCTCGCCCTCTGGGGAGGCCCCCGGGACGACTCCGTTCCCCCGCGACCGGGACCCCTCGCGGCGCGGATCCGGGAGCGGAGCTTCGCGGAGGAGCTCGGGCCCACGAGCCTCGACCGGAGCGTCATGGAGAGCGACCAGCCCCGGCTCGCCTTCGTGACGCGCGGCCGGGAGACCCACGCGGCTTTCGCCTATCCCTTCACGCACCGGGGCGAGAAGCTCGTCCTCCACGCCGAGCTTCCCGTTCCGGAGCTCGACGAGGCCGACCGCCAGAACGCGGAGACCCTCGTCGTCGTCACCCTCGCGATGCTCGTCGTCGCGGCGTTCTTCTTCGCGCTCTTCGTCCGATACGCCATCGAGCGGCCCATCGGCGTCCTCTCCGGGGCCATCTCGGGACTGCGCGGGGCCAGCGTCGGCCGGACCCTGCCCGTACGCCAGGACGACCAGTTCGGGCTGCTCATCCGCAACTTCAACGAGATGAGCCTCGACCTCAGGAGCTGGGCCGCCGAGAATCGCCGGCTCACCGCGCAACTCGAGAAGTTCAACCAGGAGCTCGAGAAGCGCGTCGAGGAGGCGACGCACGAGCTCAAGGCGCGGAACCAGGAGCTCGAGGAGACGCAGGGCAGGCTCATCCGGATCCAGCAGGAGGTATCGCGCCTCGAGCGGCTGGCCTACCTCGGCGAGCTCTCCTCCGCCCTCGCCCACGAGCTTGCGACTCCGCTCAACGTCATCCTCGGGCACCTCGAGATCCTCGAACGCGAGGTCGCCGGGTCGGAACGCTCCCTCGAGCGGACGCGCATCATCTCCCGGGAGACGCACCGGCTCGTCGGCATCCTGAAACAGACCCACTCCTCGGTCCGGCCGCCGGAGCCGCGGCGCGAGACCTTCTCGCTCAATACCCTCGTGGACGAGGCCGTGCGCTTCATGCAGCCCACGCTCGCGGCCCGGGGCGTGACCGTGGAGAAGGTGCTCCCGACGGAGGACGTCTCCGCCGTGGCGGACTACCACCAGGCCCACCAGGTCATCCTGAATCTCATCACCAACGCCATGGCCGCCATGCCGGAGGGCGGCACGATCACGATCACCGTGAGCCGCGATGGCGGTCGCGCCGCGCAGGTCGCCGTCCGCGACACGGGACCCGGCATCGCCCCCGACGCCCTCGAGAGGATCTTCGACCCCTTCTTCACGACGCGGGCCCCGGGCGGCGGTCTCGGCCTCGGCCTCTCCATCAGCCGCGACATCATGCGCCGCAACGAGGGCGCCATCGCGGCCGCGAACCCGCCGGGGGGCGGCGCGGAGTTCCGTTTGACCTTCCCCGCGCCGTGACGCTACCGTGCCGAAGGCGCGGCTTCCCGACGGGCCGCCGCCCGACCGGTCTTTGAGGTGTTCCTTGAGCGACCCGCGGAAGCTCCCCGTCTCCGTCGTCCTGGCGGACG
>CAYQRN010000093.1:0-17107 GCA_964419995.1 uncultured Planctomycetia bacterium
CCGTCGTCCAGGCACGCCTCATCCGGCAGGCGCTGCGGGGCTACCTCGCCCTCGTCGTGGACTCCCCGGGCTTCAGCTTCGAGGGGGATGCGAGAGTCGAGCGCCGCGGCGCGGGCGCCCATGACGACTACCGCCTGATCCTCGGGTCCACCAACGCCACCTCGATCTACGTCTGGGATCTCATGCGGGCGCTCGACCTTCTCGAGACCCGGCCCGAGGCGGACATGACACGCGTGGGCATCACCGGCGCCTCCGGCGGCGGGCTGGCCACCGTCTGGGCCTTCGCGGCGGACCCGCGCTTCACGGCCGCCGTTCCCGTCTGCTACGCGACGAGCCTCGCCGTGAATCCCCGGAACGGCTGTCTCTGCAACCACGTCCCCGGGGCCCTCCGGGCGGGCGACCGCGCCGACGTCCTCGCCGTGCGGGCCCCCGCGCCGGTCCTCGTCATCGGCGCCCGAAACGACCCGGAGTTCCCGCCGGAGGGAACGGAGCGGACGGGCCGCCGGATGGAGGCGCTCTGGGGACTTCTCGGAGCCGGCGACCGCGCCCTCTGGCGGATCTTCGAGTCCGGACACGACTACAACGACGCCATGCAGGCCGCCGCCCTCGATTTCTTCGACCGCTTCCTGAAGGGGCAGGCGCCCGGCGCGCAGCCGGATCTTCCCGCAGTCGCTACGGACCCTCCGGCATCGCCGTCGCGCCTCGTGCTCCCCGACGAACCGCGCGGCACCGTCACGATGCGCGGAGTGGCCACGGCGCGCCTCCACTCCGCCCGCGGCCGCGAGCCACTCGCCAACCTGAACGACCTGCCGCGGGGCGGCCGGCCGCTTCCCCTCGCAGTGGTCGTCCCCGCTGCCGGCCCCGGGGAGGTCGCGGGCGTGACCCTGGATGCGGGTGAGGGGATTCTCATTCCGGGCCTCCTCCACGAAGCGGCCGGGGCGAAGAGAGGCGGCGTCGTCGTCCTGTCGGAGCACGGGCGGATGGCGGCCGCCGCCGCGGTCGGCGCGGCCCGCCTCGCGGCCGCCGGGTTCGACGTCCTCGCCATCGACCCGCGCGGCGCCGGCGAGCTGGCCGGCATCGACCTTCGCCTGCTCTCGTATCTTGGCCGCAGCGCCTCCGCGCTCATGGCCGTCGATGCCGTCAACGCGGCAGTCACCCTGCGGGAGCGGTCCCGATCCCGCGACGGCGAAGCCGTGACCGGCTCGAGCCACCAGGCCCCCCCGTATCCGGTGGCCATCGTGGGCATCGGTCCGGCGGCCTCCCTCGCGGCGCTCATGGCTGCCGAGGCAGATGCCTCCGTCGCCCGCGTCGTGGGAATCGAGGCCCTTCGCTCGTGGATTGACGCCTTCCGCGACGATGTGTCCCTCCTCGCCATCCAGCCGTCGGCGGATCGCGCACGGCCTCTCGAAGACCTGAGAGACGCGCTGGGCGCCCGCGGCGTCTGGCGCTTCATCGACGAGCCGGACCTCGCCGACGTCCCCGCCTTCGTCGAGACGGCTCTCGGCGGCCCGGGGCGCTGAAGATGGACGAGCCGCGGGTCGAGACGTTGCCGCGACCACGGATCTGGCCCGTGTTCGTCGTGCTCGTCGCGGCGCCGGTGACCGCTCTTGGCGTCACGACCTTCCTCATGGTCGTCGCGCTGCTCGCACGCAGTCCGGGGTCCGGACTCCTCGAGGCCGCGGAGACCTGGCGATTCGAGGAGTTCGTCCGCACGCCGGGCGGACTCCTCGTCGCGATCCTCCCGACGCAGATCTGCTTCGCGGCGGCCGGGATCCTGCCCGCCCTCCTTGGAGGGGCGCGGCTCCGGGACCGCCTCGGGCTCCGGGCGCCGCGGCTCCGCCCCGCGTGGCTCCTCGTCTTCGTGTCGGCCACACTCGTGCCGTTTACCCTCGCGCAGGTGCTCGCGGCGCAGCTCTTTCCGGAGCCCGGCGAGGGGCTGCGCGCCCTCGCGGAGATGCTGAAGCCCTCCGGCGGCACCACAGCCGTCCTCATCTACGTGCTCGTGGGTCTTGCGCCGGCCTTCTGCGAGGAGGTGTTCTTTCGGGGCTACGTGCTGACGCGGCTCCTCGAACGCTGGCCGCCCATTCTCGCGATCCTGTTCGTCGCGGCGGTGTTCGCCGTGGCGCACATCGACCTGCAGCACGCCGTCGTCGTGTTCCCGCTCGGGATCTGGCTCGGTGTCCTCGTCTGGAGGACGGGTTCCATCGTGCCGGCGATCGTCACGCATGGAGCCAACAACGTGCTGGCCCTGGTGGCCGGAGAACGGCTGCCGGAACCCGAGTCCCTGGCATGGGAGGGGTCTCTCGCCGCGGCGATCGGCGGCGCCTTCCTCTTCTCCGTCGGAGCTTTCGCGGCGGCCGTCGTGGTCCTCGTGCGCGAAGGAAGGCGGCCGACCGCCTGAGGACGATCAGCGCGGCGCGAGACGGGGAGCGAGCGCCGCGGCCATGGAGGCGCACCACCAGGCCAGGGCGGGAGCGGCCTGGGAGAAGACGCGGGCGGCCGCCGTCTCGAGATGCCAGTCCTGGGGGCGCGGCGTCAGGATGAAGACGGAGAGGAGGCCGCCGAGGATCAGGGCCAGGGCGAGGGTCTGGATGCGCAGCACCCGACCGAAGGCGTGCCGGGGCGCGAGGAGACAGAGGAGGGGGAATGCGGCGAGCAGGGTGCGGGACGGCCAGTCGCCGGGCCAGGGCCGGACGAGGAAGGCGAACACCGCGGTGGTGCGGCGGGGGAGATCGCGGAGGGTGCGGCCGAGAGAGCCTTCCGACGCGAGCCCATCGACGAGGTCGTTCGTGAGACCGAGCCGGTGATTCAGGAACCAGGCGAGAGCGAGGACGGCGAGGGCGGGGAGGAGGAGCCGTAGCGGCGGCGCCGGAGACTCCGGGGCCCGGCGGCTCCGCAGGCCGGTGAGGCGCGCCGCGAGCAGGGCGAGCGACACGGCGACCGCGACGAGGGCGCCCTCGTTCTTGGCTGCGGTGGCGACGAGGAGGCCGAGAGCCGCAAGGGCCGTCCCGGCGGGGCGGCGCTCCGTCTCGCGGTGCAGGCCGACGAGGGCGAGGAAGAGACCGAGGCTCACGAGGGCGTCGGCGTAGGCGAGCGTGGCGAAGTGCAGCGCGTGCCGGTCGAGGACAGTGGCCAGGAGCACCGCGGCCGCGAGGGCGGGGTGGATCGCGCGGCCGAGTGCGGCGGCGAGGAGGAGGACGAGGGCCAGCGTCATGAGCTGGAGCGGAAGGCGATTGACGACGCGGGTGGAGCGGCCTTCGGCCACGAACACGAGGAGCTGCAGGAGGGGGTTCGCGAGGGGGTAGTCCCGGTGGGCGGCGACCACGCCCTCGGCGTGAAGCTCCTCGTGGAGCCGGTGGCCGAAGTGACCCGCGACGAGGAGAGCCCGCGCCTTCGGGGCCCAGATCGTGGACTCGTCGCCGTGGACGACCGGGTCGAGATCGATGCGGGCGCACTGGACGGCTAGGAGCGCGACGGCGACGGCGGAGGCGGCGGCGTGAAGCATTCTTCCCTGCCTCGGCGCGATCGAAGCCTGGCAGGGAACGGAGTCCGGGATCCGGCCCGGCGGGAGCCACGCCGCGAGGGCGAGGATCGAGAGGAGGGGCAGGAGCCACGCGCGATGGAGCGGGATTCCGGCGAGAAGAGCGGCGGCCAGGATGATGGCCGAGGCCGTGAAACCGAGAACGATGGCGGTCGCCGCGAAGAGCATGCTCTCATCACGGAACCGGAGCCGAAGGCGGCGCGCCAGACCGGCGCCGAGGAGGCAGGGGAGGAGGAGAGCGAGCGCGACGAACATCAGCTGCAAGATCCCACGGCTCAGCGCGCCGCGCGGAACCGGTGGAGCGTGAAGCCCGCCCCCGTCGCAACGGGCTCGAACCAGGCGGGGTCCACGGCGGCGATGCCGCTGTCGCGCTCGAGGACGAGGAAGGACTTCCCTTCGGCCCGGAGAGCCGGGAAGAGATCCGGGTGGATCGCCGGCGTCTTGAGCACGGGGATGAGGCGGACGGGATGGAGGAGGGATGCGAGGTGGAAGTACTCCGCGGCGCGATCCATCTCGGGCCGGAAGAGGCAGAAGACCGCTCCATGCCCTGATGCCGTGTGCTCGCGGATGGCGTCGTAGATCCCGTGGAGGCCGCCGAGCCTGCGCCGGATCCGCTGGTCCTCCGAGGCCGTGAGCGCGAAGCTCCAGTCGGCGGACGAGACGAAGCGGAGGAGATCGCGCGCGGTTTCGAAGGCGGAGGCAAGCGGCAGGAGGAGGGCGATGAGGGCCGTGGCCGCGGCGAGACGTCGCCGCAGAAAGCCTCGCCGGGGTCGTGCGGGGACGATGTCCATCCCGTCACTTCGGTCCAGGTTCGGGGCCGGTGGGGCGCACGATCCTGAAGCCCGTGAAGGGGGCGTCCACGAGCCACCAGGGGCTGCGGGGCCGCTGGGGATCCCGTTCGTTCCACGCGTCGAGGGCGATCTGGCGGCGGGAGGGGTGGAGCTCGGCGGCCTCGCTCGCGAAGGACCCGCCCCGCAGGACCGCCCGCTTCTTCCGGCCGCCCTCGAGGTCGCGGCAGTATTCGAGGGCGTTACCGAGCATGTCGCAGAGGCCGAAGGCGTTGGGGCGCTTCCGGCCCACCTCCTCGGTCGTCCCGCCGCTGTTTCCTGCGAACCACGCGTGTTCGGGGAGTTCCTCCCGCGGGATGGGCGGCGCGCCGGCCCGGCACGCGTACTCCCACTCGGCCTCCGTGGGAAGCCTGTAGGTCCGACTGGTCCTGCGTGAAAGCCATGTGCAGTAGGTCGTCGCCGCGTGCCAGCTGATGCCGACGGCGGGGCGTCGGCCCCGGCCGAAGCCCCGGTCGTGGGGCAGGTAGAAGGGCGTGGGACGCGTGATGGCGTCGGGGCCGTCGGCTGTCTCCTTCGTGAGGTAGAAGGCCTCGAACTCGTCCCAGGTGACCTCGTGCTTCCCCATGTAGAAGGGCGCGACGGTGACGGCCGGGAGGTCCTTTCCCGACTCCGCCTTCGGGGCATCGGCCGCCAGGACACCGCCCTTTACGGGCACCATGTCGAAGCGTACGGTCGTGCCCGGGATGGACTCGACGTAGGTCTCGAGAGATGGCGCCGACTCCGCGGCCTGGGGCGCCGCCGGGGCGACCCGGAGGACCGAGAGGAGGACGACGAGGAATGGCGAGATCCGGGTCAAGCGTGCTTCTCCTCCTCCTGTCGGCGTGCGCGACGGCTCCGGGTCCGGCGCTCCGCCGATTCGACTTCGCCGAGCTCCACATGGGGAGCCCGGTGCGGATCTCATTCTACGCCGCCGGCGAGGAATCCGCCCGGTCCGCGGCGGTCGAGGCCTTTGCTGCCGTGGCCGAGGTCGACCGGACCATGAGCGACTACGACCCGGAGAGCGAGCTCTCCCGGATCTCGGGCGTCGCTCCGGGGACACCCGTTCGCCTGTCCGCCGGGCTCCTCGAGGTTCTCCGGCGTGCGGCGGAGATCTCGGTGGCTTCGGGGGGGGGCTTCGACGCGACGGCCGGCCCCGTGATCCGTCTCTGGCGGGCGGCGCGGCGGGAAGGGCGGCTGCCGGACGAGGCGGCGGTGAGGACGGCCCTCGCCCGCTCCGGGCACCGGGCCCTCGCGATCGACGGGGCGAGCGGCACCGTCACGCTGCTCCGCGGGGGCATGCAGCTCGATCTCGGCGGCATCGCCAAGGGCTTCGCCGCCGACCGCGCCATCGAATCCCTCCGGCGGAGCGGGCACGCGGCGGCCCTCGTGGCCTGCGCCGGGGACATCGCCATCGGCGACCCGCCGCCGGGCCGGCGTGGCTGGACCGTGGAGATCCCCACGGGCGAGCGTCTCGAGCTGTCGCGCTGCGGCATCTCGACCTCGGGGGACACGGAGCAGTTCGTCGAGATCGGCGGCCGGCGCTACTCGCACATCATCGATCCGCGCACGGGCCGGGCCGTGGAGAGGATGGAGACGGTCACGGTGCTGGCTCCGGCCGGCGTCACGGCGGACCCGGCCGCCACGGCCATCGCGGTTCTCGGTCCACGCGAGGGCCTCGATCTCGCCCGCCGCCTCGGCGTTGAGGTGCTGATCCGGGAGCGCCGGGACGGGCGCATCGTCATCACGCGCTCCGGCGGTTTTCCCGCGGTGGCTGTCGCTCAGCCGTGACCGGGCATGGGCACGGGGGCGAGGGGGAGCGGCCCGAAGGCGAGGTCCGGCGGCAGCAGGCTCGTCTTGGAGGCGGCCACGGCGTCCATGGAGACGACCCGGCCCGTGTGTACGGCCTCCCGCGCGAGGATCGCCGTCAGAGTCGCTCGGGCCATGGCGGCACCACTGTCATCCGGTCGGCCCCGTCGGATGCTCTCGAGGAACGTCGTCATGGCCGGACCGACGCCATCGGGCGCGCCGGGGGCGGGGGGCGCCTCCTCGTGCTCGATGCGGTCGTCCTGCGTCGCGGCGCTGAAGCCGATATGGTTCTCCCCCGGCGTGGACCGGCAGATCGTGAAGGCCGTGGCTCCGCCGGGGTAGCGAAGCTCCACGCCGAAGTGATCGTAGACGTTGCCGTGTTCCGGTCCGGAGAGGACCTGGCGGCCGCCGGTCCCGAGAGCCTTCTCGGGGGCGGCGCCGAAGGCGAGATCGAGAAGCCCGAAGATCTCGACGTGGGCTTCCGTGATGAGGTCGCCCGAGAGCCAGGAGATGAAGCGCCAGTTGCGGATCTGCCAGGCGACGTCGCTCTCGCCCTCCCGGCGGGCCGCCGGTGCGGGCCGGTCGTGGCGGGCGTCGGCGCGAGCCGAGATGACCCTCCCTCGCGCCGCGCGGATCCGTTCGACGGCGGGCGCGACCGCGCTCCGGCGAGTCCACGTGCCCGACATGAACGAGAGGCCCTTCGTGCGGGCCTCGTCGGCGGCCGCGAGGACCTGACGCACGCCCGGGGCATCCACCGCGAGGGGAGCCTCGGCGAAGATGTGGCGGCCGGCGGCCACGGCGGCGGCGATCTCGGCGGGGCGGAAGACGGGCGGCGTGGCGAGGATCACCGCGTCGAGGTCGAGGGCGAGGACCCGGGCGGCGGCGTCGAATCCCGAGAAGATGCTCCCGGGCTCCGTGGTCGCTCCGGCGATGCCCGCGTCGCGAAGGCGGCGGACGAGGGCCGGTCCGGGCTCGGGGAAGACGTCCCCTGCGGCGACCAGCTCGATGTCGGGGTTGCTGCGGAGGAGGGTCTCGGCGAGGAGCGAGCCGCGGGCGCCGCACCCCACGAGTCCGAGGCGGAGGCGGCGGCGAGTGGCGGCGGGGCGCGCGGCGCGGGGGAGCGCGAGGACGGCGCTCGCCGCCGCGAGGCTCTTCGCGAAGTCGCGGCGCGTGATCTTCATCGGGGCGCTCCGGGGCGCGGGACCGGGCGGATCGGGACCGGACCGAACTCGAGCCTCTGCGGCGTGAGATCGAGGTCGGATGCGAGGATCTCGTCCCACGTGATGCGCCGTCCCGTGTAGGCGGCCTCCCGGCCGAGGATGGCCGTCAGCGTGGCGTCGGCCACCTGGTCCGCCTCGTTGAGGGGTTGTCCGGCCTCGATGCTCGCGATGAGGTCGGCGTGTTCCTGCACGTAGGGGTTGGGCTCGGATCCTTCGAAGCGCCACGGCTCCTTCCCCTCGATGCGGCGGGCGGGGTCGGCCCGGCCCGCGGTGCCCGTGACCTCCTCGCCGACGAAGCCGTCCGTGTCGGGCATCTGGCGGCACATGCTCATGACGTGGCCGCCGCCGGCATACTCGAAGTCTATGAAGAAGTGATCGTAGATGTTCCCGAAGACGGGATCCGTCCGGACCTGGCGCCCGCCGACGCCCCGGGCGGCGAGGGGGGGCGATCCGAACACCCAGTTCATGACGTCGAGGTTGTGGACGTGCTGCTCGACGATGTGGTCGCCCGAGAGCCAGTCGAAGTAGAGCCAGTTGCGGAGCTGCCAGGACATGTCCGTGTCGTCGGGCTTGCGGTCGCGGTGCCAGAGCCCTCCCTGGTTCCAGAAGCAGCGGCCGGAGACGAGCTTGCCGATGGCGCCGGCCCGGATGCGGGCAATGGTCTCGATGTAGGACTTCTGGTGGCGCCGCTGGGTCCCCGCGACGATGCCGAGCTTCCGGTCGGCGGCGCGGCGGCCCGCCGCGCGGACCCTGCGGATCCCCGCGGGATCCACGCCCACGGGCTTCTCGGTGAAGACGTGCTTTCCGGCGTCGATGGCCGCCTCGAGGTGGAGCGGCCGGAACCCGGGAGGGCCGGCGATGACGACGTAGTCCACCTCCGTGTCGAGGAGGCGCCGGAAGGCGTCGAGGCCGGTGAAGCAGTTCCGGTCCTCGATGGCGATGCGGTCGGAGTCGAGGCCCTCGAGGTAGCCTCGCGCCCCGCGGACGCGATCCTCGAAGGCATCCGCCAGGGCCACGATGCGGGTCGAGGGAGAGGCGTTGAGGGCGTCCTCGGCGGCGCCGGTCCCGCGACCGCCGCAGCCGATGACGCCGACCCGGAGGAGTGCGCCGTCGTGGCTCGGGGGGTTCATCGGGGGGCGGCCCGGCCCTCCTCGCGGATGCGGATGTTGCGCCAGTGGATCTCGGCGCCCTCGGACTGGAAGGCGATGGGGCCTTCCGAAAGCTCGCAGCTCGTGACGGTAGCGACGGTGACGCCGTTCACGACGGATGTCGTGACGCCGCCCTTCACGCGGATCTCCATCGTGTTCCACTCGCCGACCGGCTTCACCGCCTTCGCCTGGGCCTCCTTGTCCACCGTGAACTCGGCCTTGCAGGTGATGGGGATGATGAAGCCGGCGTTGCGATTCATGCCCTGGATCTCGAGGGCCTTCGGCCAGATCTTCCGTTCGCCGGTCACGAAAAGCAGATAGCCGCTGTTTCCCGTGAAGTCGGCATCGTTCTTGAGATCGTCGGGGCGGCGGTAGCGCCAGTCGAATCGGAGGGTGAACTCGCGGTAGCTCCGGTCGGTGATGAAGTAGCCCGCCGGCTCGCCCTTGTTGACGAGGACGCCGTCCGCGAAGCTGAACGTGGTGCGGGGATCGTGCTTCGGGTCTTCGAAGACGAAGCTCACGCCCTTCAGGTCCGGGCCGAGAAGGGGCACGAAGCCCGCGTCGTCCTGGGGGGCGGACAGGAGGCCGGCGAGGAGGAGGAGGAGCATGGGATCTCTCCGATGGGTCGGTTCGGAGCCAAGTATAGCCGGCGTGACGCCGCCGTGAAGTCCTCCGGCCGGTGCGGGGCGCCTTGGCGTGCGTCGCCCCCCCGGTCTCCGACTCAGATCTTCGCCCGGGATTCATGAAACTTCCGGCCGGCGGGTGCGTATTACCCGATACCCTGCCCGTTCCATGGATGTGGAGCCCCGCGATGTCCGCCGACGCGACCCGAGACCATGTTCGACCCGGATTTCCGGGGGCGGCGCCCTGCGCGCCGGCTCCGGATGGGGGTCGGGCCGGCGGGCCGTCCGGATCGCCCGTGCCGCCCCTGGGCGGATGCGGACATCGGATCGCGCGGCCTCGCGGCCCCTTCGACCGCACCTCTGCCGTCGTCGAGGGGCCGCTCTTCCACGGAAGGAGGATCGACGGGCCGTCGGGCTGCCTGATGGCCGGTTGAACCGCGCACGCACAACGCACCGGGCGCCGGAACGAAGGGTCTCATCTCTCTCTCACATTCTCTCTCTCTCTTCGCCGGGGGGCTCCGCCGGTTTTTCGACCGGCGGATCGCGGCGGTCCTCACGGGCCGTCGCGGTCGACGCCACCCCCCCGGCGCCCGGGCCTTTTTCCTGTGCTGTCCGCGTCCCTCGCGCAGAGGGATGCGTCCTCTCAGAATGACCGCTGCCATGGAGAGCCATCCTCGACGAGTGCGCCATCCGTTGCCGGCGGCGCGATGGCCGGGGCCCGCCGAGGCGGCGGCGAGCCGCTGGTTCTCGCCCGTGAGGCTCGGCCCGGGGGTCGTGGCCCGGACGCGGACCTGGGTGCCGGCCATGGTGCCTTGGCGGGCTTCGGCGGAGGGCTTCGTCACCGGCGACGTCCTCGACTGGTACGGTCGCTTCGCGGAAGGGCGCCCGGGGACGCTCGTCGTCGAAGCGACGGGGATCCGCGACGTTCCGTCCGGGCCTCTCCTGCGCATCGGCCATGACAGGTTCGTTCCGGGCCTCTCCGACATCGCCCGCGTCGTCCGGGAGCGAAGCGATGGGGCGACCTGCCTCCTCATCCAGATCCTCGATTTCCTCGCCGTCCGCCGGCGGCCGGAGCCGCGGGCCTATTTCGAGCGGTTCCTCACGATCCGGCCGGCGCATCGCGAGGCGCTGGCGGCGGCGACGGGCGACGGGGCCTGGGCCGACGCGCCGGAGGCGGCCGTGCGCGGGCGCCTCGCGACCCTCGACGACGAGGCTCTCCGCCGCATCCTCAGCCCCCGGGAGATCGAGGACCTGAGGCGCGGGTATCGGGAGCGCGTGACCGACACGGATCTGCCCCACATCCGGGATCTCCCGCAGATCCTGCCGGGACTCTTCGCGGCGGCGGCCCGGCGCGCGCGGGAGGCGGGTTTCCACGGCGTCGAGCTGCACTGCGCCCATGCCTACACGCTGGCCTCCTTCCTTTCCCGGCTCAACACGCGGGCTGACGGATTCGGCGGATCCCTCGAGAACCGGTCGAGGCTGCCGCTCCGGGTTCTCGAGGCCGTGCGCCAGGAAACGGGACCGGACTTCGTCGTCGGAGTGCGCTTCCTCGGCGATGAGGTCGTCGAAGGCGGCAGCCGGGTGGAGGATGCCCGGGCCTTCGCCGTGGCCTTCGCGCGGGCCGGCGCCGACGTCCTCTCCGTCTCGAAGGGCGGGAAGTTCGAGGATGCGCGGGAGCCCCGCATCGGCGAGGCTGCCTATCCGTACACGGGGCCGAGCGGGCTCGAGTGCATGCCGACGGTCTGGATCGGCGGAGATGGCCCCTTCGGCCGCAACATTCCCCTCGCGGCGGCCGTGCGCGAAGCCGTCCGTGCCGCGGGCCTCGACACGCCCGTGGTCGCGTCGGGGGGGATCGCCACGTTCGACGAGGCGGAGGGCATCCTCGCGCGGGGGGAGGCCGACATCGTCGCCGCCGCGCGCCAGACGCTGGCGGATCCCGACTGGTTCCGGAAGATCGCCCTCGGCCGGGGGGCCGAGGTGCGGCGCTGCAGCTTCACGAACTACTGCGAAGGTCTCGATCAACGGCATCGCCAGGTGACGTGCCGGCTCTGGGACAGGGACTTCGCCGCCGGGGACGACGTCCGTCTCGCCGACGACGGGCGGCGCCGGCTCGTGGCGCCGCGGTGGACGCCGCGGGACGGGGGCGATCAGCGCGGGGCGTAGTCGAAGTCGAGCGTGCGGGCCTCGCCGTCCCGGAGCTCGACCTGCTGCCGGACCGTCCCGAACTCCTCGTGCCAGCTCTCGATGACGTAGGCGCCCGCGGGGAGCCCGCTGATGCGATACGTGCCCTCCGCGCCCGTGACGGCGAAGTAGGGGTGCGGGACGACGCCGATCCACGCGGTCATCCACGAGTGCACGTCGCAGTGGACCTCGATCATGATCTCGGGTTCTTTGAACCAACGCACCACGGACTCGCCCCGTTTGGCGAGCCCCACGTTGAAGCGGCGCCGGCTGTCCGTGCCGCGGCGGTTCACGTTGTGGAAGGTATCGTCGGAGTTGAGGATCCGGACCGGCTGGTTCATCTGGACGCCGAGGACGCGGGGCCGGAACACGCAGCCCGCCTGGTCGAGGACGGCGGACTCCTCCGGCCACGCGAAGACCCGGTCCTGGAGACCCGAGGCGACGTGGATGAAGACGTTCCGGAGCGTGCCGTCGGCGTTCACGACAACGGCCTCGTCGGCGATGCCTTCGGGAGCGTGGGCCTCGCAGTAGGGATCCGCCCCAGTCTCGAAGCGACGGGACCGCGGTGGAGTGCCGCGCAGGTGCACCCGGCCTTCGATCGCCGCGGTACCGAGGACCGTTCCGGGAGCGATGGCGCCGGGAGGGGGCGGATCGGGCGGCGTCTCCTCGTTTCCCGCGCCGCAACCGGCGACGGCGAAGAGGGGGATGATGGCCAGGAGCCCGAGCCCGCGGCGCGTCATCGGATGTCTCACGAGATGCCCCGGCCGACCCGGCCGGAGACGGCGATGGCGATCTGGATCAGGGCGACGCCCACGATGGAGAAGAGGATGAGGGCGCCGTAGCTGAAGGAGTGGTAGTTTCCCGCGGCGATCATCGTCGCCAGCATGGGACCCGAGAGCCAGGCGTTGACGCGGGAGACAACGAAGGCCCGGCGCGCGAGCGCGGGCAGCTCCGACCGTGTTTCGCCGTTCTTCGTCCACCGGAGGATCCGGCGCTGGGCCGGCCAGATGAGGAACCAGACGTTGAACCACATGATCGTCCCGAAGGTCATTCCGTACATGATCCACCGGGCGCGGCCGCTCAATCCCTCGTCTGTCTTCAGAATGCCCTGTTCGAGGTACACGATGTCGAAGAGCACGAGCCCCGAGAGGAAGGCGATCATGGAGGAGTGCCGGAACCAGAAGAGGACGCGGGGGAGGAGCCGGAGATTGACGGCGGAGCGGACCTCGGCCGGAAGATCGCTCTGGAAGGGTACGTTCACGAGGTTCAGGAACAGCAGGAGCCCCATCCACACGATCCCCGAGAGGACGTGGATGAAGCGGAAGAGGACGTCGAGATTCTCGAAGGCGTCGGTCTTCGGGAGGAGATCGAGGAAGGTCATGGGCGTCTCCGGGACGGGTGCCGCCCGACCGTCGTCCCCCGGGGGACCGCCGTCTGCCGCGGCGGTTCGCGGAGCGGGGGGATGCCGGTGCCGTGCGCCAGGGGCGGCGTGTCGGAGGACGGTCTCGAGGCGGGGGTCAGCCTATCGTCGGCTCTGACGGATGTCAAACTCCGCCCGGGGACTGTCAGAAGAACGTGTAGATGAAGGGCGCCAGCGGCGAGGATTGACCGAAGATCGCCACGAGGGCGAGAAGGAGGAGGACGAGGAGGAGCGGCAGGAGCCACCACTTCTTCTCGGCCTTCATGAAACGGAAGAACTCGACGAGAAGGCTCCGGTTCTTCCGCGGCGTGGTGTTGCTCATCTCGACCTCTCGAGTTCGACGCTCTCGCGCATGCCCCGTGCGTGATCGACGGGTTCGGGCTTGTCCGTCACGATGAACGATCCGATGACGAGGGCGTCGATCCCCGTCTTGCGGTAGCAGGCGAAGGCGTCGGCCGGCGTGCAGACGATGGGCTCGCCGCGAACGTTGAAGGACGTGTTGAGGAGGACCGGCACGCCCGTCTCCTCGCCGAAGCGGACGAGGAGGCGATGGTAGAGGGGGCTCACGTCGGGGCGGACCGTCTGGAGACGGGCCGAGCCGTCGGCGTGCGTCACGGCGGGGATCACGGCGCGCATCTCGGGCCGGACCGGTGGGACGAGGAGCATGAATGGGCTCTCGAGGCCGGGCTCGACCTCGAAGTAGCGCGGCGCGGCGTCGAGGGGGCAGCTTGGCGCGAAGGGGCGGAACGCCTCGCGGTACTTCACCTTGGCGTTGATGATGTCCTTGATCTCGGCCTTCATGGGGGTGGCGAGGATGCTGCGGCTTCCGAGCGCCCTCGGGCCGAATTCCATCCGTCCCTGGAACCAGCCGATGACCTGTCCCGCCGCGAGCCGGCGGGCGGTCTCGCCGAGGAGCGTGGGCTCGTCGAGGCGGCGCCACGCGGCTCCGGCGGCGTCGAGGTCCCGCCGGATCTCATCGTCGCTGAACTCGGGACCGAGGGAGGCATGATGCATGGGCGCGAGGCGGGGGGCGCCGGGCACGCACGACCACGCCCAGGCGGCGGCGCCGAGGGCTCCGCCATCGTCTCCGGCCGCGGGCTGGATGAAGATGCCGTCGAAGCCGGCCTCCCTGAGGATCTTCCAGTTGGCGACGCAGTTGAGGCCCACGCCGCCTCCGATGCAGAGCCGGCTCATCCCCGTGGACTTCCGCAGATGCCGCGCGATGCCGAGCATGGCCTCCTCGAGGACCTGCTGGCCGGACCGCGCAGCGTCCCGGTGGAACTGCGTGATCTCGGATTCCGGCTTCCGCCTCGGCGCCCCGATGAGCTTCTCGAAGCGGCGGTTGATCATGCTCTTCGCGCTGAAGGCATGGGAGAAGTAGCGCATGTCGAGGGCGAAGCTGCCGTCGTCGCGGACGTGGAGGAGGCGGCGGAAACGGTCCACGAGCGTCGGCTCGCCGTAGGGGGCGAGGCCCATGACCTTCCACTCGGCGTCGTTGACCTTGAAACCGAGGTAGGCCGTGAGGGCGCTGTAGTAGAGGCCGAGCGAGTGAGGGAAGCGGATCTCGCGATCGAGGGAGAGCGTCGTTCCGCGGCCCGTCCCGAGGGCCGTCGTCGTCCACTCGCCGACGCCGTCGCACGTGAGGATCGCCGCCTCGTCGAAGGGCGAGACGAAGAACGCGCTGGCGGCGTGGCTCAGGTGGTGGGTGGAGAAGAGGATATCGCGCCGGCGGTCGAGCCGCTTCTCGATGTACTTCCGGAGATGGAGCTTCCTGGAGAGCCAGAGCGGCATGGCGCGCATGAAGGAGTTGTAGGAGAGGGGCCACGTGGCGAGGGCCGAGATGAGGATGCGGTCGAACTTGACGAGGGGCTTCTCGTAGAAGACGACGTGGTCCACGTCGTCGATGGTCGCTCCGGCCCGCCGGAGGCACCACGCGATGGCCTGCTCGGGGAACTCGGACGTGTGCTTTCGGCGGACGAACCGCTCCTCGGCTGCGGCGGCGAAGACGACGCCATCCCGGATGAGCACGGCGGCGGCGTCGTGGTAGAAGAACGAGATGCCGAGGATCATCATGGCCCGCGGGGCTCCGGTCTCAGAAGGGCCTGTAGAGGAGCTCGAGATCCTGCGGATGGGGCTTCATGGGCGTCCACAGCGTGGCGCTCCGGAGCCGGCGTCGCGACTTTCCGAGGGGATCGCGAAAGCGAATGAGCGAGAAGAGCGGCAGGACGACCACGTAGAGCACCGTGAGGATGATGAAGAGGTTGACGTGACCGAGGAATCGCCCGAAGGCCATCCAGCCCGCGTAGAGCCGTCGGAGAAGGGGTCGCATGGGAACCTGCGCGTCTCGATTCCGTAGACAGCTGCGGGGCCGTTTCGGGCCCGCGTTCTCGGTCGCCGGGCTCCCGCCCTCTGCCGGGATACCGATGGCGACTTATAGCACATCGAACCCCGGGGCGCCCCGAATGAAGGGGAACCCGTCGGTTCGCCGGGGGCGGGCGCGTAACCGCCCGCCCCGGCGGCGGTTCACGGGGGCGGCATGAGCGCCATCGAACTCTCCGCTGTGTCGAAACGCTACGGGACGACGCTGGCCGTCGACGACCTCACGGTGACGGTGCCCGTCGGATCCGTCTACGGATTCATCGGCCCCAACGGTTCGGGGAAGACCACGACCCTCAGGATGATCATGAACATCATCCTCCCCGACGCCGGACGGATCGCGGTCCTCGGCTCGACCGCCTTCGCGGACGTGAGGGATCGCGTCGGCTACCTCCCGGAGGAACGGTCCCTCTACCGGAAGATGCGGGTCCGGGCGCTCCTCGAGTACTTCGGACGCCTGAAGGGCTGCGGGCCGGCGATCCTGCGGCCCCGCATCGACGAGTGGCTGTCGCGGCTCGGCCTCGCTGGGTGGGGCGACCGCCGGATCGAGGCCCTGTCGAAGGGCATGAGCCAGAAGGTCCAGTTCATCGCGACGGTCATCGCCGGCCCGGAACTTCTCATCCTCGACGAGCCCTTCTCCGGACTCGATCCGGTGAACATGGAGGCCGTGAAGGACGCCGTCCTCGAGCTCAGGAACCGGGGGGCCACCATCGTCTTCAGCACCCACGACATGGCCGTGGCCGAGCGGATGTGCGATCGGATCTTCATGATCTTCCGGGGGCGCAAGGTCCTCGACGGCACCCTCATGGAGATCCAGGAGCGCTTCGGCGAACCCGTGATCCGCGTGAGGGCGGGGGCGGGGGCCGAGGTCCTGCGGCGGCTTCCCGGCGTCGTGGCGGTGAACGACTACGGCCACGAGCAGGAGATCCGCACGGCCTCGGATCCTCAGGATGTCCTCCGGCAGCTCGTCGCCTCGGGACCCGTCGAGAGCTTCGAGGTCCGCCGGCCGTCGCTCCACGACATCTTCGTCCGGATCGCGCGTCCTGAGTCGGAGGTGCCGGCCCGTGGATAAGATCCTCGCCGTGGCGCGCACCGAGTTCCTCGCCTCCGTGCGCAGCAAGGGCTTCATCATCGGTATCGCGCTCATGCCGGTGCTCATAGGGATCTCCGTCGTCGCCGAGAGGCTCGCCGAGGGCCGCGTGGACACGGAAGACCGCGTCTTTGCGGTCATCGACGACACGGGTGGAGCGGCCTTCGACGCCCTCGCAGCGGCCGCCGGCCGGCGGGATGCCGCCGCTGCCGCGGCGGAGGGTGCCGCTCCCGGGCGCTACGTTCCGATCCGCGCCGGCGACGGGCGTCGAGACCGGGACGAGGTGCGCCTCGAGCTCTCGGATCGCGTACGGCGGCGGGAGATCTTCGCCTTCATCGAAATCCCCGCGGGGGCCACGACCGGCGGGGCCGGAGACACGGCGGCGGCAACCGCCCGCTACCACGCCGAGAACACGACCTATGACGGGCTCCGGGAGTGGATCGGCGGCGTGCTCACCGACGTGGCGCGAAATCGAGCGATGGATGAGGCCGGGATCTCGGCGGAGTCCGTGGCCCGCCTGAACCGCCGCGTGCGCGCCGAACCGCTCGGGCTCGTGAGCCGGACGGCGGAGGGAGGCATCGCACCGGCCGCGCCCGTGAATCAGATCCTCGCGAAGGGCGTGCCCGTCATCCTCATGTTCCTCCTCTTCATGGTCGTCATGATGGCGGCGCCGGCGCTCCTCAACAGCGTGCTCGAGGAGAAGATGAGCCGCATCGCGGAGGTCATGCTCGGCTCCATGTCGCCCTTCGAGTTCATGATGGGGAAGCTCCTCGGGGCGGCATCCGAGTCGCTCGTCCTTGCGCTCGTCAACCACGGCCGCCGCAACGGCCTCGCGGCGCACCACGGAATACACTCGGAGATCCCGCCCTCGCTCA
>CAYQRN010000094.1:0-17020 GCA_964419995.1 uncultured Planctomycetia bacterium
AGCGGCTCGATGAGGCTCGTGAGCCCCTTCACGGCAGCCTGGACCTGCTGGTCATAGAAGTCGGAGATCTTCTCGAGAAGGCTCTCGAGCGCGCCGGTCTTCTCGCCGATGCCGATCATGCGCGTGACCATCGGAGGGAACACCGACTCGTGAGACAGAGGTTCGGAGAGGGACTCGCCCTGGCGGACGCTCTCCTGGGCCTTGTTGACGGCCTCCCGGATCACGGTGTTGCCTGACGTCTCGGCCACGATCTCGAGGGAGCCGAGGATCGGCACGCCGCTCTTGATGAGCGTCGCGAACGTCCGGCTGAAGCGGGACAGGGCGACCTTCTGGAACAGGGTCCCGAACACGGGCACGCGCAGGATGAACCGGTCCCGCACGGCCCGGCCCGTGGGCGTCCTCGCCCAGAGGACGAGTCCGACAACGCCGATGACCATGGCCGACGCCGCGATGTGCCAGTTGTTCTTGAGCCAGATCGAGACTCCGAGGATCGCCTGGGTGATGCCGGGCAGCTCCACGCCGAGGCCTTCGAAGATCTCCTTGAACTTGGGCACGATGCCGATCATGAGGAACGCCGTGATGCCGAACACGAGGCACATGGACACGACGGGATAGACCATCGCGGCCTTGATCTCGCGCTTCAGCGCCGCGGTGGCCTCGAGGTACTCGGCCAGGCGCTTCAGGATCTCGTCGAGCTGACCGCTCGCCTCGCCGGCCTTGACCATGTTGACGTAGATGTGGCTGAAGACGCGCCGGCAGCGGGAGAGGGCGAGCGAGAGATCGGACCCGCCGCGGATATCCATGACGACCTGGCCGATGGCGGTCTTGAAGCCCCGCGACTCCGCCTGCTCCTCGAGGATCTCGAGGCACTCGAGGAGGGGGATGCCCGCGCCCACCATCGTGGCGAGCTGCCGGGTGAAGATCTCGACCTCCCCTTTCCGGGCCCGGACGCGTGCGCTGCCCTTCCCGGCGCCCTTGGCGGACCCCGTTCCGCGTCCCCGGCGGCCGCGCGTCGCGCCGCCCGGCGCCGGCATGCTCGTCGTGCGCCCGGAGGCGCCCTTCGTGATGGACTCGGTCGTCGCCATGGCGTCCCTCCTGTTCCTCTCACCGCGCCAGCGCGGGCTCGCGATTCATGATGCGCTTCAGGTCTTCCTTGTCGCTCGACCGCGCGAGGGCCTCCTCGAGCGTGATCTGGCGCCGCGCGTGGAGTTCCGCGAGCGACTGGTTCATCGTCCTCATCCCGTCCTTCCCGCCCGTCTGGATCTGGGAGTAGATCTGGTGCGGCTTGTTCTCCCGGATGAGGCTCCGGATGGCCGGATTGGCCAGCATGATCTCCGCCGCGAGGGCGCGGCCCTTGCTGTTCGAGGCGGGGACAAGCTGCTGGCAGAACACGCCCTCGAGCGTGAAGGAGAGTTGCGTCCGGATCTGCTGCTGCTGGTAGGCCGGGAAGACGTCGATGATGCGGTTGATCGTCTGCACGGCGTCGCTCGTGTGCAGAGTCGCGAAGGTCAGGTGCCCCGTCTCGGCGAGGGTCAGCGCCGCCTCGATGGTCTCGAGGTCCCGCATCTCGCCGATGAGCACCGAGTCCGGGTCCTGCCGGAGGACGGCCCGGAGGGCCGCCTTGAACTCGAAGGTATCTGCGCCGACCTCGCGCTGGTTGAAGAGGCACTTCTTGTTCTGGTGGAGGAACTCGATCGGGTCCTCGATCGTGACGACGTGTTCCTCGTAGTTCCGGTTGATGTAGTCGATCATGGCGGCGAGCGTCGTGGACTTGCCGCTGCCGGTGGCGCCCGTGACCAGGATGAGGCCCTTCGGGAGGGCGCAGAGGCGCTCGCACACGGCCCTCGGCAGGCCGAGATCCTCGAACCCCTTGATGGTGAAGGGGATGACGCGGAAGACGGCGGCCACCGTTCCGCGCTGGAAGAAGACGTTGGTCCGGAAGCGGCCGAGATCCCGGATGCCGAAGGAGAGGTCGAGCTCGAGGCACTTCTCGAGCTTCGCGATCTGCTCGTTCGAGAGGACGCTGTAGGCGAGCTTCTTGGTCTGCGTGGGGTCGAGCATCTCGGTCCCGACGGCAGCGAGACGCCCGTCCACGCGGATCCGCGGCGGCGACCCCGCCGAGATGTGCAGGTCCGATCCCCCCCTCTGGACGAGGGTGACGAGAAGTTCCTCGAGCGTCATCATCCCGGGGCTCTCCGCCTGGCGACTCCCGTGCGCGGCGCCGTCCCCCATGCGGCCGGCGCCCCCTCCGTGTATCGGCCCGGCGCTCCTCCGGGATGTAGTCGGAGCCCGGCGGGGATGTCGGATACGCCCCCCGGGAAAGCGGGGGGCAGGGAGAGGGGCGGCTACTCGTCCTCTGCCGCGTGGGGCTTCCAGGCCGCCATGATCGACGCCTGGATCTGCGGGGGAACGACCTCGTAGTGGGAGGGTTCGACGCTGTAAGTCCCCTCCCCCTTGGTGAGAGACGTCAGCACGCGGGCGTACTCGGCCACCTCGGACTGGGGGATCTGGGCCCGGATGATCTGGAGGCTCCCCCGGGCGTCCATGCCCACGATGCGGCCCCGCCGCGTGTTGAGATCGCCGGAGATGTCCCCCATGCACTCGGACGGAATGATGATCTCGACGGTCACGATCGGCTCGAGGAGAGCGGGCTTCGCCGCGCGCACGGCCTCGCTGAAGGCCCTTGCCGCCGCCGTCTTGAAGGCCTGCTCGGAGGAGTCCACTGGGTGGCTCTTCCCGTCGTAGACGGACACCGTGATGTCCTCGATGGGATAGCCGGCGATGACGCCGACGCCCATGACCTCGTGCACGCCCTTCTCCACGGCGGGCTTGAAGTTGGTGGGGATCGCGCCGCCGAAGACGTCCCAGCGGTAGTCGAGGCCCTTCCCCGGCTCGCCCGGCGAGACCTCGAGGTGGACCTCGCCGAACTGCCCGCGGCCACCGGTCTGCTTCTTGTGCCGGTACTGGGCCTTGCCCTTCGTCGTCACGCACTCCTTGTAGGGCACCTTGGGGATCGTCGTCTCGAGCTCGATCCCGTACCTCTCGCGGACGCGCCGGAGCAGGATGTCGAGGTGGAGGTTGCTCATGCCTGAGATGATCTGCTCCCGGGTCGCCGTCTCGCGGTGGACGGCGAAGGTCGGCACCTCCTCCTGGAGCTTCCGCAGGACCTCGCTCACCTTCGCCTCGTCGGCGCGGCTCTTCGGGTGGACGGCCAGGGAGGCCATGGGCCGCGGGAACGCGATGGGCGCGAGCACGTATCGGGCATCGCCCGTCGTGACCGTGTCCGAGACGCTCAGGCTGTCGAGCTTGGTGAAGGCGACGATGTCGCCCGCAACGGCCTCCTCCACGGGCGGCTGATCCTTGCCCATGATCCGGAGGATATGCCCCACCTTCTCCTTCTTGCCGTCCCGGGCGTTCACGATCATCGTGCCAGCCTTCAGCACTCCCGAGACGATGCGCACGTAGCAGGACTTGCCCACGTGCTTGTCGATATGGACCTTGACCACCTGTCCGATGCAGGGCCCGTCGACCGACGGCTTCAACACGGCGCCGTCACCGGATCCCTCCGCCACGGCCCAGGGCCGGCTGAGCGGCGTGGGACCGAGCCGTACGATGAGGCGGATGAGATCGTCGACGCCCACGTCCTTCGCCACGGACGTCGCGATGACCGGCATCACGACGCCCCCGAGGACAGCCCTGCGGAACGCGTCCTCGAGGACTTCGTCCGAAAGGGTCTTCCCCTCGAGGTAGGACTCCATGAGTGCGTCGTCCACCTCCACGGCGGCCTCGACGAATGCGTTGTATGCCTCCGCCGCCCCCGCCGCCCCGCGCGCGTCCAGCACGTTCGTCGCGCCCTCGAGGGCCGGTCCGATCCCCCGGGGAAGGACGATGGGCAGGCACCGCGGCCCGAAGAACTCCCGGATGTTCTCGAGGACCTCGTCGAAGTCCACGTTCTCGGAGTCGCACTTCGTCACGACGATCATCCTCGGCACCTTCCGGGCCTCGGCGATCTCGAACACGCGGCGAGTGTTCACGGCCACGCCGTTGTGGGCGTTGACGCAGATGAGCGCCAGGTCCGCGGCGGCCAGAGCGCTCACGGCTTCGGAGATGAAGTCGGGGTAGCCCGGCGCGTCGATGAGGTTGAGCGTCTTCCCCTCCCGCGTTCCGGAGGCGACGGCCATGTCGATGGAGTGCTGCCGGTCCTTCTCCATCGGGTCGAAGTCGAAGATCGACGTCTTCTCGCGCACGCTGCCCTGCCGCGTCACGGCGCCGAGCTTCCAGAGGATCGCGTCGGCGAGGCTCGTCTTGCCCGAGTCTCCATGTCCGACGAAGCCGACGTTGCGCGTGTCGCCCGGAGCGTGGGTCGCCATGGCCGTCCTTGCTTCCGCAGTGCGGTGAAGAGGCTTCTTTAAGCCCCGATCGCGTCACAACTTGCACCGGGAGTCGGGGCCAGGAAACGGAGTTCGGAGTTTACAGACGAGGTTTGCGCAAAGCAAGGAAGAAGTCCCTCCGCTGCCGCCCTCCGGAGAGCGCTCAGTCGGCCACCCAGGCGCGGGAGAGGCGCGGGCGGCGCCCGAGGGCCGCGCGGAGAGCCGCCGCGAGGCCCCCCGTCATTCCTCCATGGACGAGGAGCGCTCTCACGGACGGGGCGGCGAGTGCGTCTCCGGGAAGGAGGACGGAACGTCCGGCGGCCTCCGCCATCGCTCCGGCCGCGGCGGAGACGAAGGCAACGACGGGCGGCGGCAGCATGAGAACGGCCCGGACCCGCCGCGCCGCGCCGCAGAGGGCCAGGAACGCCAGGGGGAACCACGCGGGCGGCGCAGCCGAGGAGAGCGCCGCCGACGCCCCGAGGGCCAGGGGCACGATGCTCCGGAGTCTCCGGGGAGTGGCAACCGCCGCCGCGATGGCGAGGGAGAGGGGAACGTCGGGCGCGATGCCGAGGACGTTCCAGGGCGACGACAGCACCGTGGACGACGCAAGACAGAGGACCGCCATGAGAAGCAGGCGCATCAGAACGAGCCCGTGCCGAGAAGGTGCGCGAGTTCTCCATCCCACCGGAAGCGAACGATCTCGACCCGGCAGCCGGTCTTTGCGATGAAGCTCCTGGATCGGCCGGGCCGATCCGCCTCGGCGCGCCAGGCCAGAGGGATTCCCGCGGGATGGAGCGTCCGCGCCCCGGCGCGCAGCACCGGGACGGCCGTCCGGAGGAATTCGGGCGACTCGACTTGAGCCCCGGCCTCGAAACGGAACTCGCCGGCACCGACGCCACGGATCGTGCGGCGGCGAGGAGCGCCCGGAGCTTCGCCGGCGTCCTCCGCATCGACGGAGGATCCCGGCGCCGCCGCAAGGCGCACCCGCGCCCATCCTCGTCCCGACTCCGCGATGAACCCGAGCAGACCTCCGGCGGCCAGTACGAGCGATCCGTCTCTCACCACCGGGTCGACGCCCCGTTCGAGAAGCAGATCGCGGGCGAACGCGGGCCCGTCGGGGCGCAGCAGCACGGTGGCTTCCACGAAGTCGAACAGCTCCTCTCCCCGGGGGCCCGGATCGGCGCCGACGACAGTCACGCCGTCGGGCACCGGTCCCGGGGGATCCACGGCGAGGCCGTCCGCCGCGATCCGGCCCACGTCGAGTCCCGCCGGCGCGTCGCCCTCCGGCGCCGTCCGCAACCGCATTCCGGGCGGGAGGGGACGAGGTCTCGGCAGAAGGTCCACGACAGCCCGCCCGCCGAGTCCCCGCACGAACGCCTTCACGGCCGGGGATCCGTCGCCCGCCACCGGCGTCATCCGCCCCCGGGCCGTGAACGGAGCCACGAGAGCGAGGTGTTCCGTGACCTCTACGATGACGCCGATGTAGCGCCCGGCCGCCGTGACGTGCTGCCCCCGCCGGAGTCCCCCCCGGTGGCCGGGGGCCATGATGAGCATGCCGTCGGTCTCGCGGAGAGCGAGGACCCGCCCGCCCGACTCGCGCGGACCTCCCCCGGATCCGGCCGCTTCCCCCGGCATCGGCCCGGCCAGAACGGCCTCGCCGCCGGGCCGTGGCATCAGACCCGCGAGCCGCGCGGCGAGGTCCGTGCGGCCTCTTCGGAGGATCGCCGGATCAGCGAGGGTGAGGACGAGAAGCCCTCCCGCGAGGAGAGCCGTCCGATGCCGCAGGACGCGCCGGATCATCGCGGCCGCCGCCGGCCCTCCCGATGGGCGCGCACGCCGTCCCCGGCGCCGCCACGATCGCGGACCGGACCCCGGGAGGGGACCAGCGGATCACGCGGCCCCCGGACGGCCGCGCGGCGCGCCATCGGCGGTCAGGCCTCCTCGCCCGTATCGAGGATCTGCTGGAGGAGGTCGATGTTGTCGAGGATGCGTCCGGTGCCCCGCGCCACGGCCGTGAGCGGATCCTCGGCCACGCTCACGCGGAGCTGGATGGCCTTCTCGATGCGCTGATCGAGACCCCGGAGCAGGGCGCCGCCGCCGCACAGCATGATGCCGCGATCGACGAGATCCGCGGCCAGCTCGGGAGGCGTCGCCTCGAGCGTCTGGCGCACCGCGTCCACGATGGCGGACACGGGCTCGTCGAGAGCCTGCCGGATCTGCTCCGAGTTCACCACCGCGGACCTCGGAAGTCCCGTCGTGGCGTCGCGCCCCTTCACGACCATCTCGAGCTCCGGATCGAGAGGCGACGCGGAGCCCACGGCGATCTTGATGCGCTCGGCCATCTGGGGTCCGATGGACAGGTTGACGTGCTTCCGGTGGTACTCGATGATCGCCTCATCGGCCTCGTCGCCCGCGACGCGGATGCTTTTCTTCACGACGATGCCCGCGAGGCTGATCACGGCCACCTCGGTCGTGCCGCCGCCGATATCCACGATCATGCTGGCCGTGGCCTCGCGCACGGGAAGGCCCACGCCGATGGCAGCCGCCATGGGCTCCTCGATGAGATAGACCATGCGCGCGCCGGCGCGCTCCGCGGAGTTGACGACGGCCTGTTTCTCGACCTGCGTGATCCCGGAGGGGATCGAGATGACGACGCGGGGATTGGCCAGGAGCTTCCGGTTCCCCTGGACCTTGCGGATGAAGTAGCGCAGGAGCGCCTCGGTCACTTCGAAGTCCGCGATGACGCCGTCCTTGAGGGGGCGGATGGCCACGATGTTGCCCGGGGTCTTCCCGAGCATCTCCTTCGCGCGGTCGCCGACGGCGAGACCGTCGAGGAGGACGTCGTTCGTCCCCTTCCGAACCGCCACGACGGAGGGTTCGGAGAGGATGACCCCCTTGCCGGGGATGCACACGAGCGTGTTGCACGTCCCGAGATCGATCCCCATGTCGACCGAGAAGATCCCCGCCACCTTCGACCAGAAGCGCAGCATGTTCGCCTCCACGTGGTCACGGGGACCACCGCGCCGGTCCGGGCTGCCCCGCGCGCCGCCCGTCCGGGGTCCCGTCGTGTTCGCTCGCGACCGTCGCGGCACGCCGCCCGCGTGCAACAGACGACAACATGTTAACCCCGCGCCGTCCGATCCGTCGAGAGGTTGTGGTCCAAAATATCCGCGCCCGATTCCGCCCCGTCCGGGAGGGGCGGCGTCTGCCCCCCCTCGGGGGTCCTGTCCGGGGCTGTTCCGGCGAAGTCGCGGGCGCCGGACCGGCCGGACCGGATCGCCCGTCTCCGCCGCCCTGACCCGATCCCCCCCTCAACGACACGAGGGCGGAATCCTGGATTCCGCCCTCGTTCGGGAAGCACCTGCCGCTCCCCGCGGAGACTGCCGGAGTCGGCCGGCAGTCCGGTGGATCACGCCCCCGGGGGGCTGCTCGCGAAGAGGCCCGCTGCGAACCACTTCTTGAGCGCGAGCTCCATCACGATGATGGCGATGACGAGGAGGCTGGTCGTCATCAGGACGAGGGTGCTCGTGAGCTCCGCCCCGGTGTCCGGGGTCTCGCCCGCGATGTCGACGTCCTTCAGCTCCTCGGTGAATTCCTGGAAGACTTCATCCTTGACCATGGTGTCGCTCCTGCCGGCCCTGCCGCGTTCGTCCCACCTAGCCGCCGAGGGTCGTCGTCGCGCTGTCCCCCGCCATCGGCGACCGATTGTCCTTCGAGAGGACGAGGACGCCGGCGGACCAGTTCGGTCCCACGTCGTCCACACGGAAGCGGCCGATGTACATGCCGCTGCGGACGACGTCGATGACGTAGCCCCGCGCGATGCCGGCGTCGGCGCCGCGGTTGATCATGACGAGACGCGTCCCGGGATCGAACTTCGTGACCTGGGCGTTCACGGGCTTCATGGGCATCGCCTTGGCGAGGTCGAAGCCCTGCTCTTGGGCGACGCGGACGAGGAGCTCGAGGTCGCCGCGCTCCTTGCGGAGCGTCTCGATGGTGCGCTCGTGACCCGCGATCGTGTCGGCCTGCTGCCGGACCTTGTCGTTGGCCTCGGCGAGGGTCTTCTCGCGCTCGGAGAGCGCCGCCTCCGCCTCGATGCGCTTGTCGAGGGCCTCGCGGGCCTTGGTGTCGAGATCCTTCGTGAGCTGCGTAAGGGTCGAGACGTTGTTCGCCTGCACGGAGAGGTTCGAGTTGAGCTCGATCTTCTCGGCCTCGGCCTTCGAGAGGCTCTCCCGGCCGTTCTTGAGCTCGGCTTCGAGCTGGCCCACCTTGACCTCGAGGCCCTTGTTCTGGTCCTCGAGCGCGTTCTTCGTCTGCTCGCGGATCTTCACGTCCTCGTCGTGCTTCTTCTTCAGCGTGGCGATGTCCCCGTTGAGGTTCTCCACCTCCTGCTTCTTGAGCTCAAACTCCTTCTTCCAGTTCTCGTTCTTCGCGAGGAAGACGCCGGCGGCGAACAGGAATCCCGCCGCGAGCAGGAGGTTCATGACGATGAAGATGCGGGCGAGCTGGTTCATGCGGTTCTCCCTGTCCCCACCGATCCCCGGCGGAGAGCGGGGCTCACTTGAGCCTTCCTTTTTCCCCTGATTTCAGACCCACGAAGACGACGATTCGAGCCGCACGGGCGCGGTCGCGCGCGCGCACGTGCGCTCCGGCAGGTGGAGCGAAGGCCGATTGTAGGGACTGCGGATGGCGAGTCAAGAAACTGCCGGGACCCCGGGGATAGAGCGGGGCCGGGAAGCCACCGGCGGTTTCGGGGGTGGGCGCTCCTCGGGCGGGAGACGGCACCGAGGACCGCGGGTCTCGCGGCGCCTCGTTCGGGGCGCTCCCGCCGGCTGTCAACCATCGCCGCGCCGGCGCCACGGAACGACAAGGGCGGCAAGAACCGCGCCCAGCAGCGCATAACCAAATATGTCGCCATGTCTTACGTACGGAGAAACGGCGTCCGCCAGCGGCGCCTCGGCACGGAGAATCCCCGCGACTTCCTTCCGGCGCCCGCCTCCGTCCGCCACCACTGCGATTTCCCGGCCGGTGGGATCCACGAGCGCGCTGATCCCGGTCGTGGCGACGCGGAACTGCGACCGCCGCGTCTCGATGGCCCGGAATCGCTGGGCGCCGTTCACGAGGTCGAGCTCGGCGCTGTCGTCGTACCACCCGTCGTTGCTCACGTTCACGAAGAACGAGGCGCCGCGGGACACGAGAGTCCGATGGAGAGCCGGGAAGACGACCTCGAAGCAGTTCGTGATCCCGAAGGGCGCGCCGCCGAACGCCGGGTGGAGATTCCAGATCTTGAGGTCGGTTCCCGCCCGCAGCGCCGGGATGAAGCCCTGCGTCCGGTGGATGAAGGAGAGCAGCCGATCCCGGTAGGGAAGCCACCGGAACGGCACGAACTCGCCGAAGGGCACGATCTCGACCTTGTCGTAGATGTCGATGCCCGAGAGATCCCGCTCGAGGAACAGGGCCGAGTTGAAGGATGTCGCGCGGTCGGCATCGTCGTCCGGATCGCCGGGCACGAGGCGCGTCACGGTCCCGGCGCCGAGGATCCAGCGCAGGCCGTCCGGCAGGGGCGGCGACGCCCGGCGCGGCACGGGAACGTCCCTCCGGAAGGCCCACGCGGCGAAGTCCCGCGAATCCACCCACGGCTCTCCGGCGGCGCCGGGGAGAAGCTCGCCGAGGGTGAAACGCGGATCCGACGCGAAGGTACGGCGCCGGAGGGCATCCCGCACCTGGGGAACCCTCGGTCCCTCCGCCGGAAGGACGAGCTCGAAGGTCGTCTCGGGCCAGACGAGCAGCGCCGGAGGCGTCGTGCCGGCATCGAGCGCCTCTCCCGTGAGCCGGGCCGTCCGGAGCACCGTCGTCGCCGCGGCCAGGGGGCCGAGTCGACGCTTTTCCCTCTGGGGGACGTTGGCCTGGACACCCGCCAGGAGAGGCCCCGGACGCTGGTGCACCGTGGCCCTCCGCCAGGCGCCGTAGCCGAGGCACGCCCCGATGAGCAGCACCGCCGCCGCGCCGGAGACCGCCGCGCGGCTGAGACGCCGGGCGCCCTCGGTGCGAGGCCCGAGCACGGCCGCCACGGCTTCGGCGAGGACGCCGTTCACGAGGAGGACGAGGAAGCTGACGCCGAAGACGCGAGTGGCATCTGCCACCTGGATGAGCGTCGTCAGGCGAAACTGGCTGTAGCCGATCGAGAGCCACGAGATGCCGCCCGTCGTGAGCTCCCGGAGGAAGTCCACCGCCGTGAACACGAGGGGCGCGGCGAGGGGCAGCGGGAGGCCGCGGCGGTGATGCAGGTGCGAGAGAAGGAGACCCGTGGGCAGGCCATAGGCCGCAGAAGCCGCCGAGAGCACGACGACCCCGAGCCAGGACACCGTCCCCGCCCAGGCGAGGACGTAGAAGGAGTACGCGAACCCGCCCGCCACCGCCGCCAGGACGGCACCGCGGGGCCCGCGGAGCGTGAGGAGGACGAGCCACGGCACGAGGCCGACGAAGGCGACCCAGGGCAGGTCCACGGGGTGGAACGAGCAGGCGAGAAGCAGGGACGACGCGGCCGCAACCGCCGCGTGGACGAGCCTGCGGCCGGAAGTCCCGCCCCTCACCGTCTCCCGAACGGCCGGCACGCTCAGGGGGCATCCCCTAAGGTGCGGTCGCCGCACGCCGGCGCGGGTCGGAGGATCTGGGGCTCGAGGAGGTGGACCCCAACCGCTCCACCCGCCACCGGCGGCTCGCCGCCCGCATCGAGGATGATGAAGCCGTTGGCCGCCGTGATGCCCGCGAGGTCCGCCGATCCGTGCCACGGCACCGGCACGGCCGAGAGTCCGGCCTCTCCTGCCGTGACGAGGGCCGGTACGTACTGGGTCCGGTTTCCGGGGCGGAGTCCGCGGGCACCCCCGAGGCGCGCTGTCGTCACCACGCCGTGCGGCGGCGCGAGACCCATGCGCCCCCGGAGATGGGGTTTCACGAAGACCTCGAACGTGACGAAGCTCGAGACGGGATTCCCCGGGAGTCCGAACACGGTCTTCGGTCTTCCCCCCGTCTTGAGCACTCCGAAGAGGAGGGGCTTCCCGGGCTTGATGGCCACCTTCTCGATGTGGACCTCGAGGCCCCGCTGTCGCAGGTGCCGGCCGACGAGATCGTAGTCACCCATGGACACGCCGCCGGAAAGGACGACGACGTCCCGCGCGAGCGCCCGCTCCACGGCCTCGTGCAGCGACGCCTCGGTGTCCCGCGCCGGCGCGAAGAGGTCGCAGGAGACGCCGGGGCCGAGGGCCCGGACCTGCGCCGACAGCATGGCGCCGTTGCTCTCGCGAATGCGCCCCGGTTCCGGGCGGACCTCCGGGGCCACGAGCTCGTCGCCGGTCGGAATCACGGCCACGCTGAGCGCCGCGTAGACCGGCACGGGCACGGCCCCCACGGACGCCAGCATGGCCACCTCCTGGGGCCGTATGGCCGCCCGCGCCCGGAGGACGACATTGCCGCGGGCGACGTCCTCCGCGCGGGGCTGGATGGATTCGCCGCAGGACACGGCCTCGAGGATCCGGACGCGCCGCGGCCCCGCCGGCGCCGTCCTCTCCACCATCACGACGGCGTCCGCTCCCTCGGGAACCGGCGCGCCGGTCATGATCCGCGCGCACTCCCCGGCGCCGATGCGCCGCCGCGGGGATTCTCCGGCGCGGATCTCCTCCACGATCTCGAGTTCCGCCGGCACCGCTGCGACGTCGGCCGCCCGCACCGCGAACCCGTCCATCGCGGAGCGATCGAAGGGCGGCATGTCCACGTCCGAGACGATGTCCCGCGCGAGGACCCGCCCGAGGCTCCCGGACAGCGGGATCATCTCCACGTCTCCGGGCGGGGCCGTGTGAGCCGCAAGGACGCGGAGAGCTTCGGCGGGCGTCATCATCGCGGACTCCCTCCCGGCGCGGGAGCCGCTCCGCCGGTGCCGATGACGTCCATGAACGAGGACACCGAGAACACGGCCCGCCCGGCGCCAGCTTCGCCGTAGCCCTCGGGCAGGGGGAGACCCGAGGCCGCGAACTCGTCGCGGTAGGCGCGGAGCAATTCCGCGTGGTAGCGGAGCGGAGCGGGGCCCGCCGCGGCGCCGAGATCCGACAGGGCCTCGGGACACCACACGGTGAACCGCGGGACGATCCCGCGGGAGAGGAGGAACCGGATCCCCTCCCGCGTGGACGCCACGGCGGCGGCGACGTCGGTGAAGCCCACGGGCCGCGCCATCTCCACGCCGGCGACGAAATTCGGAATGACGCGCCGAGGCCCGAGGATGCGGGCCGCCTCGAGGATCCTGGCGATCCAGGCGTCGCGACCGATGAAGCGGTCCTTGCCGGGGCAGAGCTCCGAGAAGAGCCTCCGGTCCCACACCTCGAAGTTCGGGTGGTAGATGCGGATGCCCGCGTCGTCGATCCGGCGCACGTCATCCGCGGGCAGGGCCTGGACCACGAGCTTCCCCATCCAGCGTCCGGGAAACCGCGCTGCGATGGCGCGCGCGTACCGGAGGTAGAACTCCACCTCGGAAACACCGTCGAGCCCGTGGGTGATGCTCCCGCCCGTCAGGGTCCAAACCCGTGCCCCGGCTCCCGACCGCGCCACGATGTCCAGGGCCTCGACGACCCTCTCGACGGGTTTCACGGCATGGTAGGGGCGTCCGGCGTCCCGCTGCTGCCGGAAGTTCCGGTTCATGTCGCAGAAGCGGCACTCCTCGTCCCGGCCGAAGTACTGGCACATCCGAAAGACGGTGAGGTAGAGGAGGTAGCCCCACTCGATCGACGGCACGGTCTCCGTGAGCGGCACGCCGTCCGACGTCGCTGCTCCGTAGTAGGGCGGGAGGGGGCTGTACTCGACGTCGGCGATGATCTCGCCGTCGCAGAGCAGCACGCGGCGGCCGTCGCGGACGTCCACCACGAAGGGCGATCCGGCCGCAAGCCTCACGGAGACCACCGCGGGTCGGAGCGCGAGCGGACCGCCGGAGAACCGGATCTCCTCCGGCGCCGACGACCGCGCGGCCCCCGGCAGCTCGGCGAGGCCCTGGCGGTCGAAGGAGAAGATGAAGTAGCTCTTCCGCGCGTAGCGTCCGTCGTCGGCGAGGGCCGCATCCGTGAACGCGACGCCCCTCCTCAGCAGGTCCTCCTTGACGATGGCCTCCGGCGGGAGGTCATCGAACGCTGCGAGGATCTCCCGGAGGAGCGGTAGGGCGGCGTCGGGTTGCCGATCGGGGGCCGTCATGGGGCGCGGTCGCGGGGGATCCGCGGATCATGACACGCCCGCCCGGAGCCGGAAAGCTCGCCGCCCCATCAGGACGCCCGGCGCGGAGCATTCCGGGCTCCGCGCCGGCTCGATCCGCCGGCGAGGCGCGGACGACTATCCGTCGCGGCGGCGGCCGCCGCCGAAGCCCCGACCCATGCTCTCGCGGAGCTTCGAGATCTGGTCGTCGCTGAGCGTGCCCTTCAGGGACTCGAACTGCTTGTCGCGGAGCGACTGCATCTGCTCGCGCATCTCCTCGCGGCTCATCTCGCCGTCCCGCACCTTCTGCATGAGCTCGCGCATCTGCTCGCCGGCGGCCGTGGCGGCCTCGGTCACCTTCTTCATCTGATCTTCGTTGAGGCCGAGCTCCTCGCCGACCTTCTTCATCCGCTCCTCCATCTGCTGGCGCTGGGCGGCGGGATCGCGCGGCCCGGCGCCCTGGCCCTGCCCGCGCCCGTCGGCGGGTGTGCCTCCCGCCTCGATGCGGCGGATGAGCCGGAGTGCGATGACCGACTGGTCGGTGTCCTTCATGTCCGCGAGCTTCTTGAGATGCGGAAGGGCGGGCTTGCCCACGGTGACGAGGGCGGAGCCGGCGCTCTCCCGGATGACGGCGTTGGCGTCGGAGAGGCGCTCGCAGAGCGACACGACCCACTTCTCGACGGCGGCGCCGTCGTCCTGGGCCTTCTTCGGCGCCGCAGGAGCGGGCTCGATCTCGGCTTCCTGGGCGACAAGCACGGCGCCGGGCAGCACGATGAGCCCGAAAGCGAGCGTCGCAGAGAGGATCCACTTGAGGGAAGTCATGGTGTTCTCCAGGTCACGGGGAAACTGTCCGGTGCTCCGGCGTATCGTTCCCTCCGGAAACCCGCCCGGAGGGCGGAAGTTCCGGGGCCGATGCCGGCCGAAGGCGCCGCGTCACGAAGATGCGCCGCCGGTCCGAAAGACGCGCGACGACGAGCGTTCTTTCGCTTTCGCCGCGGAGCCGAAGCCGCTTCCGTATCTCCTCCTCGGAAACCGGGATGCCGCGGCGGCGGATCTCCACCCGGCCCACTCCGAGCCTCCCGAGGATCCCGTTCAGCGCCCGCAGGTCGAAGGGCAGGTCCTCCTCGACCTCGAAGGTCGCAAGTGCCGGATGCAGGAGCGGCTCGTCGCCCGTGAGGAACCCGACCCGGGCATCGAGACCCCGAAGACCGTGCTCCGCCGCGAAGACGGACAGGAGCTTCGAGCAGGTGAGGGCCGGGTCCGGATCGAAAACGAACCTGAGCGGCGACGTAATCTCCAGAGGGGCCAAGGCTTCGAATCGAGGCGCCGAGAGGGAGTATCCGGCTTCGGCGATCGATGCGCGAACCTCCGGCGGTCCGCCGTGAAGCCACAGCACGCACTCCTTGAGCTCGCCGCCCTCCGACACGAACTCGACCGCCGCGCCCCGCGGAAGCGCCGCCGCCGAAACGGCCGGGGCGAGTTTCACGGCCACGGGCGCGGTATGGCGCGCCGCCCTGTCGAGGATGGCGGAAAGGGGCGGCATCCCGAGCTCGGGGTCGAGGGTCCGACCCCGCCCGCTCCGGCGGGAGGGATCGAGGAAAACCGGAATATCCGCCGGCCAGGACTCCGGCGCTCGGGCGACGACACAGAGCGCACGGGCTCCCGGAACGACGGCCCGGAGGTTGGCGCGGCAGAATACGACGGCGACGGGGTCCGGATCCGACGCCAGCACGGCCCGCCCTGCGGCCAGGGCCGACGCATCGGATCCGGCTCCGCATGTGAGGTCGGCGATGGCTCCGGATGGCGGGAACCGTGCTGCCCTCCAGGCTGCGACCTTGCCGCTCGACGCCTGGGCGAGGAGCGCCTCCGTGAAGAACATCCGCCCGGCCTCCGCGAAGCGGTGGCGCGCCCGCGCCCGGAGATCCGTGAGCCGCACGACGGCCCGGGCCAGCGCCGGCGGCAGACTCCGGGCAGCCGTCTCGACGCGGCGCAGGACATCCCCCTCGTCCGTCGCCGCCCGCATCAGAGCCTCGGCGCCGGCCTCCGAGACGAGGAAGCGCGCCGCTGCGAGGTCCATCGGCACTCACTCCAGCCGGAGGAGGAGGCCGCCCTCGACGCCGGCCTCGAGGATTGCAGCGACCTCCGCGGGCTCCGGGGGCTTCGCGGTCCTCGACGCGCGGGAAGCAGCCCTCAGCGCCATGAGGATGTCGTAGCCGCTCACCGTGCCGTCCGCGCGGTCGAGCACGTCCGCCGCGCGGATGCGGCGATCCGGGTCCATGGCCGACAGGATCGACCGGCGAGCGGCGAGGCATGCGGCGATGTCCTCGGCGGGGCGCGGCTTCCACCGCGCCAGGCGGGATTCCTCCTCCGAGAGGGGGAGCGGCGGCGTCTCCCCGCCGAAGTAGCGCCGCAGGAAGTCATCGAGACCTGATCTCAGGTGATCCTCCGTTCGCCGGAAGCGCTCGAGGAGCGAGGCGAGGAGCATTCCCGACATGTCCGCGGACGTCCAGCGCTCGAGACTCAGGATCTCCCGGCGGAAGAGCGCCGCCTCGAGCGAGAGGCCGTCGAGACCCGACCGGTAGCGGACATCGCGTTCGCGCAACGGGTTCATGCCGTCCCGGACGGCGCGGGCATAGGCCGCCGCGAGTCGCTCCATCCCCTCCGCCTCGAGGGCGCCGAGCAGCTCGATCACGGAGCGCCCCGAGAGGCCGAGGATCGCCACCGCCAGCGTGGCGGCGGCCCGCGCCAGCCGGGCGGATTCCGTGCCGTCCGCGGGTCCGGCGGGAGCGACGTGCAGCTCCGGGATGCGGGCCGCCCCCGTGTTGCCCACGGCGTTCAGGACGTCCTCCGGCGTGCGCCCGGCCCGCCTCGGTCCCACCGCGACCCCGGCGATCCTCCCCCGGACGGCCCGGGCGAGGGGCAGGGCGGCCGACGGCAGGACCGGCGGCCCTGCCGCAGCCCCCTCGGCGCACTCCCCGCCGGCGCAGAGGTGCAGGATCGCGACGATCTCCTCCGCATCGAAGGGCCGGTTCCTGAGCATCTCATGGAGCCCGTCTGGCCCGAGGACGAAGAGGAGCCTCAGGTCGCGCTCCATGGCCGCGAGCCCGTCTCCGGCCGACGCCGCGTCGAACGCCGCCGCGAGAAGGAGACCCGCGCCGAGCACCGCATCCCCCTCCGGCGGATCCGCCGTGAACAGCGGGACCACGATCGCGACGTCCTCGGGATCGGGTCCCGCGCCCGTCCAGGCGATCTCGAGGGCGCCCGTGAAAGGACCCGACGCCGCGTCGCGGGTCTCGGTCACAGTGCCGTCCGCGCCCTTCCTGAAGAGTCGCAGGGCCACCGTGCGCTGCTTCACTGCCGGCAGCGCCCCGGCGACGCGCCGCGCGGCCGAGAGAAGAGCCTCCGACCCCACGGGCCGGTGCCGC
>CAYQRN010000095.1:0-16892 GCA_964419995.1 uncultured Planctomycetia bacterium
TTTATCGCGAATCCGATGTCCGAAGAGTCCTGGCCATCTCGGCTCTCCAGTCCCTCGACATGCCCCTCAAGCGCGTCCGGGAGGTCGTCGCCGCCTGGGACGGCGCGCGCAGCGGCCGTGATGTCTCCTCGGCCCTGCGGGCGCTCTTCCAGTCCGAGCTCGAGGAGACCACACGCAAGATCGAATCCCTGAAGGAGATGCAGTCCGCGCTCGGCAGCGCCCTCAGCTTCCTCGAGGATTGCGCGGGGTGCGCGGACGAGCCGACGCGTGGCGTCTGTTCGGACTGCTGCCAGAGCGGCCACGAGCACGACATCCCCGACCTCATCGCTGCCTTCCTTCCCGAGGCCGCTGCCGAGCCCGGGAAGGAGAGCGCCGCCCACGAGGACGACGGACACGACTCCGCGACAACTGTGCGCCGCGAGGACGCACCCACGGAGGAGGTGAAACTTGGCTGAGAAGCTCATCTACCTCGACAATCAGGCCACGACGCGCGTGGATCCGCGTGTTCTCGAGGCGATGTTGCCGTACTTCACCGAGCACTACGGAAACGCGGCCAGCCGGAATCACGTGTTCGGGTGGCGGGCCGAGGAGGCCGTCGAGAAGGCCAGAGCCGAGGTGGCGTCCCTCATCGGGGCCGATCCGCGGGAGATCGTCTTCACGAGCGGAGCGACGGAGTCGAACAACCTCGCCCTGAAGGGCGCATTCGAGTTCTACCGCGAGAAGGGCGGGCATCTCGTCACCGAGGCTACGGAGCACAAGTGCGTGCTCGATACCTGCCGGGCGCTCGAGTCCCGCGGGGCGTCGGTGACCGTCCTCCCAGTCACGCCGACCGGGCGCGTGGAGCTGGCGGCTCTCGAGGCGGCGCTCTCGGACCGCACGATCCTCGCCTCGATCATGTTCGCGAACAACGAGATCGGCACGATCCAGCCCGTGGCGGAGATCGGATCCCTCCTGAAGTCGCGGGGCGTCCTGTTCCACTGCGATGCGGCCCAGGCTCTCGGGAAGGTCCGGATCGACGTCCGCGCCATGGGGATCGACCTCATGTCCCTCTCGGCCCACAAGCTCTACGGCCCGAAGGGCGTCGGAGCCCTCTACGTGCGACGGAAGGACCCTCGGGTCCGTCTCGCGATCCAGATGGATGGCGGCGGTCACGAAAGAGGCATGCGGTCGGGGACCCTCAACGTCCCCGGCATCGTGGGCTTCGGCGCGGCCTGTGCCATCGCGGCGCGGGAGATGACGGCGGAATCGCAGCGCATCCACGCCCTCCGGGAGCGCCTGCATGGCCGGCTCCTCGCCGCTCTCGACATGATCTACCTGAACGGGGATCCCGTTCACCGCCTGGACGGAAACCTCAACATCAGCTTCGCGTTCGTCGAGGGCGAGGGCCTCATGATGTCGGTGAAGGACGTCTGCGTCTCCTCCGGATCGGCGTGCACCTCGGCGAGCCTCGAGCCTTCGTACGTTCTCCGGGCGCTCGGGGTGGGCGAGGATCTGGCCCATACCTCCATCCGCATGGGCATCGGCCGGTTCAACACGGCGGAGGAGATCGACGCAGCCGCGGACCGGCTCGTGGCCGCGGTGAAGCGGCTCAGGCAGATGTCGCCTCTCTACGAGATGGCGCAGCAGGGCATCGACCCCAAGTCCGTCCAGTGGACGGGACACTGATCGAGGGAGCACGGTCATGGCATACGGCGACAAGGTCATCGATCACTTCGAGAATCCCCGCAACGTGGGGAGCTTCGACCCCGCCGCCGAGGACGTCGGCACGGGGATCGTGGGGGCGCCCGAGTGCGGCGACGTCATGAAGCTCCAGCTCCGCATCAACGATCAGGGCGTCATCGAGGAGGCCCGGTTCAAGACGTTCGGGTGCGGTTCCGCGATCGCCTCGTCGTCGTTCGTCACCGAGCTCGTGAAGGGCCGGACGCTCGAGGAGGCCGTGGCCATCCGCAACACGCAGATCGTCGAGGAACTGAACCTGCCGCCCGTCAAGATCCACTGCTCGGTGCTCGCCGAGGACGCGATCAAGGCGGCGGTGGAAGACTACCGCCGGCGCCGCGCGGAACGGGAGGCCAGGGCCTCCGGCGGGCCGGTCGGCTGAGGAAGCGGCAGAGGAGAGAGCGCAGACATGCTCACGATCACCGAGATGGCGGCGATGAAGATCCGCGGGCTTCTCGACGCGGAGAAGAAGCCCGGCGACTTCGGACTCCGCGTCGGCATCGCCGGCGGCGGCTGCTCCGGGCTCCAGTACGTCATGGACTTCGATACGGAGAAGTCCGGCGACAGCACGTTCACGCAGGACGGCGTCAAGGTCTTCGTGGATCCGAAGAGCCTCCTCTACATGGACGGCTCGGTCCTCGACTACATCGAGAGCCTCCAGGGAGCCGGGTTCACGATCCGAAACCCCATGCAGTCCGGCGGTTGCGGCTGCGGAAAGTCCTTCAGCGTCTGACCGCCGCGTCCGCGGCGGTCCCGGCCGGCCCTCCGGGGCCTGCGGCGCGGGAACTGGAACCATGACGCTGACGGAGGGACAGACGTGCCCGCGGTGCGGCGCTCCCGTGGGGGACGGTGGCCCGTGCTCCGCCTGCGCGGGTCTCCGCGAGGACGATCTCTTCGCCCTCCTCGGACTTCCCCGCCGTCTCGGGATCCCCGAGGGGCTCCTCAGTACCCGCGTCCGTGAGCTATCCCTCGCGCTCCATCCGGACCGCCTTCCGGGCGCCGATCCGGCGGATCGCGCGCGGGCCCACTCGAAGCTCGCCGAGGTCAACGTGGCGGCGAGAACTCTGGCGGATCCCCTCGCCCGCGCGCGGCACTGGCTCGTCCTCAGGGGGCGCGATCCCGCCCGGGAGGGAGGCGCCGTGCCCGCCGATCTCGCGGCGCGGGCATTCCTCGTCGAAGAGGTCATCGCCGAGGCGAGGGCCGCCCGGAGGGAGGGAGCCGGCCCCGGCGATCCGAGGATCGGGGCCGTGGCTCTGGCGCTCGAGACGGCCGGGGCTCTCTACCGCAGCGGCCTCCGGGATCTCACGTCGCTCTTCGAGGGCGAAAGCGACCCGCCAGAGGCGACGTTCGTGGACCGGATCGCGGCGGCGGCCAATCGGCTCCAGTACCTGAAACGTCTCCTCACGAACCTCGAGGCCGAAGGGGAGCTTCCTTGATCCAGGCTATCGGAATCGACCTTGGCACGACGAACAGCCTCGTGGCGGTCGTGGGGGGCGACGGCCGCGCGACGGTCCTCGCGGACCCCCGGACGGGCGAGACGCTCCTGCCGTCGGTCGTGACCTTCGACGCGGCGGGCACGCCCATCGTCGGATCGGCGGCCAAGCGCCACCGGGCCGCGCGTGTCGGAGCCACGATCTATTCCGTGAAGCGCTTCATGGGGCGGTCCTCCGAGGAGGCCCGCCGCCTGGCCGGCGAGTTCGCCTACACGATCGCCGAAGGGGAGGACGCCGTCGCGCGCATCGTGACGGGATCGGGAACCATCACGCCGCCGGAGGTGAGCGCCCTCCTGCTCCGGGAACTCCACCAGCGGGCCGAGCGCGCCCTCGGTCACGCCGTGAAGAAGGCCGTCATCACCGTGCCCGCCTACTTCGACGACAACCAGCGGCAGGCGACCCGGGACGCCGGGAGACTGGCCGGGCTCGAGGTCATCCGCATCATCAACGAACCCACGGCGGCGTGCCTCGCCTACGGGCTCGAGAAGCGTCGCGAGGGGATCCTCGCCGTCTATGATCTCGGCGGGGGGACGTTCGATGTGTCGATCCTCCTCGTCGAGGGGGGAATCTTCCGGGTCCTCGCGACGGCGGGGGACACGCGGCTTGGCGGGGATGACATCGACGAGGCCGTCGCGCGGGTCCTCGTAGCGGAGGCTGAGACGGCGCTCGGCCGCGAGCTGGCCGGCGACCCCCGCGTCATGGAGGCGGCCCGACAGGCCGCGGAATGCGCCAAGGTCATCCTGTCGACGGCGGGCGTGACGGAAGTGCTCCTCTCCGTCGCCGAACCCCGCGTGGAATACCGGATGCACCTCACGAGGAGCCGGCTCAACGCCATCGCCGAGCCCCTCCTGCAGCGTACGGCGGGCCCGTGCCGGCGGGCGCTCAAGGACGCCGGCATCGAAGCCTCCGAGGTCGAGGAAGTCGTCCTCGTCGGCGGCTCGACCCGGATGCCCCGCGTGCGCGAGCTCGTGGGCGGGCTCTTCGGGAAGACGCCGCGGACCGACATCAATCCCGACGAGGTCGTCGCCCTCGGGGCGGCGGTCCAGGCGGACATCATCACCGGCGGCAGCCGCGGTCTCCTCCTTCTCGACGTGAACCCTCTGTCGCTCGGGCTCGAGACGATGGGCGGCGTCATGAGCCGCATCATTCCGCGGAACCATACGATCCCCGCCTCGATCCGCCAGGAGTTCACGACCTGGGCCGACAACCAGACAGGGGTCGAGATCCACGTCCTCCAGGGGGAGCGGGAGCTGGCGTCGGATTGCAGGAGCCTCGGGCGCTTCGTGCTGAAGGGACTTCCGCCGCGACCCGCCGGAATACCGAGGGTCGAGGTGACGTTCACGATCGACGTCAACGGCATCCTCAACGTCTCCGCCCTCGACCGCAGCACGGGAAAAGAACAGTCCATCGACGTGCGCCCTTCCTTCGGTCTCAACGAGGACGAGATCCTCCGGATGCTCCGGGATTCCATCGCTCACGCGAAGGATGACGTCGAGAGCCGCCTCGTCGCCGAGGCCCGGATGGAGCTCGAACAGCTCCTCGGGATGGTCCGAAAGCAGCTCGGTCCGGACCGCGAACCGCTTCCGGAGGCCGAGGAGACGGCGCTCGCCGACGCCCTGACAGGCGCGGAGCGTGCCCTCGTGAGCGGCGATCACAGGAGCCTCAGGGCCGCGCGGGAGGCGCTCGACCGGGCGTCGATGCCGCTGGCGCACCGGATCATGGACGAGTCCATCGCCGGACTCCTGCGGGACCGGCGTGTGGACGAAGTCGGCTGAAGCGAGGCCATCTCCTCGATAGAATGAGACGAGGGGACGGTTCGTCCCCGGTCTCCGCCGCCTGGAAGGGGCTGGAGATGCGTGAAGCCATTCTCATTCTCTACTGGGGTTCGCTCCTCGGGCTCTGTCTCTACGGAGCCGGGCGCTCCGTCCTGCTCATCCTGCGCCTCCGGCTCCGACCGCGCCCGGCGATGGTCCGGACGGAGGACGCCGAGGCGCCCGTGGTGACCGTTCAGCTTCCGGTCTACAACGAAGCCCATGTCGTGACCCGGATCATCGACGCCGTCGCCGGCCTCGACTGGCCGGCGTCCCGCCTCGAGATCCAGATCCTCGACGACTCGACGGACGCGACGAGCGCCGCTGCCGCCGCCGCCGCCGAGCGGGCCCGGGCGCGGGGGATCCGCGTCCGGCACGTGCGCCGGGGGGCGCGGGACGGCTTCAAGGCCGGTGCCCTTGCCCATGGACTCCGTACGGCGGCGGGCGATCTCGTTGCCGTGTTCGACGCCGACTTCATCCCGCCCCGGGACTTCCTGCGGCGCACGACGCCCTTCATGGCGGACGCCGGCGTGGGGCTCGTCCAGGCGCGGTGGACGCATCTCAACGCGCGGTCTTCGCTCCTGACGGCGACGCAGGCGGTCCTCCTCGATGCGCACTTCCGGATCGAACAGGAGACTCGCGCGGAGACGGGGCGGTTCTTCAATTTCAACGGCACGGCGGGACTCTGGCGCCGGAGCTGCATCGAGGATGCCGGTGGCTGGCTCCCCGACACGCTCACGGAGGATCTCGATCTCTCCTACCGCGCGCAGCTCAGGGGCTGGCGGTTCGTGTATCTTCCCGACCTGCCGGCGCCCGGCGAGCTCCCGATGTCCATGGCGGCCTTCCGGGTGCAGCAGTACCGCTGGACGAAGGGCAGCGTGGAGACGTGTCTCAAGCTGCTGCCGCGGGTCCTGGCCAGCGACCAGCCCCTCGGAGTCCGGGTCGGAGCGGCAGGGCATCTCACGGTGAACCTGGCATGGATGGCCCTCTTCGTGGTGGCGCTTCTCATGCTCCCGGCGCACATCCTCGAGGGGGCCGGAGACGGGCGCTCGTCCATGGTCGACCTCGCCCTCCTCGTATCCGGGGCAGGCACCGTCTGGGCCTCGTGTTTCGCGGCCCAGCGGCTCGGCGGGCGGGCGGTCCTCCCGTCGCTGGCCATGCTTCCGCTCGTCTCGATCCTCGGCATGGGCATCAGCCTCTCGAACACCTGCGCCGTCCTCTCCGCGCTGGCGGGTCGCCGGACACCCTTCCAGAGGACACCCAAGTACGCGGTCGTGGACGGTGGGGCTCGCGCCGCCGGCGCGAGCCCCTATCGCGCACCGCGGACGTTGCTGCCCGCCGTGGAGACGGCCCTCGGCATCGGTTTCGTGGCCGGCGTGATCGTCGCGCTCCGGCACGGAATCCTCCATCCCGTGCCGTTCCTCGCGCTCTTTGCCGCGGGATTCCTGTGGGTGGGTCTCGCGACGATCTTCGGTCGTCCGCCGGCGGCGGCCGAGGCGGAACGGCAGACCGAGGCAGGGGTCGGAGGGCCATGAGCGGCGTGGTGAAGGTGTCGAGGTAGCCTGTTGCCGTGGTGACGTCCTGAGGATCGGCTCCCGCCGGCGGCGGAGAGCCCGATCTTGACCCGGACCGCGCGGAACCACGCGGCACCGGGGAGGGCCCTCCGGCCCCGCATCGGACCGGCCCAGCGGACCGGCACACCCTTGGACGCAACGCCGCCGGTGGCGGGACCGCGGAACGGCCGGATCAGCGCTCGGTCAGGCGGGCGATGGCCCTCATGAAGCGCCGGACCCGGGCCGGCTCCACAGGCGCCTCCACGTCTCCCCCGTTGCGGAAGGCGGTGCCGACGATGAGGCCGTCGGCGGATCGCAGGAGGTCCGGCGCCGACTCGGCGGTGGCGCCGCTTCCCACGAGGACCGGGGAGCGCCCGGCGTGGCGGCGGGCGAGGGCCAGCTCGGCCCGGTCCACGGGGCTTCCCGTGGCTTCGCCCGTGACGATGATGGCGTCGGCCAGGGCGCGGCGGAGCGTCGAGGTCACCAGCGTCGGAAGGGGAGGATCCCACACCGGCGTCCCGAACTTGACCCGGACGTCGGCGAGGATCCTCACGGAAGGCGCGATGGCGCGGCGGTACCGGAGGACCTCCGCGGCATGGCCCGTGATGAGTCCCTGATCGGTGGCCGTGACCCCCGAGAGGACATTGACGCGGATGAAGGACCCGCCGGCGGCGAGGGCCGTTCCGAGGGCGGCCATGGCGTCGTTCCGCAGGACGTTGATGCCTACGGGCAGCTTCGTCCGCTCCCGGAGGCGCCGCGCGAGGACGGCCATGAGGGCTGGCACGTGGGGCGGTACGACCGTGGCGTGGAAGGGCGCGTCGCCGTGGTTCTCCACGATGAGACCGTGGACGCCGGCGGCGGCGAGCGCACGCCCGTCCGTTAGGGCCCGTCGCTCGATGTCCGAAGGCCCGAGGGATGCGCGGGGACTGCCCGGGAGCGGAGGAAGATGGACCACGCCGATGACCGCCCGCCGGGCGCCGAACATCTGCCGGAACCAGCTCATGGGGACATGCCTCCGTGTGCGTCGGGACCGAGTCTGCCGGGGGAGCGGCCCCGGGGCAACTCCGGCCTCAAGCCGCGGCGGATGTCCGGACGATGGATGCCTCTATCCGGAAGGCACGACCTTGACGCCGCTCTACGCAGGAGTCCTCGCGCTCGTCGTCATGACCTTCCCCCGGCCGGCCGACGATCCCGTCACGGGAGCCGAGATCCTGACCCTCCTCCGGGCCGGCGTCGCCTCGGAGGACATCGTGGCGTATCTGGACCGCCGGAAGTTCCCTCCGCCGGCCGTGACCGAAGCGGAAGGCAGGGCCATGGAGGCTCTGGGCGCCGGAACGGAGATCCTCGCGCGCCTCCGTATCCTGGCGCGGATGACCGAGATCGAGAGCCTTGCGGAGGCGTACGGGAGTTTCGACTCGCCGGATGGCCGCTTCCGGGGCCTCGTCCCCCGGACCTTCGCGCTGTCGCCCGCGGGGAGTCCGACCCGCTTCGTCTTCGAGGCGACGCCGCGGCCCGACGCCTCCTGGTTCCAGGGTTCACGCCTCTTCCTCTTCGCCGTCGATGGCCCTTCCATCCCCGAGGCGGCGCGGCCGGCCGTCCTGCGCCGCATCCTGCTCGGCATGGTGCGGCGCGGTGTGGGCGGAGGGCTCAGGATCAGCGGGGAGGAGATCACCGGCGCCGCCGGCGGGACCGGCCTCAGGTTCGAGGCCCGCGGGGAGGCCGGACGCGGAGGCCGGCGGGGTCTCCTCGGGTTCGAGGCGCGCTGTGTCCGTCCGGATCTGATCGTCATCCTCGGCTATGAGGCGCCTCTTGACGAGCGGGCCTTCATTCTGGAAAGCTTTCGCGTGTTCTCCGAGTCCCTGAAGAGCGTCGAGCCCGCCACCGCCCGTTGAAGTCCGAGAACGAGCGCTACCACGACCGCATCGCGCACCGCTACGACGACATCTACGGAAGCGACCCCTACTGGGACTTCTACCGGGAGCTGTCGTGGAGCTGGATGCGGCCCCATCTGCCGGGGGACGCGGGTCCCGAGGTCGCCGACCTCGGGTGCGGCACGGGGGCCTTCGGCCTGCGCCTCCTCCGGTCGGGCTACAGAGTCGTCTTCTCGGACCTGTCGGAGCGGATGCTCGACGCCGCGCGGCGGCGTGTCGCGGAAGAGGGGGCGCGGCGCCCGGCCGACTTCGTCCGCGCCGATATCTGCGACCTCGCCCACCTCGGGGCGGAGCGCTTCTCGCTCGCCTGCCTGCAGGGAGACGCGCTCTCGTTCTGCAGCGACGCCCGTCGCGCCCTCCGGGAGATCCGCGGGGTCCTGCGGCCGGACGGCGTCATGATCGCGTCCGTCGACGCGACGTGGGGGGCCATGGACGCCTTCGTGACCCGCGAGGACTGGGACGGTCTCGCGAGCTTCGTCCGAACGGGACGGAGCGAGTGGCTGGCCCGCGACCCGTCCCTTCGCTTCCCGATCCGGACGTTCCGCCCCGGCGAGCTCCGGGAGCTGGTCGAGGCCGCGGGGTTCCGGGTCGTTTCCCTGGTCGGGAAGACGGCCCTTCCGATACGGGCGCTCCGCGAGCGCCTCGCGGACCCCATGGTCCGCCGGCGTCTCATGGGCATCGAGATGCGCCTTGGCGCCACGGAGGCGGCCCTCGGTCGGGCGGCGCATCTCCAGATCGCCGCCCGCCGGTCGGATGCCGTGGTGGATCCCGGCGGAGGGAGCCCGCGCGACTCAGAGTTTCCGCGCCGGCCGCGACGCCGGCGCTGACTCCGCCGGCGCGGGGCCGGACTCGGCGGCATCCGCCTCGTCGTCCCCGGGCGAGGCGTCTGCGCCGCGGCCCGAGGGGTCCCGCATCTCCCATGCCGTGAGCCATGTCCGCGACGTTTCGCGGAGGCCGAGTTCCGTCGTGACCCTCTTCGCCAGGTCCGGCATGTGGGCGGCACCGTAGATGATGGAGACGGGCCCGCCGCGGTCGCCGCGGGCCCTCAGGGTCTCCCCGAGGACCCGCCACGCCACGTCGTTGCGCGCGCCGATGATGACCTCGTCGCGGGCCTTCTCGCCAGGGCCCTTCAGGCGGTCGTAGACGGCGACGCCGGAGCCGAGCATCCGGGCGACCATGACCTTGAGGCGGTTCCGGGCGGGCCCCGCGCGGTCTCCGGCCTCGGTGCTGCGGAGCGCGCGGTCGAGGAAGCGGACGAGGCCCGTCATCATGGGACCCAGTGCCTTGAGAGCATTCTCGCCGGGCAGAAGCCCCACGCCCTTTGCGGCGAGGCGGGCCTCGAGTTCTGCGGAGTCCATGTCCGCGTGGATGAAGCGCTTGTCCGACATGTCCATGGCGTCGCCCTGGAAGCGGAGGCCGAGCAGGTCCCGCAGGGCGAGCTGGAGGCGTGTGACGAAGGCGAGGTTCTCCGTACGCAGGCCTCGGACACCCTCGTAGAGGACGGCGTCATGGCCGTCGAGGATCGTCTGGAGCAGTTCGTAGTAGCCCTGATCCGCGATGTGGACGGCAGCGACCAGGACGACGCGCGGGCCCTGTTCGCCCGAGCCGTACTCGACGACCGCGGTCTCGAGGCGCGCAGCCCCGTCGGCCGTGGTGAAGCGGATGAACGGATCATGGGCGGTCTGGGCCGGCGCCGGCGCCGGGCCGGAGGCGAGGGCTGCGGCCGCGAGGAGAAGGGCCGGAAGGGCTGGGTGGCTGGCCATGGGAACCTCCGGGGGTGGAACAGGGGAGCGGACTCAGGGTTGCGCCGCATCCGGCGGCGGGCCGGGCTTCAGGTAGCCCTCGAGGAAGGCAGCCTGGAAGATCCCGTAGCGGTCCTGGCGGATGGCCTCCCGGGCGTCGCGGACGAGGTCGAGATAGAAGGCCACGTTGTGGATCGAGAGCAGCATGGCCCCGAGGATCTCGTTCGCCGCGAAGAGATGGTGGATGTAGGCTCGCGTGAAGGTGGCGCAGGCGTAGCACCGGCAGGCCGTGTCGAGGGGATAGAGATCGCGGCGGAACCGCGGGGAAGAGACCCGCATCTTCCCCGAACGCGTGAAGGCGGTGGCGCTCCGGGCGTAGCGCGTCGGAATGACGCAGTCGAACATGTCGATCCCGTGGCCGATGGAGGCGAGGATGTCCTCCGGCAGCCCGACACCCATGAGGTAGCGCGGCCTGTCCGCGGGGAGATGAGGCGCCGTGTCGCGCACGACGCGGCAGAGGAGGTCGTGCCCCTCTCCCACGCTGACGCCCCCGATGGCGTATCCCGGGAAGTCCATGGCGACGAGGGCGCGGGCGCAGTCGCGCCGTAGGTCCGCATGGGTGCCGCCCTGGCAGATCCCGAAGAGAGCCTGGTCATCGCGGGTCCTGGCCGCGAGGCACCGCGCGGCCCACGCCAGCGTTCGATCGACGCCCTTCCTGGCTTCGTCGAGGGGACAGGGGTGCGGAAGACACTGGTCGAAGGCCATGATGATGTCGGCGCCGAGAGCCTCCTGGACGGCGATGGATCGCTCGGGACTGAGGAGAATCGGCTTCTCGGTCCCCGGGGGGGTGAAGAGGACCCCGTCGTCCCGGATCCTGGCGGAAGGCAGGGAGAAGACCTGGAAGCCCCCGGAGTCCGTGAGGATGGCCCTCGGCCACCCCATGAAGCGGTGCAGCCCGCCGTGGCGTCGGACGAGGGTCTCGCCCGGCTGCAGCATGAGGTGGTACGTATTCGAGAGGACGATCGGCGCGTCGAGGCGGAGAAGTTCCGCCGTCGTCATGGCCTTGAGAGCCGCCGCCGTTCCCACGGGCATGAAGACCGGCGTCTCTGTCGTGACGTCGCGGACGGTCAGCGATCCGAGGCGGGCGCCCGTCGCGGTATCGGTCCTCGTCAGAGTGAAACGCAGCATCGGCGCGGGGATGTCCGGTGGGGCGGGGGCGGAGGCCGATGCTGCCGCACCGGTTGGCTTCCGTTCCTGCGGACGGGAGAATAGCCCCATGCCTTCGCCCCCCCAAGGAGCCGCTCCCGCGTTCGAGGTCCGGGATCTCACGGTGAAGTACGGAGACGTGGCGGCGCTCACCGGCGCGACTCTGACCTTCGAGGGGGGCGCCGCGGCGCTGCTCGGACCGAACGGAGCGGGGAAGAGCACGCTCATCCGGACGCTGCTCGGCCTCGTCCGGGCCCGGTCGGGGAGCGGATCCGTGCTCGGCCGGGACATCGAGCGTGACGCCCTCGAGATCCGGCGCCGCGTCGGCTACTCCCCGGAGACGGACGCCCACGTCCCAGAGCTCGAGGCGATCCACGCCGTGGCGCTGGCCGGAGAACTCGCCGGCATGCCCCGGCGCGAAGCGCTGCAGCGCGCCCACGAGGTTCTCGACTACGTCGGTCTGGCCGAGGCCCGGTACCGGTCCGTGGACGGCTTCTCCGCGGGCATGAAGCAGCGCGCCAAGCTGGCGCAGGCCCTGGTCCATGACCCGAGCCTCGTGTTCCTCGACGAGCCCACCAACGGTCTCGACCCGGCCGGGCGAGATGCCATGCTCGACCTCATCGCCGATGTCGTCCGCGCCCGCGGGATCCACGTCGTCCTTTCGACCCATCTGCTGCCCGACGCCGAGCGTGTCTGCGACCGCGTCATCCTCCTCGAGGGTGGCGCCGTGAGGGCCTCGGCGCCGATCCGTGAACTCGTGCAGGACGGCGACCGCTCCTTCGTCGTGAGATTCCGCGGCGACATGACGGCGTTCCTCCGCGCTCTCCGGGAACGCGGCCTTCCGGCGGAGTCCTCCCGCGAAGGCGATGTCGTCGTTCCGGCGACCCTCGCGGACGCCACCGCGCGCATCGTCGAGGCCGTGCGCGCCGCGGGGGGCCAGCTTCGCGGCCTCGAACCCCGGAAACGGTCCCTCGCGGACGTCTTCTTCGAGCGCGTGGAACAGCGGTGATCCCGGACACGGAACGCTACGCACGGTGGGAGGGACGGCTCCGGCGGCGGATCCTCCCGGGGCTGCCCATCGCCCGCATGGCCATCCGGCAGCTCCTCCGCAAGCGGGCCGTCGTCTTCTTCCTCATCACATCTTTCATCCCGGCCGTCGTCTACGCGGCCATCGTCTACTTCCGGTTCGCCAACCGCATCGCGGAGGTGGCTACGCTCGTTCCGGCGGGCTCGGGCCCCGCGGGGGGCACGCCGCTCCTCCATCTCGCGCGTGTCCACGCCACGACCTTCCTCTACGTGCAGTCCTGGTTCGTTCTCATCATGACGAGCCTCGCGGGAGCCGGCCTCATCTCCCGGGATCTCCTCACGCATGCCCTCGACATCTACCTCACGAAGCCGCTGCGCCGCCGGGACTACCTCGTGGCCAAGGGGCTCGTCGTTGCCCTGTTCATCGGCTTCATCACGGTCGTTCCGGCCCTGGTCCTCTTCGTGGTCACGGCAACGCTCCTCGACGGGTTTCTGAGCGAGGCCCTGCCCGTCCTCCCCCCGCTCCTTCTCGCCTGCCTGTTGACGATGACGGTCAATGCCTGCGTGATCCTCGCGCTGTCGTCCGTGGCGCGATCGGCGCGGTACGCCACGGCTATGTGGTTCGTGCTCTACTTCTTCACGTTCGCCCTCTCGCAGGTTCTCCGGCAGGTGTCGAGAGCTCCGGAGTTCGAGTACCTCAACTACCGGGCAGCGTTCGACATCCTGAACCACGCGTTCCTCGGGCTCGAACCCCGGTCCACCGGTCACCCCGAGGTCTGCGATCCTCTCATCGCCGGCGCGGTGCTCGGCGCCTTCGTCGTGGCGTCCCTCGCTCTGCTGGCGGCGAAGGTCCGGAGCGGAGAGGATCGCCGATGAGCGCCCTGGTGGCCGCGCGGGGACTCTCGAAGTGGTATGGTCCGGTCATCGCCGTCAACAACCTCACGGTGACCCTCGAGCCGGGCGTCACCGGCCTTCTCGGGCCCAACGGAGCCGGCAAGACGTCCTTCCTGCGGCTCATCCTCGGCCTCATCGCCCCGGACAACGGCAGCATCGAGGTCCTCGGGCGGACGCCGCGAAGTGCTCCGGAGATCTTCCGCCGCATCGGGCACGTCTCGGACCTCGACGCCTTCCCCGAGCGGATGACAGCGCGGGAGTTCGTGACCGTCATGGCGCGGCTCGCGGGACAGGATGGCGTCACGGCGCGGCGCCGGGCCACCGAGCTTCTCGAGCGCCTCGATCTCGCGAAGGCCATGGACCGCCGCCTGACGACGTTCAGCAAGGGCATGCGGCAGCGCGCGAAGATGGCCCAGGCCCTCGTGCACGATCCCGAGCTCCTGGTGCTCGATGAGCCCCTGACGGGCCTCGATCCGGCCGGTCGCAGGATGATCGTCGCCGAGATCGCGGCCGCCGGGGCGGCCGGCCGGAGCGTGATCGTCTCGAGCCACATCCTCCACGAGGTGGAGGCCATGACGGACCGGATCCTCCTCATGGCCCGCGGCCGCCTCCGGGCCCTCGGGAACATCCAGACGATCCGGGGCGAACTCGAGGGCCGCCCCTTCCACGTGGAGGTGCGCTGCACGTCGCCGCGGCGGCTCGCCGCCCATCTTCTCGGCCGGCCCTGCGTCCGGTCCGCCGGAATCGCGGAGGAGGAAGGGGAGAGGGGCCTCGTGACCGTGGAAACGGACAGGGCGGAGGCCTTCTTCACCGAGCTCCCGGGGCACATCCTCGACCTCGGCATCACGCTGGAGTCGGTCCACTGTCCCGACGACAACCTCGAGTCCCTCTTCCGACTGCTTGTCGCCTGACGCCATGGCGGGAGAAGCGGGCAGCATGAGCGGCGTAAGGGGAGGAGGGGCGCGAACCGCCGTCCTGGTCGCAGCGCTGGCATTCCGCACCTTCGCATCGGCCCGCCGGACGCTGTTCCTCTTCCTGATCCTCGGCGTGCCCGCCGGCGTCGCCCTCGTGGAGCGGCTCTTCAACGGAGATCCCGGAGCCGACGTGTTCCGGAGCTACGCGTCGAACCTCTATCTCGTCTTCCTCGTCCAGATGGTGACGCTCTTCCACGGAGCCTCGCTCTTCGCCGACGAGATCGACGACGGGACGCTCTCGTATTTCCTCACGCGGCCGATCCCGAAGAGCACCCTGCTCCTCGGCAAGTACGCGGCGCTCGTGGTCTTCGACCTCCTCCTCGTGCTCGGATCCGCGGCGGCGGCCTTCGCCGTCGACCGGGAGTGCGGCGGGCTGCGCCCGCTCTTCACGGACGGCGGTCCGGCCATCTTCCTCCGCTTTGCCGCCACGTCGGTCCTCGCGATCCTCGCCTATGGGGCGGTGTTCACCTGGTGCGGCATCGCCTTCCGCCGGCCCGTCGTGATCGGGATCGTCTACATCCTCGTGGTCGAGGTGTTCCTCGGCAGCCTCGCCGGGCCGCCGCGGAAGATCACGTTGTCCTGCTACCTCGAAGCCCTCCTCGCTCCGGGCGGCTTCACGACACGGGCATCCCTCGCCTTCGCCGCCGGCCCCGATGCGGGGCGGTACTGGATCGCCTCGCCCGGGCTCTCCGTGGCCGTGCTCGTCGCCGTCACGATCCTCGGTCTTTCGGCCTGCGTCCTCACCCTGCGCCGCAGAGACTACGTCCTCCGCGGCGGCGCGGAGGGATAGGAGGCTGCCTCAGGGCAGGTCGGCCACGAAGATGCGGCCGGCGCCGTCGGGTTCGCCGGCGCGGGAGCGGTCCGAGGGATAGCCGAGGGGCGAGGCCACGGCGCGGAGGCCATGGATGCGGAGATCGCAGGGGTCGTGGATGTGGCCCGCGAGGGCGAGGACGCAGGCGCCGGAGGCGGCGATGGTCCGTCCGAGACGCGCTGATCCGAGGAAGGTGCGGAAGTACGCGGCGCGGGGCGTCGTTGCAGGCGGGAGCATCTCGGGGAAGGCGACGTGATGCGTGACCGCGACGATCGTGCCGGCGCCGGCGCCGAGGGCCGCGTCGATCTGCGACTCGAGATCTTCGGCGAACATGTCCGCGACGGCGGGGTCGTCCATGGGGTGACCGTCGGCGTCGAGGAAGCGGGCGTGGATCCTGTCCTGCCAGACGAGGCCGTCGAACGTCCCGGCGGCGAAGTCCTCGGGACGGAAGGACCCGTCCTCCGGGGCGAAGGAGTGGTCGTACCAGCCTGCGGTGCCCACGAACGCCGTGGTTCCGAGGAGAACCGGCTCCGTCGTGAGCGTCGTGAAACCGGCACGCCCTGCCAGGGCCGGAAGGACCCTGTAGTAGAGGCGACGGCTCTCGCCCGTGGGGCCGCCCGTCACCCAGAGGTCGTGGTTGCCCGCCACGAACAGTTTCACGGCGCGGAGGGGGCGGAAGAGCTCGAGAGTCGGGAACAGGTCCCGCTCGGGCCGGGAGGAGATGTCGCCGCCGATGATGAGGACGTCCGCGTCGATGGCGGGAAGACGGGCGGCCATGTCCCGGACCAGGGCGGCGTTGCCGGGGACATCGACGTGGAGATCGGACGTGAAGGCGATGCGCATGGGAATCCGCGCCTCAGGTCGCGGGACCGGGCGGATCGGCCCGCGACCCTCCGTGCGGCGGGAGCTCGATCGGTGCGTCGCCCCGGAGCCAGGCGGCGAGCCCGGTGCGCCGCATCCGGCGGCGCACGGAGGAGAGGGCGAGGTGGAGGGCGCGGCGGGATCCGACGACGACGAGGAGACGCCGTGCCCGCGTCACGGCGGTGTAAAGGAGATTGCGGTCGAGAAGGACGGCGTGCTGCGGGTAGACCGGCAGGACGACGGCGGGGAATTCGCTGCCCTGGGACTTGTGGATCGTGATGGCGAACGCGAGGTCGACGTCGCCGAGATTCTCGCGACCGCGCCGGGCCGTGACGCCGTCGATGCAGACGTCGATGCCGTCCTCGAAAACGCCCGCCACGCGGCCGATGTCGCCGTTCCAGATCTCGAGATCGTAGTCGTTGCGGATCTGCATGACGCGATCTCCGGTCCGGAACCGGCGGTTGCCGGCGACGAGCTCCGGCGCTCCGGCGGTGAGGGCGTCCTGGAGGAGCGCGTTGAGATGGGTCGCGCCGACGTCGCCCTTGTGCATGGGCGTGAGGACCTGGATGTCCTCGCCGGAGCGGAATCCGAATCGGGCCCCGATCCGCCGCACCACGAGGTCCCGGACGAGAAGGGCGCCGGCGGCGGGATCCTCCTCGGGGAAGAAGTAGAAATCGGAGACGGCCCCGGCGGCCGGCACTTCCGGCGCACGGCCCTCGAGGATGCCATGGGCGTTGCGGACGATGAGGCTCGACTCGAGCTGGCGGAAGATCCGGGTGAGGCGCTCCGTCCTGATGCGGCCCGAGGCGATCATGTCGGAGAGGACCTGTCCGGGTCCCACCGGCGGGAGCTGGTCGGGGTCGCCGACGAAGAG
>CAYQRN010000096.1:0-16719 GCA_964419995.1 uncultured Planctomycetia bacterium
CGCGAGAAGATCCGGCGAGATGGAGCAAGTGAATCTGGTCCTCGTCGGGACATGTAACGGTATGTGTGACGCACCACAGTAGCCCCGGCGGGCACGCCGGAAAGAGAGGGGGCGGGCGCCGGGCGCCCGCCCCTCTTCGTTTCCGGAGAGCGCCGCCCCTCAGTCCGGATCGCGCGTGATCGCCACGCCCGGGCGGATCTCGAGGGGTCCGGGCCGCCGGATCCCGAGGCTCTCCGCGCCGAGCTGCCCGCAGCCCCCGAGGCGGTCGCGACCTCCGCTGTAGCGGATCTTCACGGGGAAGCCGAGGGGGCGGAGCTTCGCGGTGAAGGCCAGGACCTCCTCGTAGGTAGGCGCGAGGAGGTCGTTCCCGATGGGGTTCATCGGGATCACGTTGAGGATGAAGGGGAAGCCCCGGATGTTGGCGGCGAGGGCGCGGACATCGTCCTCGCCCATGTTGACGCCGCGGATGGCGACGTACTCGAGGGTGATGTCGCGCCGGTCGCCGACCCTCGCCTTGTAGTACCGGAGGGCGTCCAGAAGCTCGGGAAGGGGATGGGCGGCCTCGACGGGCATGAGGCGGCGGCGCTTCTCCGGATCCGCCGCGGTGAGAGACACGAGGAGGCGGTAGAGGCGGCCATCGTCGGCGAACCGACGGATCATGGGGGCGATGCCCGCCGTGGAGACGGAGAGCTTCTTCGTGGCGATCTGGGGGCCGAAGCGGCCGTTCAGGATCCGGAGGGCCTTCATGACGGCGTCGTAGTTGTGGAACGGCTCCCCCATCCCCATGACGACGACATCCGAGATGCGGCATGAAGCATGACGCTGCGCCGCGAGGAACTGGCCCGTGATCTCCCGGACATGGAGGTTCCGGGCGAGTCCGAGGCGTCCCGTGGCGCAGAAGGCGCAGGCGAGGGCGCACCCGGCCTGGGAGGAGACGCAGAGCGTGGCGTGGCCGCGGTTCGGAATGAGGACGGACTCGATCCGGAGCCCGTCTTCGAGGCGGAAGTGGAACTTCATGGCGTCGTCCGTCTCCGAGCGGTCGACGCGCTCGACGGCGAGGGGGGCGAGGGCGAAGAGATCGCCGAGGCCTGCGCGGAGATCCGCGCGGAGCCGCCCTCCGAGCTCCCGGAAGTCCGCGATGAGATCCCGCCAGACGGCCAGCTCCGCCGCGGCAGCCACGCGCTCCGGCGAAGGGACGCCCCGTGCGGCCAGGCGGGCGCGGATCTCCTCGGGGGCGAGGTCGGTGAAGTACGGGCGCTCTCCGGTCACGGCGCTCCCCCGCCCTCCGGCGGGGCGTCGTCGTCCTTCGCGCGGCGGAGGGCCTCCCGGAAGAGGTCGTCGAGGCCCGTCTGGGAGCGCTTCACGCGTTCCTGGGCGTCGTCGAACTTCCGGTCCCGGTCCTTCTCCTTGTCCCGGACCCCCTCGACGACATCGTCGAAGGCTCGGGCCGGGTCCTCGCTCTTCCTGGCGAAAAGGGGGCGCCCGTTGTCCGAGATGACGCGCTCCCTGGCCGCGTCGATCTCGAGGACGTGGTTGCAGCAGGGACACTTCACCCGGATGAAGTTCTTCATGGGAGGTCTCCGGCGGGCATTCTAACCGCGCCGCGCCCGCACCGCCGATACCGCCCCTCCCGGGCGCCGGCCCGCCCTCGGCCCCCCGTTCCACCCTCGAACCCCTCCTCCGGGGGCGCTATCCTCCGCCCGATGACCGAGGAGGACCGAAGGTGACCGAGGCGCCGTCGCCACCCCTCAAACGAGTGCTCGGCACCGTGGACGGCGTGGCCATCCTCGTCGGGATCACCATCGGCTCCGGCATCTTCCGCACGCCGGGCCGGATCCTCGACGCGCTCGGCTCGCCCTGGCTCGTCCTCGCGGCCTGGGGATTCGGCGGCCTCGTGGCCCTGCTCGGCTCCCTCTGCTTCGCGGAAGTGGGATCCCTCCATCCGGAGACCGGCGGCCAGTTCATCTACCTCCGCCGGGCCTTCGGCCCGCGCGCGGGCTTCCTCTTCGGCTGGGCCGCCCTCGTCGCCTTCAAGCCCACGTCCATCGCGGCCATCTCCGTGACGTTTGGCGACTACCTCGTCTCTGCGTTCCGGCCCGGCGCCGCCCGCGACCCCCTCCACGGCCGTCTCGCCGCCGCGGGGTGCATCGCCCTCCTCACCTTCGCCAACGTCCGCGGCGTCCGCCTCGGCGCCCTCATCCAGAAGCTCTTCACCGCGGGCAAGCTCGCCGCCCTCCTCTTCATCGTGGCCGTCGTCCTCCTCTCTGGCCACGGCGACGCCACCCACCTCTCCGTCTCCGTCCCCCGGGCCGAGGGCCGCACGCTCTTCGCCGCCTTCGGCGTGGCCCTCATGGGGATCTTCTGGAGCTTCGACGGCTGGGCCGACCTCTCCTACATGTGCGGCGAGGTGCGCGACCCCACGCGGCGGCTCAAGCGCATCTTCATCTCCGGCGTGCTCGTCGTGACGGGGATGTACCTCCTCGCCAACCTCTCCTATCTCCTCGCGCTCCACCCGGCGGAGCTCCGCGCCTCCACCGCCGTGGCCACGGACGCCGTCGCCGCCGCCTTCCAGACCTCCGCCGCCCGACTCGTGGCGATCTTCATCTGCGTGAGCACCTTCGGCGCCGTCAACGGCTCCATCATGAGCGGAGCGCGGATCTTCTTCGCCATGGCCCGCGAACGTCTCTTCTTCCGGAGCGTCTCGAGCGTCCACCCCACGTGGGGAACGCCCGCGGCGGCCATCCTCCTCCAGAGCACGCTCGCCATCGCGCTCGTCTTCTGCAAGTCCTTCGATCAGCTCATCGACTCCTTCACCTTCACGTCCTTCCTCTTCTACGGCCCCGCCGTGGCCACGATCTTCGTCTTCCGCCGAACCATGAAGGAGGCACCCCGTCCCTTCCGCGTCCCCCTCTATCCTCTGGTGCCCCTCCTCTTCCTCCTCGCCACCGCCCTCTTCCTCGCCCGGGCCTTCCTCACCGACATCGCGGAGCTCCGGGACGTTTTCGCCGGACATCCCACCCGCTCGCTCCTCGATCTCGAGGCCTTCCTCTCCCTCCTCGTCCTCGCCGCCGGACTCGTCGTCTATCCCCTCTGGCGGCGCCGCCAGAGCACCTCTCCCTCCTGACGCGCCGCCCCGCGAGGTGGCACGGCACGAGGTCGCTTAGGAGCGGGCGCGACCGCGCGATTGCGCGGTCCGGGGCGCGTTCCTAACATCCCGCGAATGCCCCGGGAGACGGAACGCGCAGGGCGGTTCGAACTCTGGCTCCTGCCCCTCCTCCTCACGATCCTCACGGCCGGGATCCACATCGCCTTCCTCCTCAGGGTCGGCGAGCAGGACTTCCCGCCCCTCCACGATCAGGCCGGATACCACCTCAGGGCCTTCCAGTTCGCGGAGGCCATTCGCGGATTCGACGTCGCCGGGATCGCCGCCCTCTTCTCGACGAAGGCGGAGCTCTACGATCCGCTGAGCCTCTTCATCGCCTCGCTCTTCCGCGTGGCTCTCGGCGATTCGAGGCTCGCCGACCTCGGCGTCAACCTCCTCGCCACCTTCCTCACGCTTCTCGGCGTCCGCATTCTCGGGGAGAGGATCGCGGGACGCGCCACCGCCCGGCTCGCCACGCTGCTGCTTCTCGGATTCCCGGTCTGGCTCGTCCACGGGCGGACGCTGCTTCTCGAGTATCCGCTCACCGCGACGATCACGCTGGCGCTCGTGGCTCTCCTCGCGTCCGAGGGATTCTCGCGCACGAAACCTGCCCTGCTCTTCGGTCTTCTGTTCGGGCTCGCCCTCCTCAGCCGGAAGGGCGCCGCCGCCTTCTTCGTCGCCCCGGTCCTCCACGCCCTCGCGGTGGGAATCGCCCGCGGGCCCGTGCTGGCCAACATCCTCCGCGCCGCCGCCGCCGGTGGCATCGCCGCGGCGCTCGCGGCCATCTGGATCCTCCCGAACTACACGATTCTCCGGGACTACATCCGCACGGCAGCCTTCACGGAGGGCGGCGCATCCTTCCGGTACGGCGGCTACGTCGCATCCCTCGGCTTCTACGCACAGACGCTTCTCGCGGCCAACGTCACGCCCCAGATCCTCGTGCCGCCTCTCCTCCTCCATGTCTTCGGGCGGGCTCGCGCCCACGGCGCCGGCACCGCCCCCCTCCGGCACCGCTGGTTCCTGTCCGTGTCCATCGTCGGGGCTATCCTCCTCGTCGTCGCAGCGGGCCAGATCGTCTCGCACAGGATGCTCCTGCCCCTCACGCCACTCCTCGCCGTGGGTCTCGCCGCCCTCCTGGGGCGGCTGCCGGCCGGCCTCCGGCGGATCGGCACCCTGGTGGTGGCCGTGCCCGTCATCTTCAACGTCGCCCTCGTCGCGTTCCCGCCGGAGCGGGCCCTCATCGCTTCCGCCGGCGGGTTTCCGATGTTCGCGTTCGGAGATCCGTTCCTCGAGGAACTCCGACTTTCGGGCATCGAGGATCCTCGGGCGCATCGACTGAGCCTCGATCCGCTCGTCGACGCGATACGGCCCTTCGACGCCGCTCCCGACGCTCCGGTCGTCTACTCGAACGACCCGCTCATCCGGGGGCAGAGCCTCGCCTACGCGGCGGCCGGGCGCGGGCTCCGATCCCGCCCCCTCGACCTCTTCGAGTTCGAGTTCGGCGCCGGGCGAACCGCGGGCAAGATCCTCCGCGCATCCGCTGTGGTGATCGCGGAGTGCGGCGGATCTGGCATCCCGGTGGGCTTCCCGCCCGCGGCGGCCCGTGCCTTCCTCGAGTCGGAGCCCGAGATCTTCGAACGTGCCGGGACGGAGATCCGACTCGGTCGTGCCCGCGCCGACGTCTACAGGAACCGCGCGGCCGGCTTCGCCGAGCGGATCGGCGATCTCGACGAGCGCAGACAAGTGGCCTTCGTGACGTGGCCGGGGGGCAGGGTCGGATTCCTCTCAGCGAACGCGGTCACTGCAAGGCCGTGGCACGTCGTGATCGTGTGCGAAGCCGCGCTCGCGACTCCCGCGGCCACCGGGCTCACCTTCGGGCTCGCGGTCCTCGACGACGCCGGCCGCGTCCGGCGCGTGGCCGCGATCCGATCGCCACGCGAGCCGGTCCTGAGGCCCGGCCTCGCGCCTGGCCGCTACCGGATGACCCTCGAGGGGCCGCCGCCCGAGCCCGCCGGGCCGGGCGTCCCGCTCCGTCTCGGGCTCACGTTCATGTCGGGGGCCGCGAAGTGCCGTGTCCAGGTCCCAGGCGCCTCCGGGGATGCCGGGGTCCTGGAACTCCCGGAGCGCGTCCCCGGGACGGGGCGCTGAAGCAGTCCGAGAACCAGACCGCCGGTTCATCGGGCCCCCCGGCGCGCTTCGCGCGCCGGAAAAAAAGAAAAGGGAAGAAAGTAAAGGGAATCACGGGTCCATCGCGAGGCGCACACCGACGCCGTAGTACACGTCAGCCGGGACGTTCCCGTGCCGGTCCGAGACGCGGCAGTACCTCGGGGAGATGTCCCAGGACCCCCCGCGCAACAGGCGCAATCCCCCGCTGGAGGGCCCCTGAGGATCAGCCACGCCTCCCGCGCAGGACCTGTAGGCGTCCGACGAGTACCAGTCCGAGCACCACTCCCACACGTTTCCGAGCATGTCGTGGAAGCCCAACGCGTTGGCGGGCTTCTCGCCGACCGGGTGCGTCTTCCCGCCGGAGTTTCCGGGATGCCATGCAACGTCGTCGGGGTTCCCGTATCGCGAGGCCGTCGTCCCCGCCCGGCCAGCGTACTCCCACTCCGCCTCCGCCGGCAGCCGGCAGCCGAGGCTCCGTGCGATCTTGTCGACGGTGTCCCAACTCATCGAGTCCACGGGATGCCGGTCCGATGCCTTGAAGTGGCTCGGATTCGACTCTTCCGTCGCCTTCCTCCACTCCCCCTGGGTCATTTCGTATCGGCCGAGGTAGAAGGCCTTCGTGATCCGCACGCGGTGCGCCGGCTTCTCGTCGTCGGAGGCCTCGCCGTCCCCCGAGCTCGCCCCCCGCATGTACTCCCCGGGGGGGACGAGAAGGAACTCCATCCCCGTCTTCTTCTCGCGGATCCGCCACGGCTTTCCCGTCGTCTCGATGGCGCTCCGAAGCTCCTGACTCATGACCACGGACGGATCCGGGTGCCGTTCGATGATCTCTATGGCCGCCTTGGGCGGCGACGACCGAACGGCTTGGGACGCGATCATGACGGCGCCGGCCAGAAGCGCGATCACCGCCACGACCGGCCCACGGGACTTCCGCCTCGGACGCGGGGCGGGCGGAGGCCTCCGGGGAGGAGCGGGAGGGGCTGGAGGGACGAGCACGGCATCCACGTCGCGAACAGGGAGCGGCCACGGAGTAGGCGGAGGGACGGGAGGAGCTGGACGAGCCGGGGGCACGGGCGCAGGTTGCCGGGACGCCGCGGGGGGCCTTATAGTCGCCGTGGGAGCGGAGGTCAGCGCCTTCCGGATCCCGGCGGCGAGTGCGCCCGCATCCGCCGGCCGCGACGATCTCGGCTCGAAGCAGGAAGCAAGAACCTCGATGAGCGCCCGGGACATGCCCCGGCGCGCCAGGTCCTCGGGCCACCGGAGCCCCTTCGGCGCCCCGGCGCCGAGATCCCCCGTCAGGAGTTGATGCCAGATGACCCCGAGGGCGAAGACGTCGTCGCGGGGATCGGCATCCTCGCCGCGGATCTGCTCGTCCGATGCGTAGTTGAGCGTGAACCCGCCGCCGCCCGCCGATGCGACGGAAGGCGCCAGGGACACGGCCATGGTCGCCTGGCGGATAACCCCCGCCGAAGCCAGTCCGCCGATGCCGAAGTCCGACACCTTGAGCACCGGGAGGCGCCCGCTCTGGCCGGCGACGAGGAGATTCCCCGGTTTCAGATCCCGGTGAACGATGGACGGGCGGGCGCCATGGAACACCGCCACGGCGTCGCAGATCCCCGCCACGACCTTCGCCGCATCTTCCGGTCCCGGAAGCTCGCCCGCCTCCCGCCGCTCCCGATCCAGGCGGCGAGGTCGCCGCCCTCCACGTACTCGTACTCGAGACAGGGCGTCTCGGCGGCGAGATACGTGTCGAGGAGCTTGACGACGCCCGGGTGATCACCGAGCGCCGCAACCCGGTCGAGGAGGCTCACTTCCCGCCGGAGCGTCCTTGCCGCCTCCGCGTCGAGGCAGAACTTGAGCACCACAGGCGGGAGGTGCGGGCGGCTCGGGTTCCGGGCGAGCCAGACCTCGCCGAAGCCGCCCATCCCAAGCGGGCGAACGAGCTCGAGGTCCACATCCCGGAGCGGCCGGTCGCCGGGCCGGAATCGATAGGCCCTTTCCGATCTCTTGACGTCGCCGGTCATGCCATCCTCAGGTTCACCTGCTGATCCACGCTCCCGGACTCCGATCCTACCACGCATGCCGCCGTCGTGCATGAGCCTCGCCACGCGCTTGCGGCCGCGCCGGATGTCGCGACGCGCGAGCTCGGCGCCGATGCGCGGAGAGCCATACCGGCCGCCACCTTTTTCCTGGATCGCTTGAATGGCGCTCGACGACTCCTGGTCCTTTCGAGACCTCTCGCTTTCGCCGAGCCTTGTCCAGACGCGAGGAGTCCGCAGGCACGCGGCGGACGCGACGACCTCGGCTCGAAGCCGGAGGCGAGAACGGCCTGCGGTACGGAGGTTGCGCGGCGGATGCCTGACGCCGTACCCTATCCCCATCAGACGCTGATGCAGGGAACACCGCCATGACGTCACCGAAGAGGATCTTGCTGGCCGTCTCGCTCTGCGTCGCCGGATCGGCGGCGACGTTCGCCGAGGCAACCTCCGACGCGGGCAATCCGCAGGCGCGCGGACCGTTCCTCGTCGCCGATGCTCCGGGCGCCCAGGACCCGCTGGCGTGGCAGAAGGTCGGAGTTCGCCTGAGCTACTACATGTCCGACTCGGTCTCGCCCGGCGCCGGCACGACGCTGACCCCGCAGGCGAACGGTCGGTGGCTCGACCCGAAGACGGGGAAGACCTACGGCGAGAAGGACCTCCGCGGTTCTGGCGGTGTCGGGCGGACCTCGGTCGACATCGTCGGGATCGAGGGTGATACGCTCGCCGTCAGCGTCACGGGATACCTCGCGGCCGGCGTGAACCTCGACACACTCGTCCCCGCGCCGTCCTTGGACTTCGGTCGAACCTGCCGGCTCTCCGGCGACGTGGACCTCTTCCAGCGTCCCGAGCGCCTCGCGGAGCTGCGGGACGGCGTCGCCTCGAGCGACGGCGTCGAAACTCGCACCGCGCGGGTCCCGATCGAGATCGACGGACGAGAGTATCGCGCGATCTCCGTCGCCACGCAGATCCGCGGGGGCTGGAGCAACTACGTCTACGACCTCGACTCCGGCGTCCTGCTCGTCCGCGCGACGATGACGCTCGGCGACGTAACGACGGCCGTCGATCCCGCCACGGGTCGGGTCAGCCAGACGGGCCGCGGAAGAACCAGCTCGTACCTCCAGCTGATGGCGATCCGCGACCTCAACGTCGGCCCGCCCGTGGACGTCACGCCCACGCTGCGACCCGGCACGAAGATCATGGTGAACGGCACGAGTGTCCTCCCCGGCCCCATGGGCGAGCTTCGCACGCCCTACGCCACCGCGATGCGCGTCGAGTCGGCGGGACGACAGAGCATCGGTGTCAGCAGCAAGTACCTCGTCGATGCGACGATGAACGTCTGGAACGACGGCAACCCGCAGGTCGTCAGCAACAACGGCACGCTGGGCTTCGCGGTCAACCCCGCGCGATTCGCACAGATGCAGCCTGGCGCGGAGGTCGATCGCGACCCGGTCACCCGTACCACGCTCGCCTACGCCGGCGCGCAGGGCGGCGCCCTCTTCCTCGTCGAGCGCGGTCAGACCTGGGAGATCACCCGAGGCTACGACGTCCGCACGGGCCTCCTCGTCCGCTACCGCAAGGTCGAAAACACGCCGGGCGTCGGCACGACCGCCCAGGAGGCGACGATCGTCTATCAGGCCCCGTGACGCGGGCGCAGGCCAGCACTTCGGCGCCAACGCCCCCGCCCAGGAACGGGGGACAGCTCGTGGACAACCGCGCCCCCCTGAGGGCGTCCGCCCCGCGTCGCCAAAGTCACTCTCCGTAGAGGAGGTATCGCGCGCGCTTCCCGCCGAAGGCGGCGAGATCGTCCGCGAAGGACGCCTCGATGTCGGCCACGGAGGCGCCGGCGAGGAGGAGACGGCGCACGTCCGGCGTTCCCCAGTACTTCTCGAAGCTCTTGTCGAGATCGAGCTTCCCGGGGTGCTGGCGATGGAGCTCCACGAGGACCGCGAGGGCGGTCCGCAGGGGCCGGAAGGCATGAGGGTCGCCGACGAGGAGCTGGACGCCCGACAACAGCTGCTCCCGGTAGTCCCCGTAGAAGGGGCGGTAGGCGATGGGACGGAAGGACACCCCCGGGAGACGCCGGGCGTTCATGCGATCCGAGAATCGGGGGCCGTCGATGAACTGCCCCCCGATGGTCTCGAAAGGCAGGGTGTATCCGACGCCCTCGTTGACGTTGCGCGTGGTGCCGCCGACCATGCCCGTCGCCACGTAGAGCCGCGCGTTGAGCGGATGGGGAATGTGGGGCGACGTGGGAATCCACGTGAGCCCCGTCTCCTCCCAGACCATCCCGCGCTTCCAGCCCTTCATGGGCACGACGACGAGGTCGCAGCCGATCTTCTCCTCCTCGTTCAGGTACCGGGCCATCTCGCCGAAGGTCATGCCGTGGGTGACGGGAATCCGGTAGGGGCCGACGAAGCTCCGGAGATCCTCGCGGATCACCGGTCCCTCGAAGAGAAGACCGCCGATGGGGTTCGGCCGGTCGAGCACGATGAGCTTCTTCCGGTGCTCCGCCGCGGCCTCCATGCAGACCCCGAGGGTCGCGAGGTAGGTGTAGGTCCTCGATCCGATGTCCTGGATGTCGAAGACGAGGACGTCCACGCCCTTCAGCATGTCCGCCGTGGGCTTCCGCGTCTTCCCGTAGAGGCTGTAGACGGGTAGTCCGGTGACGGCGTCGGTGCGGCCGGGGACATCCTGCCCCCCCGGCGCATCGCCCCGGATCCCGTGTTCCGGCCCGAAGAGCGCCGTGAGCTTCACGGTCTTGTCCATGAAGAGCAGATCCGCGGTGCTACGGAGCGTGGCGTTGACGCCCGACGCATTGGTGACGAGTCCGACGCGCGGCCCGCGGACGAGGTCCAACTTCTCCCGGAGGAGCACGTCGACTCCGAGAGTCACGCGGGGTTCCTGCGAACGTCCGATCCCCGCCGAAACGACCAGAAGCGCGACGATGGTCGGAGCTTTCATAGTGACTGCACTTTAGACACTGCGCCTTCCACGCCAAGAGGGAAGCCGGGGCGGACCGCCGATCCGGCGGGCGGATCGGCATCGGGCGCAAGCTCTTGGCATTCGCGGACCCGCCGCGCAACGTGAGTCCACGAAGCGAAGGGACTCCCCGGGTACCGCCGTCATGAAGATCGCATTCCTCGGCATCGGACAGGTCGGCGGCGCGCTGGCCGCCGCCCTCTCCCGCCGCGGCCACGAGATCACGGCCGGCACCGACCGGCCGGACTCGGACTCGGTCGCGCGGGCGCGGGAGCGCATCCCCGCTCTCCGCGTGGCCGGGAGCGAAGCCGCCGTCCGCGGCGCGGACCTCGTCGTCCTCGCCGTGCCCTTCCCGGTGGCGCCGGACCTGGTCGCGATGCTCCGGCGCGCACTCGCGGACAAGGTCCTCGTGGACTGCACGAATCCGGTAGGCACGGGCATCACCCACGCCTTCGAAAGCCGCATCTCGGGGAGCGAGCACCTCCAGAAGGCAGCCCCCGAGGCCCGTTTCGTGAAGGCCTTCACGATCTACGGCTTCGAGAACTTCGAGGACAGCACCTACCCGGGCTACTCGCCACTCCGCCCCGCCATGCTCATCGCCGGCGACGACGCCGCAGCCAAGGCCACCGTGGGCCGCATCTGCGATCAGCTCGGTTTCGAGCCGGTGGACTCGGGCCCCCTCTCATCGAGCCTCCACCTCGAGCACATGACGCTTCTCTGGATCAAGATGGCCCGAGTGCAGGGCCTCGGCGCCGGCATCACCTGGGCCCTCCTGCGCCGCTGAGGCCCCCCCCCGGGCCGGCCCCCCGTCGTGGCCGATCGCTGCCGCCGGGGCCCCGGAGGAGGTGGGGCCCGACGGACATCGTCGGGCCGGAGACGGGAGCCGGCTGTTCGCACGTGCAGCACGCCTTCCAAGGCTCCCTGCACGCGCGGTCGGTGGCAGCGATGCCGACGGAATCCCCGGCGGCGTGAAGAGCACCGCTACCGCCCCGCTTCCGCGAGTTCGCCGGAGGGGAACAACCTCACCAGCCTCTCGCAGGATGAAGACCCCCGAACCGCCAACAACGGCCTCGTACCCTCGTCCTCCCCGTCCGTTCGCACGTGCAACATCCGTCGTCCGGCGGGAGGGGGAGACCGACCTCCGCTGTCTCATCGACCCGCCGGGACGCGGAAGACCACCTCCGCCCCATCGCCGCGGAGATGGAAACGGCGGCCTCGGGGCCCGGCGCGACGGGAGACATCACTGGCCGTACCTGGCCGTGAGCCAGGACTCTCCGGTCTTGGGGTCGACAAGGACGATCGAAGACGCCCCTTCACGAGTGCTGCCGGCGGAATCGGGGTCGGCGCTCCCGGTCGACGCGAGGATCACCAGGTACCCTTCGACCCCCAGCATCTGCGGCGCAGCCTGGTGTGGCCACGTGCCAAGATGATCCGTCACGTCGTCTCTGGCCTTCATCGGGATCCGTCGGATCACGGCGCCATCGGCGTTCAGCTCCGCGATGGCAAGCGCCGTTCCGCCATCGTCGCCGCGGTACTGCCCGCGAAGCATGAAGATGGCGTCGCTCCGTGGCTCATACGCGACCACGGCCATATCCCCCCAATGTCCGATCTCCGTCAGGACCGACCACTTCCTCGTGGCGACATCGAATGCGTAGAGATAGCCCGATGCGGTCAGGAGGATGCGATCGCGCCTGGTGTCATGGGTGATGCTCTGCGGCCAACTCAGGGGCGGAACGTCGAAGCCCACGTCGATCGAGGTTGCGGTACGCTTGACGATGTCGACTGCGAAGACATCGTGTCGCGACAGGCCGAAGAAGCGCCCCCCCTTGCCATCGCCTGCCAGCGCCACGATATCCCTCGGCAAGGGCTTCAGGGTCTCTCGGATCGGCCCCTTCAACGTGAAGTCGCCAAACGAGGCCGCCACTTCGTGCCGCATCGGCATCGAGGCGCCGATCACGAGGGCCTTGAATCGAAGCGAAGGCAGGTTCGCCGGCGTCGAGGGCTGGGGGTGGGCCCATCTCAGGCGCGGGTCATCCTGGATGCGGTCGACGACGAACGGTTCCTCGACGCTGCCGCTGTACCGGCCCTGGAAGCTGCTGACCTCGAGATCTGTCATCGACGTGAGAGCGCGAAGCATGGGGCGCAAGCGCTCGGAATCGGGCGCGTAGCAGCAGGGAATCGTGCGCCCCTGTCGTCCTCCCTCATGGAATGACTCGATGACACAGATGTCTGCGGGCACGCCTTCGACGGCCTGACGGCGATACCCGCCGAGTATGACTCGCTCGAGTCGCGACCCCGGATCGAGGGTGACGAGCCACTTGACGCGTTCATAACTGAGTAGAACCAGCGTGACCGCGGCGCCCTCGCGGTTGACGCGGACGGCCGCGCGCCCGCCGCCGATCTTGCCCCCCGACTTGTAGGAGCCTTCGTACACGCCGACGACATGAAGCTCGCGCAGCTGCGCCGCTGCGAATCCGGATGCTGTCGATTCCTGCGCAGCCGACGGCGACGGAGTGGTGACAAGCGCGCCCGCGGCGACGAGTGCGCCGAGTAACAGACGTGAAGAACGAATGATCATGTGAAGCCTCATGCCCCAAGCGTGCAGCAGGAGCTGCACGCGGGGCACCATGGATCGCGAAAGCTCGAAGGGCAAAGACGACGTTTCTGGCAACGGACAGATTCTTCGCCGCCGGGTGGCTTCACTCCACGTGTGAGCAAGACCTGCCGCCACGAGAACGGGTCAAGAAGGAGAGGGAAGATCTATGGCGCTCGTTTGGGGGACTGGCGGTTTCTCCGGCGGCGACCGGAACTGAGGCGAGCGCGGTGCGACACCGACGCAGGGCCGGAGGTTCAGGAGCCGGATCGAAACATCCGGATCTGCCTCGGTTCGAGGACGGAAGCCTCCGTTGGCCGCGATGAACCGCCCCCGCCGTACCCCGACACCTCCGACGAACGGCGACAGCAACGACTCAGCGGCCCCCCACGGCCACGGCGGCGGCGGCGCGGAGTCACGGCTTCAGCGACCACACGAGCGCCTGCCCGCCGCGGCACACCGTGACGATGGTGTCGCCGCCAGGCGAGAAGGACGCGCTGGTCACGGTCCCGCGGTGTCCCTGGAAGACCAGCAGCTCGCGCCGGGAAGGCACGTCCCAGAGCCGCGCGACGCCGTCGTTGCCGCCGCTCACGAGACGGTCGCCGCCCGGAGAGAAGGCGAGGGCCTGGGTCGTGCCGCGATGGGCATCCACCGGCACAGGAGCCTCCTCTGAGCCGGGAGCGACGAACCAGATCTTCCCATCGGCGGCCGCCAGGGCCACCGTCCGCCCGTCCGCGGCCACCGCAACGGACCAGAACACGGTGGACCCGCACTTCCAGCGGCGCACGATCCGGCCGGTCGAGACGTCGATCCGGTAGACGTCCCCGCGCGACGCACCGGCGATCAGGTCCCGCGTCCCGGGGACGAACTCGACGACCCGGATGTCGAGGCCTTCCGTTCCGGGCACGGGTCTCGATTCCGCGCCGGCGGCGAAGGAAACCACCGCAGGGACGACCCCGGGTCCGGACACGGCCACCAGGGTCTCGTCGGAGGAGAGGCGGACGTTCAGGGCGCCGCAATCCCCGGGGCGGGCGAAATCCCGAACGGCTCCGGTCCCGAAATCCCGTTCGCGCAGAGTCCCGTCGGCGGCCGGCCACAGAACCGAGCGCGAGTGCCTCGGAAGGACGAGGGACCAGAGGGCCGCGGCGCCTGTTTCGAACTCGGAGATGGGCTCCCCGGATACTGCGTCGAACACGAGGATCCGATCGTCCTCGGTACCAATCAGGATCTTCGAACCGTCCGGCGTGAAGTTCGCGACTCGGCAGACCGCCCCCCGGATGTCGAGTCGCGCCGGCTCCTCGCGGTCCCAGTGCTCCCACCGCCGGAGGGTTCCATCCCACGACGCCGACACGAGCCTCGAGTCCCCGTCCGGGAAGACCAGATGCGTCACGGCGTGCCGGTGTCCGCAGCAGGTGGAACGGACGTCGCCGGTCGCCACGTCCGTGAACCGTACGGTCGTGTCCATCGACCCCGTCACGACGTAACGGCCGTCCGGCGACCACGCCACGGCCGTCACCCACTGCTCGTGCGGCCGGACGCGCATGTCGCCGGTCAGCGTGGCGGCATCCACGATCCGGACCCACCGGTCGTTCGCCACGACGACGGCGAGGCGCCGTCCGTCCGCCGACACCGCGACATGACGCACGGCGCCGGCGCCGAAGTCCCGCCGGGCAAGGACCGTCCCGTCCGCCCCCCGGCATCGGAAGACCGACCCGCTTCCGGCCGCCACATGGACGTCGCCGGTCGCGGAGGACACCGCGACTTCCTCCGCGACCGAGCCGTCGATGGGAAAGGACACCAGATCCGCCAGGGTCTCGGGATCGACGAGCACGACTCCGCCTCCGGGGCGGGGGACGAAGGCGCCCCCCGCCGTGTCGCTGAAGGCCAGAAACGTCCAGTCGCGATCCTCCTCCCTCCGATCCTGCGCGACGATGGCGCCCATTCCGTCGACGCGCGCGATACGCGCCCGGTTCGAGACGACGACGGTCGCGGACGCCGGCGCGGGGATGGCCGTGCCCACGGGAGACGCGAGCGCCGGCACGACGTGGCTCTCGACTCGCATCGAAACGGTGTCGACGACGACGACATGGCCCTCTCTCAGGGCGAAGGCGCCCCTGCGGCCGCGGTCGAAGAACGCCCCGCCGATCCAGCCCGCGATTCCGAGATCGAGGGTCGTGGCAGCGCCATCGACGAGCTTCCGGAAGTAGTGCCATTCCCATCGCCGCCGCTCGGCAGGACAGGCTTCGAGAGCGAGCCGCGCACCGGCGACCTCGTTGCCGAGGATCGAGGCCCGCGCGATGCCGATGTTGGCGAGGTAGAGCGAATCACGCAGCCGCTCGGCTTCGCGGTCGGCGCGGGCGCGGGCCGCCGCCTCGCTGTTCTTCGCGATCTCGAGCCCCTCGCGGGCCGACCTCTCGCTGTCGGCGACGCGTTCGAAGCGGCGCGCCTCCGCGCCGGCGTACACCGCGAAAGCCACGGCGGCGGCGAACAGGGCGACCGCCACGGCAAACGCCGTCCGGTGGCGGACGATCTGTTTCCTGAGGACGTAGAAGACCGAGTCCTGCCGGGCGGCGATGGGCAGGCCCTCGATGTGCCGCCGGATGTCGTCGCCAAGGTCGGCGGCGGCGGCGTAGCGCCGCCCGCGGTCCTTCTCCATGGCGCGGCCCACCATGGTGTCCACATCGCCCCTCAGGGAGGTCACGAGGCTCCCGAGCCTCGGCGCCGGCTCATCGCGGATGATCCTCGCCGCTTCCGCGAGGGGCTTGCCGGCGAGGTCGAAGGGCAGGCGCCCTGCGAGAAGCTGGAAGGCGATGACCCCGAGGGCGTAGACGTCGGACCGCGTGTCGACGTCCTCCGGCTCCCCGGCGACCTGCTCCGGGCTCATGTACGAGAGCGTGCCGACGATCTGGCCGGCCCGCGTGTGCATCGACGTGAGCTCGAGATCCCCGCCGACGGCCCGCGCCACGCCGAAGTCGAGGATCTTCACGTGGCCCGCCGCGTCGACCAGCATGTTGGACGGTTTCAGGTCCCGGTGGATGACGCCGCGCTGGTGAGCGTGCTGCACCGCATCGCACATCTGTGCGACGAGCCGGAGCCGCTGGCCGGTGTCGAGATTCTCGCGGGCGGCCCACTCCACCGGATCCCTGCCCTCGATGTACTCCATGACGATGTAGGCTTCGTCGGCCCGCGCCCGGTCGACGACCCCGGCTTCGAAGATCTGGGCGATGCCCGGGTGATGGAGTCGCCCGAGCAGCTCGGCCTCATAGGCGAAGCGCCGACGGAGGTGGCTATGGCCGAGACCGTGGCGCACGACCTTGACCGCCACCGATCGGCGGGGCGATTCCTGCTCCGCCAGCCACACGGTCCCCATCGCGCCCTGGCCGAGGGGGCGCAGGAGGCGGTAGTGTCCGGCCAGCTCGGGAAGGTCGCCGCCCGCGACCGGCTCCCGAGCCGGAGGCGGACCCTCGCCCTCGATGGCCTCCGCCAGGAGGTCGATCCCGCCGCCGGGCCGGATCGGTCCGTCGCTCCCGGCCGCCGCCTCGAGAAGGGCCATGACCTCGGCCCCGAGGACCGCGTCGCCGGCCGTCCGACTCCTTACGAATCCGCCCCGCGCCGCCGGCTCGAGATCGAGCGCTGCGCGGAGGATCTCCAGCGCCTGCTTCTGCTGCAGGGCGTCCTGGCCGCTCTGCGACGCCTCGCTCATGCGGGGCGCGTCAGCTCGCGGTTCAGGAAGGCGCGGGCGGTCCGCCAGTCGGCTTCGACGGTGCTCTTCGAGATGGACAGGACGTCGGCGACTTCGT
>CAYQRN010000097.1:0-16718 GCA_964419995.1 uncultured Planctomycetia bacterium
CCCCACGGACACGATGACGAGGCCCATCGCCGTCCGCCGGGACGCGACCGTCGCCGCGGTGTCCATCAGACCGTCTCCGACTGCAGCGCGAAGTCCCGGCCTTCCCGGCCGGCGCCGGTACCAGAACATAGGGGTCCCGGTGCACCTCCGGCGGGTGCTCCCAGTTGCCATGGGGCGCCGGAGACGGGGTCGTCCATTCGAGCGTCGTCGCCTCCCAGGGGTTCTCCGCGGCCCGGCGGCCGCGGAAGAGGCTCGCGACGAAGTTCCAGAGGAACAGGAGCTGGGACCCGATGAGAAGGAACGCGAGCCAGGTGATCGGCGCCGCCAGGGCGCGCGCCGCCGCGTTGTAGGTGTAGACATTGGGATCGTACGAGCGCCGGAGCAGTCCGTTGAAGCCCTGGAAGTGCATGAGGATGAAGATCCCGAGGATGGGCGGGACCGTCGTCCAGAAGTGGAGCCGGCCGAGCTTCTCGCTCATGAACCGCCCGAACATCTTCGGGAACCAGTAGTACATCCCGGCGAAGATCGCGAGGAACGTCAGCATGCCGATCATGAGGTGGAAGTGGCCGACGACGAAGTACGTCTCGTGGAAGAACACGTCCGCCGTCGCCGTGCCGAGGAAGAGGCCGCCGAGTCCCCCGAGGCCCACGGTCGGGATCATCGCGAGGGCGAAGAGCATGGGCGTCGTGAAGCGGAGCCGCGCCCGCCAGAGGCTCGCGATGAGATTCAGCGCGAGAACGGCGAAGGGAACGCTGATGAGCACCGTCACGATCGAGAAGTACTCGCCCACCCATGGGTTCATGCCCGAGAGGAACATGTGGTGACCCCAGACGATCATGCTGAGCACGGCGATGACGAGCAGGGAGTACACGGAGATGCGGTAGCCGAAGGGCGGCCTGCGCGCGAACGTCGAGATGACCTCGAAGGCCACTCCGAGCGCGGGGAGCGCCAGCACGTAGACCTCGGGATGGCCGAGGAACCAGAAGAGGTGCTGGAAGAGAAGCGGAGTGCCGCCGTTGTGCGGCATGACCTTCTCGCCGATGACGAGGCCCGCGGGGAGGAAGAAGCTCGTGCCGCCGTGGCGGTCGAGGAGCAGCATGATCGCCGCCGCCGTCAGGGCCGGGAAGGCCAGGATTCCGAGGATCGACGCGATGAAGAAGGTCCACACGACGAGGGGCATGCGCATCATCGTGAGCCCCTTCGTGCGGCAGTTGAGGATCGTCGTGACGTAATTGAGGCCGCCCATCGTGAAGGACGCGATGAACAGCGCCATCGCGAGGAGCCAGTACGTCTGCCCCATGCCCGAGCCGGGGACGGCCTCCGGCAGGGCTGAGAGGGGCGGATAGGACGTCCACCCCGCGGCCGCGGCGCCGCCTTCGAGCCAGAAGGAGGCGATGATGAGCACGCAGGCGGGGACCATGACCCAGAAGGAGAGCATGTTGAGCAGCGGGTACGCCATGTCCCGCGCCCCGACATGGAGGGGGATGAGGAAGTTCCCGAACCCGCTGTTCAGCGCGATCGACACCACGAAGAAGATCATGATGGTGCCGTGCATCGTCACGAAGCTGATGTAGGTCTCGGGCTGGATGATGACCTTCTCCGGCCACGCGAGCTGCGTGCGGATGATGGCCGCCAGCGTCGACCCGACGAGAGCCATGACGATGGCCATGACGAGATACTGGATCCCAATGACCTTGTGGTCGAAGCTGAAGATGTACTTCCGGAAGAACGACGGCTCCGCGTGGGCGCCGTGGCCGTGGTGAGCTTCGCTCACGATCTGTCTCCCTCGCGGAGAGCGCCCGGCGGCGGCCGGACGCCCGCGCCGCTACTCGTACTTGCCGATCTGGCGGCCGAGCCAGGCGTCGAAGTCCGCCGGCTCCATGACCTGGATGAGTCCGCGCATCTTGTAGTGGCCAAGCCCGCAGAGCTCGGCGCAGGTGATCTCGTATTCGCCGGTCCGCGTCGGCACGAAACGCGCCCAGGACGTGAACCCCGGCACGGCATCCTGCTTGATCCGGAATTGCGGGCAGGCGAAGGAGTGGAGAACGTCGTTGGAACGGATCCGCACGGTGACGTGCCGGCCCCGCGGCAACCGCAGCGTGCCGCGGACCTCGATGTCGTCCCGCGCGGCCTTGTCCTTCCTGTCGAGCCCGACGGGGTTCTTCGCGTCATCGACCCGTTCCGGGACCGGCGTGCCGAAGAGGCCGTCCTTGCCCGGATAGCGGATGATCCACTCGAACTGCTTGCCCAGGACCTCGACCTCGAGCGTTCCCTCCGGGGAGGGGCTGTGGAGTTCGGTCCAGATGGGGATCCCGAGAACGACGCCGCCCACCTCGGCGATGAGCGTCATGGCGAGAACCGGGACCAGGGCCCAGATCCACTCCGCCCGGCGGGTCACCCGCCGGAACGGCGTTTCCGCCGAGCCCCGGTACCTCCAGATGAAGAGCCCGAGGATGACATGGCCGAGGACCGCGAGCGCACCCGTCGCGTAGACGAAGTAGCGGATCGTCCGGTCCACGCCGGCGCCGTGCTTCGTCGCGACCTCCGGCATCGACGCGGTGGCGAGGTAGCCGACGACCAGCGTGACGACGAGCGCAACGCAGAGTCCGACCATCAGGGCGGCGGAGGCGCCGCCGCCGTTCCGCGGGGTCATCGGTTCTCCTTATCCCTCGAACTCGAAGGTGAGTTCCTTCGTCTCGCCGGCGCCGATCGTGATGCTCTGGGCCGGGAGCTTCCCGAACTCCTCATGCCAGGCCTCGATCGTGTACGTCCCGGGCGCGAGCTTCGGGAGCTCGAAGGCGCCGGAGTCGCCCGTCGTCGCGAAGAACGGGTGCTTCACGACGTGGATGTAGCAGTTCATCCAGCCGTGGACGTCGCACTTGATCTTCACGATCTCCGGACGCTTGAAGGTCTTGGTGTCCGTCGCTCCCTGCTTCGGCTGGCCGAAGTTGAAGTTCTCGTTCACCTTGGCGAGCGAGTGGATGTTGTGGAGGACCGGATCGCTGTTCTTGATGTCGATGGATTGCCCGGCGACCATGCCCTGGACGTGGGGGGCGTAGGTGCAACCGACTTGGTTGAGCGAGATGGGCGCGGCCGGCGCCGGGAACTTGTACGCGTCGAGCCCCGAGGTCACCGACACGAAGACGTTCTTGAGGGCGCCGCCGGCGCCGACGATCACGGACTCTTCGAGGGCGTTGCCGCCGTGGTGATCGTGGCAGGTCTTCTCGGTGCCCATGTCGATGGGCTTGCGCGTCGGCGGCGTGCCCTTGAACTTCGCCACGCCCTTCACGGTGGCGGTGGCCTTCGCGGCGTCCCACTGGCCGGCGGCGCCGCCCGCGGCAGCTCCGCCCGCCGGCGCCGCGGTGCCCGATCCGCCGCCGGACGGCGTTCCGGGGTCCGTCGGCTTGTCGCCACCGCAACCGGCGGCCAGGGCGAGCGCTGCGAGGAAGGCGATCAGACTGTTGGTTCTCACTGATGTCTCCGATGTCTGGCGGAAGCCCGACGGCACCGGCCGCGACCATCGCGACCCCCGGCGCCGGAGGGGCGATCCTATCGTGCTCCGGAGCCCCGGACGAGATCGCGGCCCGCCGGGCTCCCTCCCCATCTCCGCCGGGTTCGGATCGGAGCGAGTCGGGGCGGCCGGTCGCCGAATGGGCGGTATTCTGACTTTTGTCGCCTTTTCGTCAAGGGCCATGCCCGGAGCCGCCTCGATTCCTGCGAAGTTCCCCGGAGGGGGGGCTCAGATGTCGGGCCCCGCTCCCGCGCGAAGCAGCAGATCGGGCGGTCCTTCCGGGAAACCGCCGCCGGAGCCGACGATGGCCTCGATGGCGTCGACGTCCTTCGGGACCCCGGCCGTGAGGACCTCGGGCGCGCCGGCCGCGACGACGAGGTCGTCTTCGATGCGGATGCCGATGCCGCGGTACTCCGCGGGGACATCGGCGTTGTCCGCCGCGATGTAGATCCCGGGCTCCACCGTGAGCGTCATGCCGGGCTCGAGCGTTCGCCAAGCCTCGCCGATCCTGTACGCCCCGACGTCGTGGACGTCCATGCCGAGCCAGTGACTCGTCCTGTGCATGAAGAACGGGCGGTACAGCTCCTTCTCGAGGATCTCCGCGCGCGGCGCCCCCAGGAATCCGAGATCGAGAAGGCCGTCCACGAGCACCTCCACCGCCGCCGCGTGGATGTCGCCGAAGGACCGGCCGGGAAGCACGCGCGCGATGGCGGCCTTCTGCGCGGCGAGAACGATCTCGTACAGCCGGCGCTGCGGCGCCGTGAAGCGGCCGCTCACGGGGAACGTCCGGGACACGTCCGCCGCGAAGTACTCGTACTCGGCGCCGGCATCGATGAGGACGAGGTCGCCGGCACAGAGCTCCGCCGTGTTGCGGACGTAGTGGAGGACGGTCGCGTTGGCGCCCGCGCCCACGATGGTCGCGTACCCGGTCCGCAGCGCGCCCTGCCTCCGGAAGAGGTACTCGATGAGGGCCGCGAGATCGTACTCCCTGAGCCCGGGGCGGGCGGCGCGCATGGCCGCCACGTGGGCCCCCGCCGTGATGCGGGCCGCCTCGCGCATGAAGCCGAGATCCTCGGGGGTCTTCCGCATGCGGATCTCATGGAGGATGACTCCGGTGTCGACGAGGGTCGTCGGCGCCACCTTGCCGAGCCGCCGCTCGCGCCGGAGCCGCGCGAACATCTCCACGATCTTCTGGTCGAACGCCGGTTCGATGCCGAGTGCGTAGTGGAGCGTCCGCGCCCCCATGACGCAGCGCGGGAGCTCCTCCCAGAGCCGGTCGATGGGGAACGCGAGATCGGCCCCGTAGATTTCGCGGGCGCCTTCCACACCGGCTCGCTCGCCGGTCCAGACCTCGCGCTCGCGATCCCGCGGGCGGACGAAGAGGACGAAACGATGCTCGGGATGGGCCGGAGCGATGACGACGACCGCATCAGGCTCGTCGAATCCCGTGAGGTAGTAGAAGTCCGAGTCCTGACGGAACTCGTGGTCCACGTCCGCATTGCGAAGCGTGACCGCATTGCTGCGCAGGATGGCGACGCCGTCCCCGAGACGCTCCGCGAAGGCGGCCCGCCGTGTCGCGGCAATCCGCACGCGTTCCGCGATGTCCACCGGCCCCATGATCGATCGCTGGCTCCCTGACCTGCTCCATGGCGACGTTATCACGCCGGCCGGCGAAACTCCGCGCCGGCGGGGCGGCGGCTCCGCGGCTTTCGTAGAGTGCCCCGGCCCCTCCGGCCGCTTCCGGCGGGGCCGGAGCCGCCCCATGATCCCGACCTGCGAGCGATGCCCCCGGTCCCCCGTGTCGTTCTCGACCTTCTGCGCCGAGCACCTCCCGGACCCCGTCGCCTGGGCACGCGATGCCGTCCAAGAGGCCTACTACTACTCCGCCATCGGCGCCCACCTCGAAGGCGCCGACTTCCGCGGATTGGATCTTTCCCGCTGCAACCTCTCCCGGGCGAACATGAGGCGCACCGTGCTCGAGGGGGCCATCCTCGATCAGGGTATCTTCATGGAGACCGACCTCTCGGGCGCCGATCTGCGCAGCGCCCGCCTCGCGAAAACCAACCTCTCGGAGGCCATTCTTCGCGAGGCGGATTTCACCGGCGCCGACCTCCGGGGCGCCAACCTCGAGGCCGCCGACCTCCGCGGGGCGCGCCTCGACCGCGCCCTCCTCGCCGGCACCCACCTCCACGGCGCCCGCCTCGCCGGCGCGAGTCTCCGGGGAGCCGATCTCACGGATGCCGCCCTGTCGCTCGCCGAGCTCAGGTCTGCGGACCTCAGCTCGGCGACCGTGACGCGAACCGATTTCAGGGGCGCCGACCTCTCCGATGCCAGGGCCGCCGATCTGGCCGGCGGACCATCGGCGATCGTGGATGCCGCCACCCGAAACGGCGATCTCCTTCTCGCGCCTCCCCTGCTCGGAGCCGACCCCTGAGCGGATCCTTGCAACCCGACCGTCGCCGCGTAACCTTCTTCTTCCGCCTCGCCCGACGAAGTCGCCGTAAACCCTTCACGCAGAAAACGATCTGAACCGGAGCCGCACGGATGCGCATCGAGCTCTCGACCATCTCGCCCTGCGAGAGGGAACTGACCATCACCGTGCCGAAGGACCGGGTCCACGCCGAATTCGAGAAGATCTGGCACGAGATCCGGAAGTCCGCGACCCTGCCGGGCTTCCGCCCGGGCAAGGCGCCCCGCTCGATCCTCGAGCGCCGGTACGGTGACGGCGTCGCGGCGGATGTCCGCTCCGAGCTCCTCGAAGCCGCCCTTAGGGAGGCCATCGACAAGAACGGCCTCGACATCGTCTCGAGCCCCGACGTGGATCTCGACGCCATCACCGCGAAGGACGGTGAAGACCTCGACTTCAAGGTCCGCGTCGAGGTGAAGCCCGACTTCGATCTCCCGAAGTACCGCGATCTCGAGATCGCGGTTCCGTGCACGGACGTCTCGGAACAGGACGTTGAGGCAACCCTCCTGGACCTCCGCGAGCAGCGGGGACAGTGGGCGCCGGTGACGTCGGGGGACGTGAAGACCGGCGATCTCGTCCTCGTGTCGTTCGTGGTCCGCGACGGCGATCGAACCGTCCTCGAGAACGAGGAGTGCTTCGTCGACCCGACGACGGCGGAGATCCTCGACATCCCCCTCCCCGGCCTCATCGAGAAACTCGTCGGCCGCAGCGTCGGCGACTCGCTCCTCCTCGACGCCGCGATCCCGCCGGGTCACGCCGACGCGTCGATCGCCGGACGAACGCTGAAGGCGGAGATCAGGATTCTCGAGGCGAAGCGCATGGAGCTGCCGGTCCTCGATGACGAGTTCGCCCGGTCCATGGACTACGAGAACCTCGAGGATCTCCGCGACGATGCGCGGCAGCGGTCTCAGGCGGCGCGCCGCAGCGCCACCGAAACGACCGCGATGAAAGCGATCCTCGCCCGCATCCTCGAATCGGCGCACTTCGACCTCCCCCCCCGGCAGGTCGCCCGCATCGTTGCGGAGAAGTCCCGGACGCTGGCGGAGCGTCTCGAGGCCCGGGGCGTCGATGCCGGTGCCGCGGCCAGCATGGTCGCCGAGCGCCGCCTCCGCATCGAGGCGGAGGTCAGGAACGAGCTCCGGACGTGGTACGTCCTCGAGCGGATTGGCCGGAAGGAGCGGATCTTCGCGCTCGAGGACGACGTCAACGCGGAGATCGAGGCCATCGCCCGGTCCGAGGGCCGGACGCCCTCCGCCGTGAGGGAGGAACTCGAGGAGCACGACGCGCTCCCGGACCTCCGGACGTCCGTCCAGGAGAGGAAGATCCGGGACTTCCTCTACCGTTCCTCCCGCATCGTGGAATCGAAGACTCCGCCGGACGATGCCGGCGGCGGTGACAGGTCGAAGGAGACGGCGCATGACGCGACGCAGGCTTGAGGGAACGGGCTCCACCGGCGCGGAGGGGTCCGTGCGGGGCGACTTCTATCCGATCCCCTACGTCATCGAGAAGACGGGGCGCGGCGAGCGGGCCTACGACATCTACTCGAGGCTCCTCGAGGACCGCATCGTCTTCATCGGGACCGAGGTCACCGATGGCCTCGCCAACTCCGTCATCGCCCAGCTCCTGTTCCTCCAGAAGGAGAACCGGAGCCAGGACATCAACATGTACATCAACTCGCCGGGCGGATCCGTCACGGCGGGCCTCGCGATCTACGACACCATGCAGTTCGTCCAGTGCGACGTGGCGACCTACTGCATCGGCCAGGCGGCCAGCATGGGGGCCGTGCTTCTCGCCGCGGGGACGAAGGGCAAGCGCCACGCGCTCCCCAACGCGAGGATCATGATCCACCAGCCCTGGGGCGGGGCCCAGGGGACGGCCTCGGACATCTCCATCCAGGCAAAGGAGATCTCCCGCATGAAGCAGTCCCTGAACGAAATCCTCGCGAAGCACACGGGCAAGCCCCTGAAGCAGCTCGAGAAGGACTCGGACCGGGACTTCTTCATGTCCGCCGGCGAGGCGCGGGACTACGGCCTCGTCGATGAGGTCGTCGACTCCCTCCGCCGCTGACGCCCTCCCCTCCGCGCCGCCGTCGCAGGCGGCCCTCAGCCCTTCTTTGACGGCGGCGCGGCGCCCGCGTACAATCGGGACACCGGCCCCTCCCCGGGGCCGGCGAATTCCGGCGGGAGCCCCCATGACCAAGCGAGGCGCGGACGGCGAGGTCTGCACGTTCTGCGGCAAGAGCCGCGGCCGGGTCCAGAACCTCATCTCCGGCCCGCCGGGCGTCAACATCTGCAACGAGTGCGTCGAGATCTGCAACACGATCCTCTCCGAGGAGTCGCGAAAGCAGGCCCTCTCCGCCCGGGATCCCTCCCCCCTCAAACAGGAGTCCATCCCGACGCCCTCCCGTATCAAGGCCTTCCTCGACCAGTACGTCGTGGGTCAGGAGCAGGCCAAGAAGGTCCTCTCCGTCGCGGTCCGGAACCACTACCAGCGCCTCGTCAACGGACGCGGCGGCGACGCCGACGTCGAGATCGAGAAGTCCAACATCCTCCTCATCGGCCCCACGGGAACGGGAAAGACCCTCCTCGCGCGCACCCTCGCCCGCCTGCTCAACGTCCCCTTCGCCATCGGCGACGCCACGACGCTCACGGAGGCGGGCTACGTGGGCGAGGACGTCGAGAACCTCCTCCTCAAGCTGCTCCAGGACGCCGACTTCAACGTCGAGCGCGCGCAGAAGGGCATCATCTTCATCGACGAGATCGACAAGATCGCCCGCTGCACGCAGAACGTCTCCATCACGCGCGACGTCTCCGGCGAGGGCGTCCAGCAGGCGCTCCTCAAGATGCTCGAGGGCACCGTGAGCAACGTCCCGCCCCAGGGCGGCCGGAAGCACCCCGAGCAGCAGTACATCGCCCTCGACACGTCCCAGATCCTCTTCATCTGCGGCGGGACTTTCGTAGGCCTCGAGGACATCATCGGCAAGCGCCTTGGCCGCGAGATGATCGGCTTCGGGCGCGAGGGGCCCACGAGCACCGCGAAGCGGCGCCCGGGCGAGCTCATGTCCCGGGTGCAGATCGAGGACCTCGTGCGGTTCGGCATGATCCCCGAGCTCCTCGGACGCCTCCCGGTGGTCGCGACCCTCGACCCCCTCGCCGAGGACGACCTCGTCCGCGTCCTCACGGAGCCGCGCAACGCCCTCGTGAAGCAGTACCAGCGATTCTTCGCCCTCGAGAACGCCGCCCTCCACATCGAGCCCGCCGCGGTTCGGGAGATCGCCCGGGAGGCGCTCCGGCGCGAGACCGGCGTCCGCGCGCTCCGCGCCATCATGGAATCCCTCCTGCTCGACTCGCTCTTCACGATCCCTGACGAGAGCGGCGCCCGGACCTTCACCGTCACGGCAGAGATGGTCCGAGGCGGCCGCCGGCTTCGGCCGGAGCGGGCACGCCGGCCCCGGGAGAAGAGCGCCTGAGACCGGTTCCGGCCGTCCGCCCGCATGAAGCGCATCCTCGATCTCGATCCCGCTGAGATCGCCCAGTTCGTCGATCGTGCGGGCGAGCCGGCGTTCCGCGCCCGGCAGATCCGGGAATGGCTCCTCGCGAGGGGGGAGCGCGACCCCGCCCGCATGACGACCCTCCCGCGGGCTCTCCGCGAGCGCCTCGCCGCCGAGTTCGATGTCCGGCCGGCCGGTGCGGAAGAGGCTATCGAGGACGCCGACGGGACCGTGAAGCTCCTCGTGCGCTATCCCGACGGCGAGCGGGTGGAGTCGGTCCTCATCCCCGACGGCGCCCGGACGACCGCGTGCCTGTCCTCCCAGGCCGGATGCCCCGTCCGCTGCGTGTTCTGCGCGAGCGGCATGGCCGGCGTAAGGCGCAGCCTCTCGCGGGGCGAGATCGTCGAGCAGTTCCTTCTGCTCGGGGAGCGCGCCCGCCTCGCCGGACGGCGCATCACGCACGTCGTCGTCATGGGGATGGGTGAGCCGCTCCTCAACGCCCACGAGACGCTCGCCGCGCTCCGGACCCTCAACGATCCCGCCGGCCCGGGACTCGGCGCGCGGCACATGACGCTGTCCACGGTGGGCATCGAGCCCGGATTCCGTCGGCTTCTCGACGAACCACTCCAGATCGAGCTCGCCCTCTCGCTCCACGCAGCGGACAAACGTGTCCGGAGCGCCATCGTGCCCTATCCCGGCGCCATGGATCCCGCCAGGCTCGTCGAGGCCGGACGGGAGTGGTTCCGGATCCGGGGGCGGGAGCCGACCTTCGAGGTCGTGCTGCTCCGGGGGGTCAACGATGACGCCCGGGCCGCGTCGGCCCTCGTGGATCTGCTCCGGGGCGTCCGGGCAACGGTGAACGTCATCCCGTGGAACTCGGTCCCGGGACTACCCGCCGGAACCCCGGCGGAGGCCGCGGTGCGGGCCTTCGAGGCGCGCCTCGCCGGCGGCGGCATTCGCCTGACGCGGCGGCGCCGGCGGGGCTCCGGCATCGCCGCGGCCTGCGGGCAGCTCAGGCTCCGGGAGATAGCGGGGCCCGAGGGGCTCAGCGCGCCCTCGGCCGCTCCCCGACCTCCACGGTGACGGCCGTCTCCTTGCCGTTTCGCCGGAGGACGACATCGGCCTTCTGGCCGGGCTTCATCTGCGCCACCTGGCCCATGAGCATCCAGTACTCGACGGTGCTGGTCCCGCCGATACTGAGGATGACGTCCCCCTCGCGGATGCCCGCGCTGTGGGCTGGTCCTGGCGAGACGACGGAGCGGACGTAGGTGCCCGCCGTCCCCGCGCCGAGGCGCTCGCGCGCGTCCCGGGGAAGCTGCCAGACCGACTGTCCCATGACGCCGAGATAGCCGCGAGTCACGTCGCCCTTCTCGATGAGCTGGTTGGCGACGAACTTGGCGTCGCTGATGGGGATGGCGAAACCGATGCCGTCGGACGATCCCGACCTGGACACGATGGCCGTGTTGATGCCGATGACCTCGCCCCGCGTGTTCACGAGGGGCCCTCCGGAATTGCCGGGGTTGATCGCGGCATCCGTCTGGATGAAGTTCTTGTAGGCCATGGTCTGGTTCATGGCCACGTCCTCGTTCCGGTGGAGGCTCGAGATGATGCCGTGGGTCACGGTCCACCCGAAGTTGAAGGCGTTGCCGATGGCGAGGACCTCCTCGCCGACCACGGCCTCCTCCGACCGGCCGAGCGTGGCGGGCAAGAGACCGTCCACCGCGATCTTGAGCACGGCGAGATCCGACTCCCGGTCGATGCCGACGCGCTCGGCGGGCCACGTCTCGCGGTTCGAGAGGACGACCTCGACGGAGTCCATGCCGTCGACGACGTGGCCGTTCGTGAGGATGTAGCCGTCATCCGTGAGGATGACGCCGGTTCCAGCGGATTCGGTCGCACCGCCGAAGAACCCCCTTTGCCGCGCCCCCACCTGGATCGACACGACCGAAGGCCGCACGGCCTCCACGACCTTCGCGAAGGTGAGCGCTCGACCCTCGAGGGAGGCGAGATCGAGCGAGACGGCGCGGGCGCGCTCCCGCTCCGCGGCGTAGGAGGGGCCGGCGGACGCCGTGCCGCGGTCGAGACGACCGAGATAGAAAGCGCCGCCGAGGATCGTGGCGATCAGAACGGCCTGCATCGCGCTGCGCATGAGCTTCTCCGGTTTTCCGCGTCAGGTGGCTGGCCTGCGACGATCTGTGGGGGCATGGTGGCCCGCCGTGAATATCTACGGGCGCTTCCCGCCGAGCTTGAGCTCCTTCGACGCCCTGAGGACCGTGATTTCGAAGTCCCCTCCCTTCTCCACCGCTCTGAAGGCGTCGCGGAGGTCCAGGGACCGCGTCATCGAGAGGCCGTCGAAGGCGAGGATGATGTCGTGTGTCAGGAGCCCGGCGGCGGCCGCAGGGCTCCCGGCCTCGACGGAGAGGACGAGGAGTCCCTTCCCGTCCGGAAGACCGAGCTGGGTCCGAAGAGCGGGCGGGACCGTCGTCACCTCGACACCGAGTCTCGGACCCTCTCCGGCGCGCGCCGGAGGCCGGATGGGCGAATCCGGCGCCACGGGAGGCCGGTCCTCGCCGGGTTCCGGATCCCGGAACCACCGGTCGAGATCGAGAGGATCGGGGAAGCGCCATTCGAACCGATGGGGTCCGATGCGGAGGGAGCTGCGGCCCTCCTGGGTATCGAAGACCCCGCTGTCCTTGTACTTCGCGTAGACCTCGGCGTACTTCTCCTTCCACTCCGCGAAGGTGGAGGCTTCGAAGGTCTCGGTCCGGCGATCCGCGCCCTCGCCAGCCATCACCTTGAGGCGGACGCGGCCGTCGGCCTCCCTGCGAAACTCGAGTTCCTCGCCGTCGCGCATGACGCGCGTCTCGGAAAGGCCCCTGGCTCCGCCCGGAACGTCGAAGTCGAAGGAGAAGCTCCGGTCGAAGTCGGGGAACGGGAATCCGCCTGAGCGGCCCCGCTCGAAGAGCCCGCGCGCCTGTTCGCGCGCCCAGGCCATGAGCGCCTGCTGGAAATCGGCGAGGTTCTCGAAATCGCCGGGCCTCGGCATGCGCTGTCGGCGGGGCTCGCCTCCCCTGTCCTCTACCCCCGGCGGACCGCCCACCCGGTCCCGGTCCGGACGCATCCGCCGCGGCTTCTCGCCCTCGTCCCCGGTCTCCTTCCCGTCGGGATTCTCGATGAGATCGATGAGCGACTGCACTCTGGAACGTACCTCCGGATCCGTGACGCCGGCGTGGCGCCGGAGATGAGGCAGGGCTTCTACGCCGAGGCTCTTGAGCTTCTCGAAAGCCTCCTCCCGCACTCGGAAGTTCTCGTCGCCGAGCTTCTCGATGAGGCGCGTGATCCCATCCGCGGCCGGCGGCCTTGCGGGCTCCTGGCCCGCCATGGCGGCCGTGAACCCGAGTAGAGCCGTGAGCAGAGCGGGAAGCCTGAGCATGTCGAATCTCCGTGGAGGGCCGAAACGTCGGGCCTCCGACCCCGGGATCCCTCGCCCTGGAGCCGGCCGGAAGCCACAACCCGGCACTGTCAGGTCCGCCGGTCGGGCCGGGGCGACGATGCGCCGGAAGAGACTGGCTCCGGTCCGCCGCGACGTTCCTCAGGAACTGATACGTACGAAAGACCGTCCATGCTCCGGAATGCCCGGCCTCGAAGAAGGTGTCCGGACCCAAGAGTCCATGGCGCAGCGACTTGGGCGCAGATCAGCGTTTCGCAGCCAATCGGCAGCCGGTCGTGGTCTCCGGGGCGCTCTTCGTTCCGGAGTTCAGTGCAGGAGTCTGCGCCGCACGCTCGCCCAGACTTCGGTCATTCCGGCGGGGGCTTCCGTCGTTTCCATCATGCGGCGAAGCCGCGTGCGATGGGCTTCGTAGGCCCGGCGTTCCCTCTCGCATTCGAGGCAGCGACCGAGATGGTTGAGCAGGAGATGATCGTGAACCGCGTGGGCGTCCGCGCTGATGGACAGGGGAATGGCGCGTCGAAGATGTTCGCAGGGTTTCATTGGCCTCGCTGGTGTCCTCGCCCGCCGTAGAGAATCCCACGCGCTCCCCCTTCATGGTCGTGGCTGCGACCCACCATCTCCTGCGCGGCATCAGGCCGGTAGGAGACCTGTGCGCCCGGTGGCAGAGGTAGCGGCGTTTGTGGGCTCACGGACGTTTCGAGCTGAAGGTCTGTGTCTCTTATCGAGCCGACACCAAGAAATACGGAGTTCTCCCCGCGAAGCAAGAAGAAACTCACGTCCCTTCCACGGTGCGTCCACACGCGCGGAAGCGTTGCGGGGCCGCCGCCAGCCCGTTCGGAAGCTCTTGGAATCCCGAGGTTTGACGCTCAGCGGAGCGTCAGCCGGCGGCCGGCGCGCCAGACTTCGAGGGACTCCCCAGCCCCCTGCCCCGCGCCGCCCGCCGCGTGCAGGACGACGTCATGCCTCCTGAGACCAAGATCCGCGGCGCGACAACCCGCCGGTACGGAGAGGACGAGGCGCGCGCCGTCGCCCGCGCCGCCGAGGTCTGCGCGGAGGCTGTCAGGCACCGGCATGACGACCGCCCCGAGAACGTCATCATCGTCGCCGCTCCCATGCACGGCCCGCTCGACGGCACGCCGGATGTCATCGCCGAGGGAGGTTTCCGGCATCCCCGGGGTACTGCGGAGAGCGTCCACGACGCGGGAGAGTTCCGCGAGGGAGAGGCTCCGGAGATCGCCCGCCGCGAGATCGGATCGGTCATCCGACCGGGCGCCCGCGGATCGGGCCATCTCCGCGGGATCCTCCTCGTCCTCCCCGTCGCCGTCGTTCTCCTCCGGCCGGCCGAGAGTCACCGTGCGATGACCGCGTTCTCCGCCGGAGATGATCGCGAGCTTCACCTTGTCGCCGGCGCGGCGCGCCTGGATCGCCTCGCGAAGCGCATCGAAGGTGCCGACCTTCCTGCCATCGAGAGAGAGGATCACGTCTCCGACCTTGAGTTCGGCCTTCTCGGCGGCCGAGCCGGGCACGACGGCGGTCACGCGAACGCCTTCATCGTTGTCGAGCTCCATGAGGCCGCGGTAGTCGACGGACACGGATTCGACCTGCACACCGAGGAAGGCGCCGCCTCCGGGCGCGGGAGACGGCGGAGCCGGCGCGGGACGGGTGGCCGGGCTTCTCCGGGCCTCTCCCTCCTCGCGCGCCATCCCGTCGATGGACCGCCTGAGCTCCGCGAGCCGGCGCTCGAGGCTGCGGATTGCCGGGTGATCCGCGCTGAACCGCTCGCGGTAGCCTTCGAGCTTCTCCTCGAGGGAACGAAGTTCGGCGCGCATCCGTTCGAGCTCTGCGGCCATCTCGGCATCGTTTCCCGGCGCGCGCCGGCGCGCGCCGCGCTCGCGCTCCCGCTCCTCGGCACGCCGGGCCTCGCGCTCGGCACGCCGGGCCTCGGCCGGCGGGCCGGCCTCTTCGAAAATGCGGTCGATGGCGCGGCAGAGATCGTCGGCGAGACGATCGGACAGCTCCCGGAGCCGTTCTCGGACGATGGACTTCAGCTGTTCGCGCATCGCCTCGGAGTCCTGTGCCGGGGCCGGCGCGGAGAAGAGGGGCAGGGCAAGCACCAGAGCAGCGAAGAAAGAGGGACTGGTTCGCATGGTCTGATCACCTTCCGGAGAGTGTTGTCCGCGGAGTTGTACGCACGCGATTCCGGATCGCTCCCGCGCCGGGCCGGCGAGACCAGGAACGCCGGCGCCCGGCGCAAGCATCTGCCTCAGACTGACTTGGATCCGTCCGTCGCGGATCCGGCGGGGGAGCCGGCCTCCCGGGGCGCGAGACTCTCAAAGAGCGAGCCCATGCGCCGGAACTTCTCGTGGCGTTCCGAGAGGAGAACGGGGGCCGGGATCTTTCGGAGCACGGCGAGGTGGCGGAGCAGCACTTCGCGGAGCGCCGCGATCATGGCCGCGGGGTTGCGATGGGCGGCGCCGAGGGGCTCAGGCACGATCTCGTCCACGACGCCGAAGGAGAGGAGCGAAGCGGCGGAGAGCTTGAGGGCGTCCGCGGCCTCCGGCGCCCGCTCGTTCGTCTTCCAGAGGATGGCCGCGCAGCCCTCCGGGGAGATCACGGAGTAGTAGGCATGCTCGAGGATGAGGATCCGGTCGCCGATACCGATCCCGAGCGCCCCGCCGCTTCCGCCCTCGCCGATCACGACGCAGATCACCGGAACGGCGAGCAGGGACATCTCCCGCAGGTTCTCGGCGATGGCCCAGGCCTGCCCCCGCTCCTCGGCTCCGATGCCCGGATAGGCTCCCGGCGTGTTGATGAGCGTCACGATCGGCAGACCGAATTTGGCCGCGAGCTTCATGACCCGGAGGGCTTTCCTGTAGCCCTCGGGGTGCGCGCAACCGAAGTTGCACGCGATCTTGTCTTTCGTGTCGCGGCCCTTCCGGTGGCCCACCAGGACGAAGCGCTCCTCGCCGATACGCGCGAGTCCGCAGGCGAGGGCCCTGTCGTCGCGGAAGTTCCGGTCGCCATGGAGCTCGACCCACTCGTCGAGCATCTTCTCGAGGTAGTCTTCCGTCGCCGGGCGTCCGGGGAACCGCGCCACCTGGACCTGCTGCCAGGCCGTCAGGTTTCCGAAGGTCTGGCGCATGAGCGCGGCGAGCCGCTCGCGGAGGGGGTCCACCTCTCCGTTCAGGTTCATCCCCGTCGCCTTCGAGATGCTCTCGATCTCCGCGATGCGGTGCTCGATGTCGAGAATCGGCTTCTCGAACTCGAGAGCTGTGAAAGCGCGGGTCTGGGAGCCCGTCGCGGGTTTCGGCTTTTCCGTCATGGTTCCGCCACTTCCCCGTCGTGGCGGCCATTGTACCCCGCCCCGCGGCACCGGACCAGCCGGCCGCGTTGCCTCCGCGGGGCGCGCCCCGTAGCATGGCGGCGCCCACGGATTCCCGATGCGCTGGCAGATCGCCATCACAGAGAAGGCGGGCTTCCCCTCAGGCGAGGCGGCCCGGGTCGCTCACGAGCTCGCGTGGCTCGGACTCGGACAACGCGCCCGGGTCACGCCGTCGGATCTCTTCCTCATCGAGGGCCGTATCGACCGCGACGGGGCCGAGCGCCTCGCCCGCGAGCTTCTCGCCGACCCCGTGATGCAGGAAGCCCGCGTCCTGCCCCACGCCGACTGGCCCGCCCGCTCGCCCGGCGTCGTCACGGTGCTCCGCCGCCCCGGCGTCATGGATCCCTCCGAGGAGAGCCTGCGGCGGGGCGCGGCAGGGTTGGGAATCCCGGTTGTGGGGTTCCGTACCGCCCGCCG
>CAYQRN010000098.1:0-16641 GCA_964419995.1 uncultured Planctomycetia bacterium
GTCCTCCGACCGTCTTCGAGCGCGTGGATTGCGGCGGCGAGACGGTCCTCGTCCGGGATGCCGGAGAGAACGGCTTCTCCTGCGTCTTCGTAAGGCATGCGGAACTCCTGCCCCTGCCCGGCGGCCGCATGGCGGCCGTCGTGACGGCGCCGGCCGAAAGACCGACGAGCTTCACCGTGACGACGATCCTCTCGAAGCGGCGCGATACGGCCGCCCTTCTTGCCATCGCGAAGGAGATCCGGCCATGATCCGCCGCCTTCTCGCCGGCCTCGTCCTCCTGGCCGCGTCGGCCCGGGCCCAGTCCGGGCCCTTTGAGGCGGACTCCTACGCCGTCGATCACCTCGTGCCGCCGGACGGCGCGCGGATCGAGGTGGGCGGCCTCGGATTCCTCGACGACGGCCGGCTCGTCGTGAGCACCCGCCGGGGGCAGGTCTGGATCGTGGAGAATGCCCTCGACCCCGATCCGCGGGCCGCGCGGTTCCGCCTCTTCGCCGAGGGGCTCCACGAGGGGCTCGGCCTCGCCGTTGCGGGCGGAGAGATCTACGTCCTCGAACGGACGCAGCTCTCGCGGCTTCGGGACACCGACCGCGACGGGTGCGCTGACCGCACCGACGTCATCGCCAACGACTGGGGCGTGAGCGGCAACTACCACGAGTTTGCCTTCGGGTTGCCGGAGGGCGCCGACGGTCGCTTCTACGCCACGCTCAACGTCGCGTTCCTCGACCCCAAGTGGTGGCATGGGAAGTCCCCCGTCCCCTCGCGCGGTTGGGCCATCGCCATCGAGCCGTCGGGGAAGGTCACGCCGGTGGCACCGGGTTTCCGGAGCCCCTGCGGCGTCGGTCGCAATGCCGAGGGCGACATCTTCGTCACGGACAACCAGGGTGACTGGATGCCCGCCTGCGGGCTCTTCCACCTCGTGGAGGGGCGCTTCTACGGCCATCCCGCCTCCCTCGACTGGACGCCGGAGTACCGCGCGACCGGGCGGCTTTCGACGGACACCGATCCGCCGGAGCGCCGGCGGGCGCCGGCGGCCGTCTGGTACCCCTATGACTGGTCCCGGTCCACGGGGAATCTCGTGCCCGACACGACCGGCGGCTGCTTCGGTCCTTTCGGCGGCCAGCTCTTCGTCGCGGAGCTGACGAACGGCCTCGTCATGCGCACGATGCTCGAGAAGGTCCGCGGCGAGTACCAGGGCGCCGCCGTCCTGTTCCGGCGCGGCGTGGGCTCCGCGAACCGCGTGGCCTTCGCGCCGGACGGCACGCTCTTCGTCGGGCTCACGAACCGCGGATGGGGAGGCCAGAAGCCGGACGACGGCATCGCGCGGATCCGCTATACCGGCGTCCTGCCCATGGAGATCGAGTCCGTGCGGCTCGTCCCCGGGGGATTCGATGTGGGATTCACCCGGCCCGTGGCCGGCGGCGCCGCCGTCGCGCCGGCGGATATCGCCGTCCTCCAGTACGGCTACGACTGGTTCTGGGAGTACGGATCTCCGGAGCGCCGGCGCACGGAGCGCCGTGTCACGTCGGCCTGCCTCTCGGCGGACCGCCGCCGCCTCACTCTCGCGATCGAGGGGCTCGCGCCCGCCATGGTCGCCCGCGTGACTCTTCCCGCCCTGCCCTCGGAGGGCGGCCCGGCGCTCCTGCACCGGGAGTTCGCCTACACAGTCAACCAGCTCGTGGACGGGCCCGTCGTGGACGAGCACGTCGCGCGGCGGGTCGAGCCGCCGACTCCGCGGGAGCGGTGGGAGGAAGGGGCGCTGATCCTCTCCCACGGAGATGCCCTCGACTCCTGGGTCGGCGCGGGCTGGACCACCGCGAAGGAGATCGCGCTCGACGAGACGGAGCGGCGGCGCCTCGCCGTCACGGCCTTCCCTCCCGAGTCGCGGCCGGAGTCCGACAAGGCCGAGTCGCCGGCGCGGATCCTCGTCAACACGGCCGCGGAGAAGCCCGGCGATCTCGTGTCCCGCTGGGAGTTCGGCGACGTGTCCCTCCACCTCGAGTTCATGGTGCCCGAGAAGGGGAACTCGGGTGTCTACCTCATGGGTCGCTACGAGATCCAGATCCTCGACAGCTTCGGCAAGGCGAAGCCCGGGTTCGGGGACTGCGGCGGGATCTACGAGGGCTGGGGTCCGGAGAACCGGTTTCCGGGACGGCCGCCGGCCTTCAACGGCTGCCGGAAGGCAGGGGAGTGGAACAGCCTTTCCGTCCACTTCATCGCGCCCCGCTTCGACGCGGAGGGACGGAAGGTCAGCAATGCCCGCTTCGCCCGCGTCATGCTGAACGACGTCCTCCTCCACGAGAACGTCGAGGTGGAGAACCCGACGCGGGGCGCGCTTCCGGGGCCCGAGACGCCGCTCGGACCGCTCCGCCTCCAGGGCGACCACGGACCCGTGGCCTTTCGGAACATCTCGATCCGCGCCCTCGGAGCGGGCGAGGACGGACCACCGTTCACGCCGCTCTTCGACGGCAAGAGCCTCGATGGCTTCCGGATCTCCGACGGGGGGACGTGGACGGTCGTGGACGGCGCCATCGTGGGCACGGGATCCCGGAGCCACATCTTCAGCCCCCGCGGCGACTACCGGAACTTCGAGGCTTCGGCGCGGATCAGGATCGCCGACGGCGGAAACTCCGGTTTCTACGTCCGGGCCGGGTTCGGATCAGGATGGCCCCAGGGCTACGAGGCGCAGATCAACAGCACGAATCGCGATCCTGTGAAGACCGGGAGTCTCTACGGCATTGCCCCGGTGAAGGCCATGCTCGTCGCTCCCGACACCTGGTTCAGGATGCGCGTCCGCGTGTGCGACGAGGCGGACGGCACGCGCATCACGATCCGTGTGAACGACGTCGTCGTCGTGGACCATCTGGACCGGGAGCACCGGCATGCCCGGGGCCACATCGCCTTCCAGCAGCACCACGAAGGATCGAAGGTCGAGATCCGGGACCTGCGGATCCGCGAGCTCTGACCGCGCGGATCCGGGTTTCCCTCCCGGATCAGAGGCCGGCCTTCCGGGCGGCCTCGGGATCGATCTTCCGGAGCGCGCTGCCGGCCTGCGTGCGGATCGGCGAGGCGGCGTCCGTGGCGATCCGCGCGAGAGCCGGCACCGCGTCCCGGGCGGCGGGCCCGATCGCGCCGAGGGCCAGCGCCGCCGCGGCCCGCACCGTGTCCGAGGCGTCGCGTGACATGGCTTCGATCAGTGCCGGAACGGCCGCCGCCGCCGCAGCGCCCATCTCGCCGAGGCCTTCGGCCGCCCGGCGGCGATTCGCGTCGAGCTCGTCGCCGAGGGCGGCGGCGAGCGTCGCCGCGGATTCGGGCAATGCAGCCACGCGGAAGGCAGCGCGCGCGGCGACGATCCGGATGATGGCCGGGCCCTCTGCCATGGCGCGGCGGAGGACGGGGAGGGCTGCCGCGGCCTCCTTCGAAAGGTCGAGCAGCTCGCTCTCGATCATGAGCTCGAGCTTCCCGCCGCCGTCGGCGGCCGATGACGCCAGGAGATCGAGAAGGGCCTCGGCTCCGGCCGCGGGATCGACGCGGGGATCCGCCAGGGCGGATGCCACGAAGAGACGCGACTCCGCGTCACCTTTCCGCAGGGCCTCGACGAGGGGTCCCCGGACGGCCTCGCCCATGGCGGCGACGACGTCCCGCGCACGGGCTGCGATCTCGGGCCGCGCCAGAAGCGCCACGGCGGGAGCGGCGAGATCCGCCGCCTTCTCCGCCGCGATCATCCCCTCGACGGCGTAGAGGGCCACCCACGGGTCACGGTCCGCCAGCGCGGCGCGCAGGGCTGGCCGGAGTGCCGGCATGTCCGCCGCGAGGCCGGCGAGGCGCAGGGCGGCGAAGCGCCGCGAGGCTTCCGGAGCCGTGCCCGCGAGGATCCTCGAATACACGGTGGCGTGCGTCCGCTCGCGGCCGGCGTGCCTCTCGAAGGCCGCCTCGCCCGACTGGCGGATGGCCGCGTCGGCGTGGGTGAGCAGCGCCTCGAAGGCGCCGGAGTGGTCCATCGACACGACGCGACCCTCTGCGTCCGTCGTGATGATGACGGGCGTGCTCGTATCGAAGTTCGAGTTGAGGTACGTCTTCGTGACCGTGTCCCAGACGCTCGCGTCGATCCAGACGATGGTCGCGGCGTCGCGCGGGAGGTTCCTGGCCGTGGCGATCTCGGAAGCGCTGAACTCGATGGCGAGACCGTCCCGGCGGAGCGTCGTGCCGTCGCCCGGGATCCGGATTTCAGCGACGCGGCGGAGGAGGGAATCGGGCGTGGCGCCTTCGAGAATGGGCCCGCCGGCCACGCGGATCTGTCCGTAGACTGCCACGACCCGCTCGACCTGGCTCGAGAACTCGACGGTCGCCGCCACGCGGATCGAAGCAGCATCCACGGCCTCTGCCCGCGTCGGGAGGACGCGCACCTGCACAGGGCTTGCGGCGGGCGGCGTCTGGCACGGGGCGCTGGCGGGCAAACCGGCGGTCGCGACGGCGACGAGCACGAGAGCGAGATCGAGGCGATTCATGACGGCTCCTGTAAAACGGGCGCAGTTGGGCGGTTCCCGCCGCATCTCCCGGCGGGTCTCCGCCGGTGTCTGCCTCTACGCGCGTCTCTCCATTCTGTGACGGCCCGGCGCTCTTCTTGATGCCGCCGGAGGCCGATGTCGCTGCAACCCCATGACCACGAGAGACTTGGCGGCAACTGCTGAGGCGATTGACCCCTGTAGTTCCGACAGCGTACCATCGATCGGCCTTCTCCGCGTCCGGATAGCGTTGCCGTTTCCGCCATCGGAGGGGCTCCATCGCCAGCCATCGTCTTCGGAACCGAAGGAGAACCGAGTGAAGTCCGTACACCTCGCCCTCGCAGTGTTGATGCTCCTCGCGGGACTTTCGACGGCCCAGATCGTCCACCTCCCGGACAACGTCCCCTCGACGGGGGGCGCCAACACGATCCCGTATCGGGACAGCTCCTGGGGCATTAACGGCTACACGAGTCTGCATGTCTACCCTGCAGCGGAACTCGCCAACCACGGCGTGACCGCCGGTGCGGTGCTCGTCGGCCTGGCCATGTCGCCCACGACCGCTACCGGAGCCGCCGGCACCATCACGATCCCGCTCGGCCAGGTCTACTTCGGGCACCTCGCCGTTTCGCCGCCGGTCGCCGGCCAGTGGCTCAACAACCTCGCTGGCACGGTGACCCTCTGGGACACGGCTGTCGACGGCCCCCTCACCTTCGCCTGGACCGCCGACACCTGGGCCTCCCATCCGATCTCGTGCCAGGGCGGCTCGTTCATCTGGGACGGTGTGAGCGACGTCGCCTTCTACCAGACCCACGCCGGCACGTCGAACGGAGGCGGCTGGACGGGCGGGTTCAGCGTGCACACCTCGCCCGCGAGTGCGTACATCCGCCACGGCCTCAGCAACTACAACCCCACCCCCGGCACCGCGCCGACGACCACCGGCACCCTCGGCATGCGGATGCGGCTCACGTTTGCCTCCACCGCCTGCTACATGCTGAGCGCCGTCACGGGCGGCGCCGGGGCCGGCGATCTCACGCTGTCGCTCCAGCACCCACCGGCCGGCATGGTCGAGGGCTACACCTTCTTCACGGCAGCGCCTCAGGGTGCCGTCGGCACGGGCCCCTTCTTCGGGATCTGGGCCGACGGTACGACGTGGTCCATCGTGTCGGTGCCGATCGGCGCCGGGAATCCCCTGCACTTCCTCGCGGGAGTCCCCGGTCTCTATCCGGACGCGCCATTCAGCGTGCCGCCGGGAACGCCGAGCTTCCTCGCGGGTCAGACCTGGGACGCCGTCGTCGTGGCGCTGGGCGCTGGACAGGGCTACCTCAGCAACACGAACGCCGTCCGCCTCAACTGGTAGGCGGCGGGCCGGCGGTGGAGCCCCCGCGGACCGGTCCGCCTCACGCGGCGGGATCGGGGTTCGGGAGGCTCCCTGCCGGCGATCCGGGGCGCACGAGGAGGCGGGCGGCCTCCTCGATCGCCCCCGCCAGTTCCTGGATGCGCACGGGCTTGGCGACGTAGCCGTCCATGCCTGACGCGAGGCATCGTTCGCGGTCGCCCTTCATGGCGTGCGCCGTCATGGCCACGATGGGCAGATGGCCTCCGAAGGTCTCCTCGCCCCTGCGGATGGCGGCTGTGGCCTCGATGCCGTCCATCTCGGGCATCTGCATGTCCATGAGGACGAGGTCGAAGCGCTCCGTCGTGAGGGCGTCGAGCGCCTCGCGGCCGTTGGCGACCACGCGCACGTGGTGCCCGAGCTTGTCGAGCAGGCGGACGGCCAGCCGCTGATTCACGAGGTTGTCCTCGGCGAGCAGGATCCGAAGCGCGTGTGTCGCGGCCACGGGGAGCTCCGGTCCGGCTCCCTCGCGGGCCGCGGCTCGCGGACGGCGTCCCGCGAGCAGTGCGTCGACCGCCTCGAGGAACTCGCCGGCGCTCACGGGTTTCGTGAGACTCGGCGTTCCCGGGCCCGCTTCGCGGCCGTCCGCCGCGAGCTGACGACCGGCCGGCACGAGGAGGAGGCAGGGCATCGGAGAGCCGGCCATGCGATCCTCGAGACGGCGCGACAGCTCCGTTCCGGTGGTTCCCGGAAGATCGGCGTCCACGATCGCGGCGTGGAAGGGCGCCCCCGCCCGGGCGGCATCCGTCGCGAGAGCGAGGGCGCCGGCGGCGTCGCCCGCGCGGCCGGCGTCCGCCCCGTGATCCGACAGCAGCGCGACGAGGGCGTCGCCGGCGGCGACGTTTCGGGCGACGACGAGCAGCCGGCGGCCGCCGAAGGCAAGGCGCGTCCACGGGGGCGCTTCGCCGGCCCGGCGCCGGTCGAGACCGAAGCGGGTCGTGAACTGGAACGTGCTTCCCCGCCCGGGCTCGCTCTCGACGCCGATGGATCCATCCATCATCGCCACGATCCGGGCGCAGATCGTGAGCCCGAGCCCGGTGCCACCGAAGCGGCGCGTCGTGGACCCGTCGGCCTGCAGGAAGGGCTCGAAGATCCGCTGCCTCTGCTCCGGGTCGATGCCGATGCCCGTGTCGCGGACCTCGAAACCGAGTCGCACGCCGTCATCGGACTCCGAGAGGAGCGACACCCGGACCTCCACCTCCCCTGAGTTCGTGAACTTGATGGCGTTGCCCACGAGGTTCGTGAGGACCTGCCGGAGCCGCCCCGGGTCTCCGACGAGGCACTCGGGCACGGAACTGTCCGCCCTCCAGACCAGTTCGAGGGACTTCTGGTGCGCCCGCACGGCGAGGGAGCGGAGAACGTCGGAGACCGATTCGCGCACGTTGAACCCGATGGACTCGAGCTCGAGGCGTCCCGCCTCGATCTTCGAGAAGTCGAGGATGTCGTTGATGACAGTGAGGAGAGACTCGGCCGAGGCCTTGACGATGCCGAGGTGCTCGCGCTGCTCGGGCGTGAGGTCCGTGCCGAGGGCCAGCTCCGTCATGCCGAGGATGCCGTTCATCGGCGTTCGGATCTCGTGGCTCACGTTGGCGAGGAACTCGCCCTTGAGGCGGCTTGCCTCCTCGGCGGCGAGCTTGGCCTGGAGAAGCGCTTCCTCCGTCCGCGTCCTCTCCGCGATCTCGTCCCGGAGTTCCCGGGTCCTCTCGCCGACGACGGCGAGGAGCTCGGCCTCGCGGGCCCGGACGCGCTGGGCCCGGACCCAGTAGAGCCCGGCGCCGGCGAAGAGGAGGATGAGGACGCAGCCGCCCCAGAAGGGATAGGTCTCGTAGAAGTGGGGATCGAGAACGAAGTGGAGGGTCGCGCCCCGCTCGTTCCAGACGCCGTCGCTGTTGCGGGCGATGACGTGGAAGCGGTAGTGGCCGGGGGGAAGATTCGTGTAGAAGGCCGTGCGGCGAGAGCCGGCATCGACCCAGTCGCGGTCGTAGCCCTCGAGGCGGTAGCGGAACGCGACGCGGTCCGCGGCAATGAAGCTCGCCGCCGTGTACCCGATCTCGATCTCGCCGCGTCCCGGCGGAAGGCGGAGGCTCCGGGTCGTTGGAACGTCCCTGCGGTCCGCCGTGACCGACTCGATGACGACGGGAGGCGGCGCGACGTTCCGCCGCGTCCGCGCGGGATCGATGACCGCGAGTCCGCGGATCGTGGGGAACCAGAGGCGGCCGTCCCGCGTGCGGCATCCTGCCGGGAACGACCCGTTGCACTCGCGACTCGCCATGCCGTCGGCGGTTCCGAAGGCGTCGCAGCGGAGCGCCGCGATCCGGCCCTGGGCGAAGTCCTGGAGCTCCCGCCGGAGGACGCGGAAGATGCCCTTGTTGCAGCTCATCCAGAGGAAACCGCGCTCGTCGTCGAGGATCTGGAACACGACATCGTCGAACAGGCCGTGCTCCGAGTTGAAGACCGTGAATTTCCCCTGGCGGAGCTGCGTGAGACCGCCGCCGTGGGTGCCCATCCAGAGCGTGCCGTCGGGATCCTCGTGGAAGGCCCAGACGATGTCGCCGCCGAGACCGTCCTTCGTCGTGTAGTTCCGGGCGACGCCGTCCGTCACGTGGAAGAGGCCGCCGCTGTCGGTTCCGAACCAGAGGGATCCGTCGCGGGAACGGTGGATCGAGCGGATCGAGAACTGCGAGAGGTCGGTGTCGCACGTCCATGGCAGGAACCGGCCGTCGCGCCGGATCATGACGCCGCCCTTGAAGCCGATCCAGAGCGTGTCGTCCTCCGCGACGTGGAGGGAGAAGATCACGTTGCCGAGGAGGCCGTCCTTCTTCGTGAAGACCTGGAGCCTGCCGTCCGAGATCCGCACGAGACCGCCGCCGGTAGAGCCGGCCCAGATGGCGCCGTCCGCCGTCTGCTGGATGGACCGGACGGCCCCGCGGGGGAAGCCGCGATCCGCGCCCCAGCGCGTCATGGATCCTCCGTGGAGCGCCGTGACTCCCACGGGGTCCGAGCCCACCCAGAGCGTTCCGTCCCGTGCCTGGAACACGGCGCGACAGAGGTTCCCGATGAGCCCGTCCGACTCGTCGAGCGTCGTGCAGAGCGCATGCCGGAGCCGGGCCAGGCCGCCGTTGGACGTGCCGAGCCAGATGCTGCCCTCATTGTCCGTGAGAAGCGACAGGATGATGGCGTGGCTGAGATCGCCGACCGGTGCGAAGCCCGCAACGGTGCCCTCGCGGATTCGTGAGATACCGGCGCCGTCGGTGCCGACCCAGAGGTTGTCGTCGCGGTCCTCCGCGAACGATAGGACCGTGTCTCCCGGGAGCCCCTCCCGCGTTCCGTAGGAGGACCAGAGTCCCCGACGTCGGACCCAGGCTCCGTTGCCTTCCGTACCGACCCAGAGCGCGCCATCCCGGGCCTCGTAGAGGCCGCGGATCGAGCGCACCGTCATGCCTTCGACGGGCGACCAGCGGAGCGTGTCGCCGCCCTCGGCCCGGAGGAGCCCGGCGGTGTCCGTTCCGACCCAGACTGCGCCGGTTCGGTCCTCGAGGATGCAGCGGATGAAGGAGTCCGTGAGACCCGCCGCGACACCGAATCGCCGGAATCCGCCGTCTCGGTACCGGAAGATGCCGCTGTTGCGGGTGCCGATCCAGACGCCGCCTCCCGGCGAAGCGGCGATGCACGTGACGACCTCGTGGGCGGGCGCATCCTCGCCCTGCAGGGCGGCGATGGCGCCGTCCTTCATGCGCATGACGCCGGAGCCGAAGGTCCCGAGCCAGATGTCGCCGGCGGCGTCGATCGTGAGGGCGCTGATGTGGTTCCGCACCATCGTCTTCGTGCTGCGGCGGTCGTAGATGCGGAATCGGACGCCGTCGAAGCGGACGAGACCCTCCTGGGTGCCGAGCCATAGATACCCGTCGGGGCACCGGGCGACGGCGTGGACCGTGTTCTGGGGAAGACCGTCGTCCTCCGTCCATGTGTCGCAGACGAACTTCGGCGGCAGCTCGGCGGGGTTCTGGGAGAGACCGACCCCGAGGAGGCAGAGGGCGGCGAGGATGGCGTGGGGCGTGCGCGACGACATGGACCGGACCCGGAGCCTCGGGATGCGGCGACCGTGAGACGGATGAAGCAACGCCTGACTCTTGGCCTATCGTCGCGCCGGAGGTCCGGCTTGAGCCGGAAGCGTCTCGCCGGGGGTATCGACGCAGGTGACCGGCGCGCAGGCTGTTCCGTCGCGCGCTCCGGCGGACCTACTGGAGCGTGATGTCGATCCGCCGCATGTCGAGCTCCCCCGGACCCCCGGAGAGGAGCGCGAAGAGCGTGATGGGCACGCCCCCGGGCGGAGGCGTGAATCCGCCGGGGATCGGGATCGTGACGCCGAGGACCGTCGATCCGCCGCCGGGGACCGTCGTCGTGACGGGATGGAGCGGGAGGATGTACGGGCCGAGCCGCGCCCAGAGGTCGAACTGCGCGACGCGGGGCGTCGTATCGGCGTTGAGAAGCGGGAAAGACGCCTGGAATGCGCCGCCCGGCGCGATGACCGGCGTGGCGACCGCGACGGCTCCGAAGCTCACGGACGGCTCGACGAGGACGAGGCGGAGATTCCCGGGGACGGCGTAGAGGTGCTGTTCGGTGCCCGAGAGCCATGACACGTGGACGTGATCCGCCTCCGCTGCGGGACCGAGCCCGAAGGTCCTGGCACGTTCGGAGGCGGATTCGAATCCCGTTCCCGTGAACACCTCCTGAGTGCCTGTAACGCCTCCGGCCGTGACGCGGATCCGGCTCCCCACGGCGTCGCGATTCGTCCGGCGGCCCTCGAGCCGGAGCCTCAGAAACCGGTTGGCTCCCCGGGGCGTGTCGTTCCTCCAGAGGATCGTTGCGGCGTAGATGTTGCCCTGCAGGATGTCCACGTCGCCGTCGTCGTCGATGTCGCCGAAGGCCGCGCCGCGTCCGAGGGAGGGGTCCATGATGCCCGCGGTGGCGGAGACGTCGGCGAAGGTCCCCCCGCCCTGGTTCCGGAAGAGCGCGTTGGGCGTCATGATGGCGTTGGCGATGGGGCTGTTGGCGGGGATGTGGCCGTTGCTCACGTAGAGGTCCTGGAGGCCGTCGAGATCGAAGTCCGCGAAGCCGGCGGACCAGGACGCGACGAGCATCGAGGGCTGCCAGGGATTCGCTGCGTTGGCGACGCCGGCCTGGGCCGTGACGTCCGCGAAGATATTCCCTCCGTCGTTCCTGAGGAGGACGTTGGCGCCGAGGTTCGTGAAGTACTGGTCGATGTCGCCGTCGTTGTCGTAGTCGCCCGGCGCGATCCCCATGCAGTAGATCGCGAGCCCCATCCCCGCCACGGCCGTGATATCCGTCATGGCGACGAAGGCCGGAGCCGGGAGGGGGCCGTCGTTCCGGTAGAGGCGGTTCGGGACGACCGTCTGGCCGAAGTCGTTCCCGAGGAGGATGTCGGAATCGCGGTCGCCGTCCGTGTCGGAGAAGACGCAGGCGAGGGACGTGGAGATCCCCGCGCCGACGCCCGCCGGCCCCGAGATCTCCGCGAAGGTCCCGTTCCCGAGGTTCCGGAAGAGCCTGTTCGGCCAGCCCGTATGGTACGGGAAGTTGAACGACTGGACGTAGTTGGCCACGTAGATGTCGAGGAATCCGTCCCCGTCCACGTCTCCCATGGCCGCGCTGGCGCCGAAGGCGGGGTCCGCGAGTCCCGGACCGGACAGGGCGGTGACGTCGGTGAAGGTCCCGTTCCCGTTGTTCCGGAGGAGGCTGTTCGCACCGTTACGAACGACGTAGACGTCCGGATCTCCGTCGTTGTCGGTGTCGCCGGCGGCGACGCCCGATCCGAATCCCCCCGTGCCCGGCGGCAGAGCGGTGGCCGTGACGTTGGCGAACAACCCGCCCGGGAGCTGGCGGAAGAGGGCGTCGGGGCCGTCGGAGTTGACGCAGAAGACGTCGAGCCGGCCGTCGAGGTCGTAGTCGAGGAGTCCCACGCCGCCCCCGATGAGATAGCCCTGGGTGTCGTTGTTGAAGAAGACGATTCCCGAGGCCTGGGCGACGTCCGTGAACGCCATCTGGGCGTGTCCCGTGCCGGCGGCGAGGACGCCGGAGAGGAGCAGGACAGGAACCCGGGGGCGTGGCATGGGGGGGCAACTTCGCCCGGCCATTGTACACCAGCCCGGAAGGCCGGTCCTCCGGATGGGATCGGCGCCGTCATCGCGTAGACTCTCCGGCCAGCCGGAGATCCCCATGGACCATGCGCCCGGACCGACGCCGCGGCTCCGCGAGTTCACGCTGAAGGCCGTGGCCTGCGGCATCGGATTCGGGGCGGTCTTCGGCGCCGCCAACGCCTGGCTCGGCCTCAAGGCCGGTCTCACCGTATCCACGTCGATCCCCATCGCCGTCCTCTCTGTCGCCGTGTTCAGGATCTTCCGCGGTGGCACGGTGCTCGAAGCCAACATGGCGCAGACCATCGGAAGCGCCAGCTCCTCCCTCGCCTCGGGGACCATCTTCACGGTCCCCGCCCTCTTCATGTGGGGTTTCGCTCCGCCCTTCCTCCAGGTCGCCGTCCTGGCGTTCCTCGGGGGGATCCTCGGGATCCTCGCCATGATCCCACTCCGGCGCCTCCTCATCGTGAAGGCCGACGCCGAGCTGCCCTACCCCGAGGGCCGCGCCTGTGCCGAGGTCATCCGCGCCACGGAACGGGGGAGCGCGGGCGGCGCGTGGATCTTCATCGGGATAGGGGCCGGCGTCCTCGTGAAGCTCGTCGTCACGGGGTTCCACCTCCTCCCGGAGCAGGCGTCGGTGCGGCTCGGCTTCCTTCCGAATGCAACCCTCTCCATCGCCGTGGCGCCCGCTCTCGTGGCCGTCGGCTACATCGTGGGGCTGCGCTCCGCGTCGGTGATGGTCTCGGGGAGCCTCATCACGGCGCTCGTGCTCTATCCGATCATCTCGATGGTGCCGGGCCGCGGCGCCGCGGCGGCGGGCGCGCCGCCCTTCACGCTGAGCGCCGCCGCGATCAAGTCATCCTTCATCACGTACATCGGCGCGGGCGCCGTGGCGGCGGCGGGCCTCATCACCATCGGGCGCACGCTGCCCACGATGGCCCGCTCCTTCGCGGCGGTCGTCGGCGGGCTGCGGGCCGGCGGATCCGCGGCGGGTGCGGGACGGACGGACCGGGATCTGCCCGGCGTCGTCCTGATCGTCGGGCTCGCGGCCATCGCGCTCGTCGTCGCCCTCGTGCCCGGTGTCCTCGGAGGTTCGATGGGCATCGGCGGCCGCATGGCGGGGGCCGCCGCGGTCATCGTCTTCGGCCTCGTCTTCGTGCCGGTCTCTTCGCGCCTCGTGGGCGTCATCGGGGTCTCCTCGAATCCCACGTCGGCCATGGCTCTCATCACGATCGCGGCCACGGCGACCGTCTTCCTCGCCATCGGTCTCGGAGGGGGCCCCCTCGCCCGCGCGGCGGTCCTCACGGTCGGGACCATCGTCTGCGTCGCCGCGTCCAAGGCCGGCGACATCTCCCAGGATCTCAAGACGGGCTTCCTCGTGGGCGGGACGCCGGCCCTCCAGCAGTTCGGACAGCTCCTGGCCGCCGCCACGGCCTGCTTCGCCGTGGCCGGTGTCGTCGTGGCGGCCGCGGCGACGCAGGGTTTCGGCGAGGGGGGGCTCGGCGCGCCTCAGGCGACGCTCATGAAGACCGTCATCGAAGCCGTTCTCGGGGCGAATCTGCCGTGGGACTGCGTGGCGGCCGGCGCCTCCCTCGGAGCCGTGGGCGCCCTGGCCGGACTGCCGCCGCTCCCCTTCGCCCTCGGCATCTACCTGCCCCTCTCGACCATGGCGGCGATCTTCTTCGGCGGCGTCCTCCGGCGCATGGCGGACGGGAAGGACGCATCGAAGTCGGCCGGCGCCGGGACGGGCGTCCTTTGCGCGTCGGGCTTCGTTGCCGGAGAGGGGCTCGCGGGGGTCGGGATCGCCGCCCTCGCCCTCGCCAGCGGACGAGGGCGCTTCACGCCGCCCGAACCTTCTTCGCTGGAGGCGGCCCTGGCCCTCGCCGTCCTCGGTCTCGTCGGCCTGCTTCTCCTCCGATCGGCCCGGGCGGGTCGCCCGCGCTGAAGCCCTTTCGGAGTTCCCGGATCCGTCACGGAGTCCTGTCCCCATGCGCCGGTTTCTCTGGATCGCTGCTGTCCTCTCCGTCGCTCTCCCGTGCGTGTCCTCCCAGGCGCCGCGGACGGAGCCCTGGACCATCGACGACCTCGTCGAGATCGAGGAGGCAGGCTCCTTCGACATTGCGCCCGGCGGCGGAAGCGCCGTCTATGTGAAGTCGGTTCCGGACGCGAAGACCCACCGGATGCGCGGGAAGATCTTCCTCGTCGATCTCGCCACGGGGAAGTCGCGACCGCTCACCGGAGGGAAGGATCCGGAGAGCGCGCCCCGGTTCTCCCCGGACGGACGGCGCATCGCCTTCCTCGCCGCCAGACCTGACCCGGCGAAGAAGAAGTCCTCCGGGAGGGGCGGCCGGGACGAGGACGGGGACGACGGGCCGAAGACCCAGGTCCACGTCCTGCGGCTCGACGGCGGCGAGGCCGTTCGCGTGACGGACTTCCCCGAGGGCGTGACGGACTTTCGTTTCGCCGCGCCGGAGCGCATCGTCGTCGCTGCCCGCGAACGCCTCTCGCGAGAGGAGTGGGAGCGGAAGGAGGCCGAGGACGAGACCCTGGTCGTGGAGGACAGGACGGGCTTCGCCCATGCGGCCGTCCGCCTGCACGTCGTCGATCTCGAAGCCGCCGGGGGAGGAACGCGCCGCGTGTCCTCGGGGACGGACCAGATCGCGGCCCTCGCCGTCTCGCCGGACGGCCGCCTCGCCGTGGCCGCGCATCCGGTCTCGCCGACCTTCGAGGTGGACAACCGGGAGCCGCCGCGGATCCGGATCTGGGACCTCGCCTCGGGGACCTCGCGGGAGATCTTCTCCGACCGGAAGAGCCGGCCCGGTTTCCTCGCTTTCTCGGACGACGGTCGGCGGATCTACGCGGTCGGGAACCGTCCCACGGTCGATGGCGAGGAGATGGCCGGACTCACCGTCGCCGTGGAGGTGGATCCGGCCACGCTCGCGACGAGGGACGTGCCCCTCGACTGGCCCCGCGCCCTCACGGAAACCGCCGTGCACCCGGTGACGGGCGGCTTCCTCGCGCGGCTTGCCGATGGCGCGGCCCCCCGCCTTGCGCTCTGCGCTCCCGGACCGGACGGTGCGTGGACGCGACGTCCGGTCACGGGAGCCCACGCCGCCCGGATCGAGGCCATCGTCGCGCGGCCGGGCACGCGCCGGGTCGTCTACCGGACCTCGACGGCCTCCGATCCCGGAGGCTGGTATGCCGCGGATCTCGAGGGCGCGGCCCTCGTGCGGGAGATCCGGCTCGAGGTCGCGGACGACGCCTTCGACGGGAAGATCCTCGCGCGCGCCGAGATCCTCCGCTTCCCGGGCGCCGGAGACGAAGATGTCGAGGCGATCCTCTATCACCCGCACGTCCGCGTCGAAGGCGGGAAGCACCCTCTCGTCCTCATGACCCACGGCGGCCCCCACGCGGCGGACTACGACCACTTCATGGACCGGTGGGCCTACGCGCCGAATCTCTATGCGCAGCGCGGCGCCTATGTCCTCTGCGTCAACTACCACGGCAGCTCGGACTACGGGCTTCCGTTCAGCGAGTCGATCCGGGGGCGCTACTTCGAGCTCGAGCTCGAGGATCTCTGCCGCGGCCTCGCGTTCGTCATCGCCCGGGAGCCGGTCGATCCTGCGCGGCTGGGGCTCTACGGCTGGTCCAACGGCGCCATCCTCTCGATCAACATGCTGACCCTGCTTCCCCGCTTCGCGCCCGGGCACGCCTTTGCCTTCCGCGCCTGCGTGGCGGGCGCGGGCGACGTGAACTGGACGAGCGACTACGGGAACTGCGCCTTCGGCGTGGCCTTCGACGACTACTACCTCGGGGGGCCCCCCTGGCGCCGCGTCGAGACCTACGTCGAGAAGTCGCCCCTGTTCCACGCCGAGAAGGTGACGACGCCGACGCTCATCCTCTTCGGCACGGAGGATCGGGCCGTGCCCACGTCCCAGGGCTGGGAGTGGTACCGGGCGCTCCAGCAGATCGGACGGGCCGAGGTGCGATTCGTTCTCTTTCCCGGAGAGGAGCACGGGCTCCGGGACCTGCGCCACCGCCGGCGGAAGCTCGAGGAGGAGATGCGGTTCATGGACCGCCACCTCTTCAACGGCGGGCCGGTGCCGGCGACGCCTCTCGTGGAGGGATCGCCGCTCTGGACGGCGCTCCGTTCCCGGAGCTTCGCGCGGTCGGGGTCGGCTCTCGGGCGGGCCGTCGAGACGGGGAGCGGCGCCACCGTGCTCGTTCCGGAGACGATCCCCTTCGGCGGCGTGGCCATCGGGCGCTTCGAGGTCACGCGGGCCCAGTGGAAGGCCTTCGATCCCGCCACGACCGCGGACCCCGGAACGGCGAACCTCCCGATGACGGGGATCTCCTTTGCCGAGGCGGAGGGCTACGTGGCATGGCTCTCCCGCATGACGGGACTTCGCTTCAGGCTCCCCACGGCGGATGAAGCCGGGCGGCTTCAGGAGAGCGCGGGTCCGGAGGAGAACACGCTCGAGTGGTGGGCCGGGTTCAAACCGGGACCCGATGACGCGGCGTCCCTCGTCGAGCTCGCCCGGTCGGGGTTGGCGGGAGCGGAGGGAGCGGCGGGTCTGCTGCTGCCGGCGGGCAG
>CAYQRN010000099.1:0-16620 GCA_964419995.1 uncultured Planctomycetia bacterium
CGATCTGTCTCGGTGAAGGACTTCGGGGCCTTCGTCCGGATCTACCCCGGCACCGAGGGGCTCGTCCACATCTCGGAGATGGCGGAGACCCGCGTCGAGCGCGCCGAGGACGTGGCCCGCGAGGGGGACGCCATGGTCGTGCGCGTCCTCGGCGTCGAGAGGAACGGGAAGATCCGCCTGTCGCGGAAGGCGGCCCTCGGCGTCGCCGACGTGGAGATCGTGAACCGGTAGGACCGCCGGTCCGCCGCCGGCGGGTGAGGCGTCACGCTCCGGGGAGGCGCTCGAAGAGGATCAGGAGCTCCTCCCCGCGACGGGAGGGCGCCGAGTCGGCCGGCGTCTCGACGTGCCGGGGCGTGAAGTCCCTGCCGAAGCGCTCCTCGACCTCGGCGCGGCTCGTCCGGAAGGGCGGACCGCCCTCGCGGCCGTGGGTGAAGAAGAGCCCGATGAGGTGGCCTCCGGCGGGGAGGAGCCGCGCGACGGATCTTACGTAGTCTGGCCGGCGGCCCGGGTCGATGGCGCAGAAGCAGGTGTGCTCGACGACGAGAGAGAACACGCCGTCGTGGATGGGCGGGAGATCGAGGATGTCTTCGAGCCTTCCCTCGACGCTCACGCCCGCCGCCGCGGCGTTCCGTTCGAGGCGTGCGATGGCCTCGGCGGAGAAGTCGAAGGCCGTGACCGCGTGGCCGCGGCGCGCGACCGCGATCGCGTCGTGACCCGTCCCCGCTCCGAGGACCGCCGTGCGTCCGGCGGCGAGGGGGTGCTGACCGAGGAAGCGGACGAGGGGGGGCGCGGGCCCCCCGAGGTCCCAGGGCGTATCGTCGCGGCGGTAGCGGTCGTCCCAGAAGCCCGGGTGCCCGGGGTGACCTGTCCGGGGGCCCTGCATGGCGGGGGGGCTCGCCGAGGAGCACGGACGTCGGACCGGCCGGCGTCCGTGCGCGGCGGATGCCGCCTCCTACATCACCGTGATGGGGAGGGAGGGCGAGATCGTCCCGACACCGGTCGGGTTCAGGGGATCGGCGACGACGAAGGCCGCATAGAACGTCATGTTCTGGAGGACCGGCAGGTTCGGCAGGATGACCATGGGCGAGGCGAAGCCTGCGTTGTCGAGAACGCCGACGTTGTTGAAGAAGACCCCGTTTCCCGGCGTGAGGGAGAACTGGAGCAGGACGTCCGGATTGAGGGGGATCACACGGGCGTCGCTCAGCATGATGCCGGGCGTGTCGCCCGCGGCGAAACCGCAGACGAAGGGCTTCCCGGCGTCGGTCGGACTCGAACAGTTGACGGCGGTGACTCCGCCGATGACGGCGGGCGCCGCGAGGGTGATGGACACCGGCGGAGACACGGGGCCGACGTGGTAGTAGACGAAGGAATAGGGGCCAGGCGCGGCGCCCTGCCGCCAGGTGACGTCGAGGTCGCTCATCGTGTTGTTGAAGGCCGGGTAGAGGGTCCCGCGGATAGTCGGGATGTAGTACTCGTGCAGTCCGGCCACCGGGGGCATGATGTCGCCGACAACGGTGAAGGCCGTGTCCGGGAGGTTCTTCTCGGCGTGGCGGAGAGACCCGCCGTTGGACAGATCGCGGTAGACCACCGAGACCTTGCCCGTGGCGGCCTCGGCCGCAAGGCTGAAGATGATGTAGTTGGCCGTTCCCGAGTACTGTCCCGTCGTCGCGGAGAAGAGGGGGGTCGGGGTCGTGCTCCAACCCGTCGTGGCGTTCCAGACGTTGTAGCTGAACTGCCAGGTCGAGGTCGTGTACGCGTCCATCACGTAGAGCGCATGGACGTTGCCGAGGGCGTCGGCGGCGAGGAGGCCGTAGTAGTCGTTCGTCGGTGTCGTGTTGCCGAGGACCGTGGTCGTGGCGGCCCAGCCGTTCAGGGGGTCGTAGATACGGTGCTCGTAGTTTCCCGCGCCCGTGTTGCGATAGAAGCTCGTATGGACGAGGCCGTTGGCGTCCACGGCGAGCTTCGTGCTCTGGGAGCTGGCCGAGGGGCTGATGTTGCCGAGGTTGTTGAATGTGCCGCCGGCCGCCGATGGCGCCGTGCTCTGAAGAAGCTGCTCGACCCAGCTCGACGGGCCCTGGGCCACGAGGTAGATCGTGTCGCCGGCGTCGGCGATGATGTCCATGGCCGCCGTACGGGAGCCTGCACTCGCGTTCGTCAGGCCTCCGACGTTGACGATCGGCGATCCCGTTGCCGTCGTCGGGTCGTAGTTGGCGTAGTACTGCTGGTAGTAGGAGGGATAGTAGTAGCGTCCCCACGTGGCATGGAGCCTGCCGGTGCTGTCGATGCACAGCGCGCACTGGTTGGCGGCGTTGGGCGGGTTGAGGCCCGAGGATGCGTCGTTGAACGTGAAGGGTTCCACGGACCAGGTGGCGCCGGAGTCCATGCTCCTCTGGAGGAGAAGAGGACGGTTGCCGGACCCGTCCTCGGAGACGGAGAGGGCCCAGAGGACCCCCGAGCTGTCGCGGACGATGTTCCGGGAGTTGATGCCCGAACTGCCGTAGGGATCCGTATTGAGAACGACCTGCGCGGCAAGCGTGCCGGTCGTGCAGAGAAGGACGGCGAAAGCGATGAGCGACCGCATGGGAGATCTCCGGTGGAGTGTCTGACCGACTCGAGCGTTTTCGTGGCGCCAAGCGTAGCGGGGGATGGCCGGCGCCGTCAACGAGGGCGCGGGCGCCGGAGGGTCGGCGCCCGCACGCCTGGAAGCTACTGGACCGTGATGGAGAGGGACGGCGAGATCGTCCCGATGCCGGTGGGGTTCCCGGCGTCGGGCACGACGAACGCGGCGTAGAACGTCAGGCCGAGGAGCGGCGGGTAGTTCGGGAGGACCACCATCACCGACGCGAACCCGGATCCGTCGAGACTGCCGATGTTGTTGAAGAAGACTCCGTTGCCCGGCGTGATGGAGAAGGCGAGGAGGGCATCGGGATTCAGGGGGATCACGCGGGCGTCGCTGAGGGTGATGCCGGGCGTGTCGCCGGCAGCGAACGCGCAGACGAAGGGCTGGCCCGCATCCGCAGTGCTGAGGCAGTCCACCGCCGTGACGCCGCCCACCGTGGCAGGTGCGGCGAGCGTGATGCTGACGAGGGGGCCGGCGGGAGCGACATTGTAGTAGACGAAGGAGTAGGGAGCCGCGGCGCCCTGGCGGAAGGTCACGTCGAGGCTGCTGCCCGTGTTGTTGAACGCGGGGTAGAGCGTGCCTCGGATCGACGGGATGTAGTACTCGTGGAGCCCGAGCACCGGCGGCATCAGGTCGCCGAGATCCGTGAAGGCCGGATCGACGAGGTTCTTCTCCGCGAGCCGGAGCGATCCGCCGTTGGCGAGGTCGCGGAACACGACGGATGCCTTGCCCGTGGCTGCTTCGGCGGCGAGGCCGAAGATGATGTAGTTGGCGATGCCCGTGTACTGGGCGGTCGTGGCGGAGAAGACCGGGGTGGCGGCTCCCCATCCTGTCGCCAGGTTCCAGACCTTGTGCATGAACTGCCATGTCGTCGTGTTGGCCGCGTCCATGACATAGACGGCGTGGACATTGCCGAGAGCATCGGCGGCGAGGAGGCCGTAGTAGTCATTGGTGGGCGTCGTGTTGCCGAGGACTGTGGTCGCGGCGGCCCAGCCGTTCACGGGATCGTAGATCCGGTGTTCGTACTGGCCGGAGCCCGTGTTGCGGTAGAAGCTCGTGTGGATGAGCCCGTTGGTGTCCACGGCGAGCTTCGTGCTCTGGGCGCTGGCGGAGGGGCTGATGTTGCCGAGATTCGTGAAGGTGTTGCCTGCGGCGGAGGGAGCCGTGCTGCGAATGAGCCGCTCGACCCAGGACGAAGGGCCGTGGGCGACGATGTAGATGATGTCTCCGGCATCCGCGATGATGTCCATGGCGGCGGTGCGGGCCGTGGCCCCGGCTCCGGTGACGGAACCGACGACGAGGATCGGGGATGCGGTCTGCGTCGCGGGATCGTAGTTCCGGTAGTACTGCTGGTAGTAGGAAGGGTAGTAGTACCGGGCCCAGGTGGTGTGGAGCATTCCGGTGCTGTCGATGCACATCGCGCACTGGTTCGCCGTGTTGGGCGGGTTGAGGCCCGACGTCGCGTCATTGAAGGTGAAGGGCTCGGCTGCCCATGTCGTGCCTCCGTCCGTGCTCTTCTGGAGCAGGAGGGCGCGGTTCGCCGAGCCGTCCTCGGAGATCGAGAGTGCCCAGAGCGTACCCGAGGCATCGCGCACGATGTTCCTCGAGTTGGTGCCGGGGCTGCCGTAGGGATCCGTGTTCAGCACGACCTGCGCGGCAACCATGCCGGCGCAGGACAGGATGAGAGCGAGGGCGATGAGCGATCGCATGGTGGGAACTCCAACAGACCTCGACCTGACCGGGGAGTGATGCTTCCGGAGGGAGAGCCTACCGGATCGGGCGCCGAAGGGTCAAGGAACCCGTCCGAACTGATTCTGACGCAACGATGTCGGGCGGGCGTCGGAGGGGTGCCCGATGCGGAACCTGCAGCAAGAGTGCGGAAAGTCAGGGACGCCGGAGCTCCCGCGCGTCGAGCTGCCCGTCTCCGTTGCGGTCGAGCCGGCCGAAGTCCTCGGGGTCGCCGCGCCACTCGTCGCGGGAGATGCGGCCGTCGCCGTCGGCGTCCATCTGGCGAAACCTCCCCCCGGGGTCTCCGCCGGGCCCGGGGGGAGGCCCCGGGGGCGGCGGGCCGCCCGGTCTTCCGGGACCGCGGCCCTCCAGCGTCTTGCCTTTGCGCCGGCCGGCGAGCTGCTCGAGGATGGACTCGCTCCGGCGCTCCACGAACGGGACGAGGCCGAAGATCGAGCCCATGGGCCCCCCCTCGAGATCGCTCGTGATGGACCGCACGAGGGCCGCCGTAGGGAACTGCTTCTTCCGGTCCGCCGATGCCGCTTCGAGAGTCAGCCGGTGCAGGGCGAGGATCCGCGGCTCGAGCGCCTTCGTGTTGAAGTGGACCTTCACGAGACTCCCGAGGACGTCGAGGTAGCGGCGCCGCCATGCCGGCATCCCGAGCACGCGGGAGATGAGGCGCCGGCGGCCGGCGGAGGGCGCGTTGATGTCCCAGTCGAGGTGATCTGCCGCGGGGCCCATCCGGAAGTTCCCGAAGGCCTCGTTGAGATCCCAGGGGATGAGCGTGAAGCAGCCGGTCCGGGGGTCGTCGTAGAGGTAGTAGTTGTGGCCCGTGCCGGCGTAGCTGTCGAGGTTGACGAGGGCGGACGTCGCCGCGAGCCAGGCGGTGAAGGCCTCGAGATCGAGCCACGGTTCGAGGTCGGTATCGCCGGCCACGGCTCGTACGAAGGCGGCGAGGCGGGGACGGCGGGCTGCGGCGGCCTTTCCGCCGAGCTTCTCCTCCACAGCCCCGCCACCGCGGGACTCTCCGCCGAAGAGATCCTCGAGGCTCTCGGGTTTCCAGAGGGCGCCGTCGTGCCCCCCGAAGTGCCGGTCGAGGAAGGCCTCGTCCACCGGCTCCACCACGGTGTAGAGCCCGAAGTCCTCCTTCTCGAACCGTCCGCGGGCCGTGATGCGGACACGCGCATGGGATGCCCGGGGGGCGGGGCAGCCCGCCGCCCGGTGCAGATCGAGGGCGAGCTTCTCCCGGAGGAGCGATGGGTCCTTGAACCCGTTGTTGAGGACCAGCATCCGGAGCCCGCGCCAGGGCTCCTTTCGCGATTTCGTGACGAAGTCGATCTTGAGCGACTTCTTGTCCGATCGGATTCCGGCCGAGGAGTTGCCCTTGCCCCGCACGCGGATCCCCTCGATCGCCTCCCCGTCGATCTCCGCGCTTCCGTCGAACCACTCGAAGGGCTTCTCCACCACGGCGGGAAACGCCTCGCCGGGCACGATGATGTGGATCTCGTGGAGCCGCGTATCGTCGAAGATCCCCCCATCCTGCCCCCCGCCCCGGGTCTCCTGCGCCAGCACCGAACAGAGAATCGCGAGGATGGTCTCCATGGCGGCGATTCTACCCACCCGCCTTCGCGGTCCCATGCCACCCGGGAACCGTGGGGGGGGGGGCGAGGGCATGGCCATGATCCCTGCCGGGCCCGGGCCGGTTCCGGGCGTCACGGCCTCAGGACGTCGAGGCTCGAGTGCTTCGCGATGCCATCGAAGTCGCGGTCGGTCGTGAGGACGGCGAGGCGGTGGCGTATGGCGAGCCGGGCAATGAGCGCATCGACGGTCCCTACCTGGACCCCTCGCCGCCGGCAGGAGGTCCGGAGCTCCGCGGCTCCGACGTGGTCGTCACGGTCCGGCATCACCAGCGGGATGGCCGCGAACTCCCGCAGGATAAGGTTTTTCGCTCTTGGACCGTCGAACCCCTGCAGGAGCTCCTGCAGGATGAGTCCTGTCGTCAGGATTGCAGCACCCGCCGTCAAGGCCCGCCGAAGCCAGACCACCTCGGGAGTCTCGGCTGGTCGATCGCGGCGGAAGGCCAGAGACCAGACACTCGTGTCCACGAGCACGTTCATCGCCGCGTACGTTCGGCCTTGTAGTCGAACGCTGGGTTCCAGACGAGCTTGCCGAAGAGCTCCACGAGGCGGCGCTGCCGGCGCCTTGCGATGAATTCCCTGAGCGCCCGCGTCACGGCGTCCTTCTTGGTTCTCTCCCCGCTGACCCGAAGGGCCTCGTCGAGAAGTTCAGGATCGATCGAGAGATTGGTCGCCATGTGCAAGTCTCCACACATCAATATGCACGCATGGTCATGGGCTTCAAGGACGACGAACCGCCGTCACGGCATACGCCCGAGAGGGTCCGGTCCGCGAGCGTGCGGCGCCCCGTCCCCGGAAGGCCGGCCGGCCGGGCGGTGGACGAACAGCTTGATGTGGCGGATCTTCTCCGGATCTTCTCGGGAGCCTGGCGGGAACGTCCGGGGGGGAGAGACAGGGTCGGAGGATGTCCGCGTCCCCTCCCGACCCTCCGAGTGGATTCGTCCCCGCACACCTGCGACGGGGATTCGCGGCCACCATCTTCGTGGTCGTGATCGGGGGCGTCCTGGCCCTCGAGGTGGGGGGCGGGAATGTCCCCTTCGGAGGCGCGGACGAGAAGCCCTCGCTCGAGGGGATCCTCTCGGGCAAGGCGCAGCAGGCGGCGGAGAAGGGGCTCCAGGCGAGGTCGGCGGCCGCCCGGGCTCTCCGGCCCGGGTACAACGAGCTTCTCTGGCTCCTCCTTGGCGAGGCGACCCCGAAGGTCCTCGTGGCGGAACCACGGCTCTTCGAGCCGGAGACGGTGAAGGGCTACCCTCCTCCGGAAGCGGCAGCCATCGTCGCGGAGCACGTGGCGCTCATCGCGGCGCTCGATGCGTGGTTCCGGCGGCAGGGCGTGGCGCTTCTCTGCCTCCCGGTTCCGAACCGCTCCTCCTTCCTCGCCCATCGTCTCCCCGTCCGGATCGCGCCCCCTCCGGATTTCACGACGGGCCTCGTCCGGGAGCTCCGGCGGCGGGGTGTCCGGACCCTCGACGTGCCCGCCATCCTCGCGAAGCTGGGCGAGGGGGCCTTCCTGCCCAACGACAGCCACTGGTCCTGGATCGGAGCCGACGCCGTGGCGGCCGGGGTCGCCGGCCTCGTGGACGAGGATGAGGGACTGCGGGTTCCCGGCACCCGGACGGACATCCTCGCGATCATCCGGGAGCCTTGCCGTTATCGGGGCGATCTTCAGCGGATGCTGGGTTTCGCCGCGGACTCGGCTGTCGACCGGAGGTTCACGGCCAATGTGACCCGGGTCGCGGCGGTCCCCCGGAGGGCGGCGGAATCCGCCGCGCCGATCGGAGACCCGGGCGTGGCGCTCTTCGGGACCAGCTTCTCCCACTCCCTTGGCTTCGGCTCGCTCCTGGCCGCCCATCTGCGCCGCGCCGTGGAGGATCGCTCCCTTCCGGCCCGGGGACCTCTCATTCGCCTCGAGGAACGGATCCGGCAGTTCCTCGGGGGGAAGGCGAAGCTCCCGGCCCTTATCGTCTGGGAGTTCCCGGAGAAGCACCTCTTCCGCCGCCGCGCCGAGTTCCTCCATCCGCTGCGGCGGCTCGTCGACGAACTCGGCGGCGCAATGGAATACGACGCCGCCCGGGCCGATCCCCTCGAGTACGTCCGCCGTGACGCGGTGCACGTCGAGCTGACCGCGACTCCCGATGGCGCGATCGCCGGCCGCCCGGCCACCGCGGACCCGGGCGTTGCGTACATCCTCCGGCGCCCGATTCCCGCGGACGGGCGCCATGCCATCACGTGGCGGCAGCGCGTGGCCGAGCCCGGTGTCGCCAAGGTCTATTTCGACACGGGCGCCGGGTTCGCCGAGTCGGGGGCCCGGAGCGCCGCCCTGGCCGGCGGCGCCGCGTTCCAGCGCCTCGTCGTCCCGGTGCCCGACATCCCCGGCGGCGTCGTGAGGGCTCTGCGGATCGACCCGGTCAACCGGATGGTCCCGTTCGAGATCGCCGATGTGGAGATCCTGAGGCTTCGCCCGTGATCTTCACGTCGACCGTCTTCCTCGTCTGGTTCCTGCCGGCAACGCTCCTCGTCTACGCCCTCGCTCCGCGATCCTGGCGCACGTACGTCCTGGCGCTCCTGAGCTTCGTCTTCTACGGCTGGTGGCGACCGGACTTCGTCCTCCTCATGCTGGGCAGCAGCCTTCTCGACTTCTACGTCGGCGGGGCCATCGAACGGAGCGACGACCCGCGTCGCCGCCGGCGGCTCCTCCTCGTCTCCGTCGTCGCCAACCTCGGGCTCCTCGGCTGGTTCAAGTACGCGAACTTCGGCGTCGAGACCCTGAACACGATCCTCGCCTCGATGGGCGTCGCGCCGCTCGGATGGACCGCCGTCGTCCTGCCGGTCGGGATCTCCTTCTACACCTTCCAGTCGATGAGCTACACCATCGACGTCTACCGCCGTGAAGTCCCCGCGACACGGAGCGTCGCCGGCTTCGTGGCCTACGTCGCCCTCTTCCCCCAGCTCGTCGCAGGCCCCATCGTCCGCTACCGGGACGTGGCGGATCAGCTCCGGTCGCGCACTCATTCCCTCACGAAGTTCTCCACCGGCGCCCTGCTCTTCCAGATCGGTTTCGCGAAGAAGATCCTCATCGCGGACACCGTGGCGCCCCTGGCCGATGCGGCCTTCGGCGCCGCTGCCCCCTCCCTGGCGGACGCCTGGATCGGGCTTCTCGCCTACGCCTTCCAGATCTACTTCGACTTCAGCGGCTATTCCGACATGGCCATCGGCCTCGGCCTCCTCTTCGGCTTCGCCTTCCCCGTGAACTTCGATTCTCCCTACCGATCGAGGAGCATCACGGAATTCTGGCGCCGCTGGCATATCTCGCTCTCGACGTGGCTCCGCGACTACCTCTACATCCCCCTCGGCGGCAGCCGCGCCGGAGCTGTCCGGACGCGCGTCAACCTGGCGCTCACGATGCTGCTCGGCGGCCTCTGGCACGGCGCGGCGTTCACGTTCATCGCCTGGGGCGCCTGGCAGGGATCCTGGCTCATCCTCGAGCGGCAGCTCGGACGCCGCGCACCCTGGACCGCCCTTCCGGCGCCCCTGGCCGTGGCGGCCACCTTCGTGATTGCCCTCGGCGGGTGGGTCTTCTTTCGCGCCACGTCCATGGGCGGGGCGATGGCCTACTTCGCGAGTCTCGCGGGAGCCGGCGGAGGGGGCTTCGCGCCGGCGATGGAGGTGCGACCCCTGCACGTCGCGGGTCTCGTCGTGGCGGCGGCGGTGGCGTTCGGCGGACGGCCTTCGCACCGCATCGCGCTCAATCCCGGCTACGCTGCGGGTCTGCTCGCGCCGCTCCTGTTCGCGGCGGCGGTGGTCCACCGCTTCTTCCAGAGCTGGTCGCCGTTCCTCTACTTCCAGTTCTGAGAGGGGGCCAAAGGGCGATCAGGAGAAGTCGGGGCCGAAGAACCGGAGAAGCTCGGGCTGGAGCTCCCTGAGGCGGCGCACCGCCGAGCCCTTCATGACGGCGAAGGTCTCGATGCGCTCGCCGGGAACCTCGACGATGGCCAGCTCGCCGGACTCGAGGGCCCGTCCGGCGCCGGGATCCACCTCCATGAACGCGATGGTGTCGGAGCGCGTGACGAAGTGGAACCGCCGGTTCCCCTTGATCCCGCTCCGGACCTGGTGCGCGAGGACGAGGTCCCGCGCCATCGCGAGGACCTCGGCGGGGGCCGCGTGCTCCCGCGCGGCGGCGGCGGCGGCGCGCTGCGCCTCCCGGTCCTCCTCCGCGCGCTGGCGGGCGGCGGCCTCCGCCTGGCGGCGCTCGTCGCGGAGGCCCTCGTGACCGAGCTCCTTCCGGCGCACCCGCTCCTCGTGGGCGACCTTCTTCGCGTCCTTCTCGTCGATGAGGTTCGCCTTGCGGAGGGCGTCCCTGAGGCTTCCCATGCGGGGGGCTCCGGTGGTCGGGAACGGATCAGTCTTCGTAGCCGCGGGTGCGCGGCGACACGCACATGAACACGAGGAGGCTCACCGCGAGGAACCCGAGGGCCACGTGCGGGAAGTGGGTGTTCACAGGCGTCAGGAACGAAACCGTATCGAAGAAGGAGATCCGCGACGCCTCAGGCATGAACTCGACGAGAGCCACCGCCCCGAAGACGAGGAGGAGCATGAGGGCCGTCACCCGGAACCGCGTGCGGGGCAGGATGAGGGCGAGGGCGAGGAGGGCGAGGGAGGCCACGGCCATGTTCCCGGGATTGACGAAGGGGTGCTCGGCCACCCGGAAGGTGGCCCGGGCATTGGCGAAGGCAGCCTTGAAGAGCGGTTCCTCCGCCGTCCCGGCGAGCGTCACCCGGCCCTTCTCGGCGAGGCGGCGGTCGAGCGTGGCCTTCCGCTCGTCGATGGCCGCGCGGGAGAAGGGGTACTTCGCCACCGGCGACGTCCGCGCGGCGGACATCTGGACCTCGGAACTCGCCGAGAGGGCCTGGCCGGCCTTCTCCGCGTCCTCGGACGTGAGCCACGTGTACGTGACCGCGTAGGCGGCGCCGATCAGTGCGGCGCTGAAGAGGAGAAGTCGGAATGCCTTCATCGCGCTATCCTCGATTCGTTTCCGGACGTGTGGGCAAGACCGCCGCCCGCGCCCCGAAGGGTCGGGGGGCGCCGGAATCCCGCCCGTCCGCCCGGCGAGGCTCCCCGCGGGAGTCGCCGGAGGGACGGAGGAGTATACGCGCCCCGTGGCGGATCTTCCCGCGGGCGACAGCGCTGCAGCGGCCGGAGGCTCCCGTCCCGGCGCGATGTCCGTAGCATGGTGCCACGCGATACCCGCCGGCGGGCGGTCCGGGCCGCACGCAGCGTCCGATCCGGGTGTTTATAGCAGCCGCAGGCTCGAGGTTTCATCACGATGGGGACCATCCGGAAGTCCATGGCAGCGGTCGTGTTCCTTGCCGTCCCGCTCCTCCCGGGAGGCGGCTGCGCCACGGAGCCGGCGGCGGTGCGGCCGGGCGGGGAGGAGTTCGTCGTGGGCGGGCGCGAGCTCGCTGCGAGGTTCACCGAGATCACCCGGGCGCCGGGGGGCGCCCTCGTCGTGAGGGCCGGGAGCCGGCGGCACGTCTTCCGCGCCGGATCCGGTCCGGCCGGCGAACATGCCCTCGAAGTCGGGCTTCGCGCCTGGGGCTCCCGCGTCGTCCACGCCTTCCGGGTTCCCATCGACGAGACCTTCGGGGACGTGATCCTGCTGTCTCCGCGGGCCTTCGACGCCGTCTTCGGGGATGCGCCGCGCACGGCTGAATCCGTGGAGCGGGGCGGCGCCAGGATCGACTGCGAGGCCATCGACGACGTCGAGCTCTCGATCCCGGCCCTCGAGTTCACGATGACGTGCCGCGTGCACCGGGCGCCCGGCCGCTGAGACGGCGCGTGTCGGGCAGGGTGACGCTCGTCGACCGGATCTCGGAGACGGCCTTCGCGCTCTTCGCGGCGGCGGCATTCCTGGCCAGCGCTCTCGATCGCGTCGTCGAGACGGGAGCGATCATCCGCGAGGAGTTCGCGCCGTCCCGCTTCTTCTTCGACCACGGCCCTCTCTTCCGCGCCCTGTCGGCGGCGCTTCTCGGAGTCGCCGTGGCGGCGATCGCCGCCGGCATCGTCCTGCGCCGCCGCGCCGGCCCGACCCGCCACATCCCCGCGCTCGTCCTCACCGCCGGCGGTGCGATGGCCGCCGTCACCGGATCCGTGCACGGTCTCGCCATCGCCCTGCCGGCCCTCGCGGTTCATCATCTCCTGTCCCGGGCGGACGCGCTCCGCTCGGGCGGCGGCGACGGGCCGCGCTTCCTTCCGGCGCCGCCCGCCGCCGGCCGTCTCGTCGCGGCGGCCGAGGCGATCCTCCTCCCGTTTCTGGCCTTCCTCGTCGCCAGCATCCTCGAGGTGCTGTTCCACACGCGTCCCATCGCGGCGGATCTCGTCCGCCCGGGCGAGCTCACGCGCCTCCTCCTCCTCCAGCCGCTGCTGGCTGCCGTGGCGCCCCTCGTCGTCGTGGCGGCCTTTGCGACGCTCGCTCTCATCGTGGCCGACGCCGGTCGCCGCCGCCCTGATCCAGGGGTCTTCCCGCTCTTCATCGCGACGGCGACCGGCGCCGTCGCCGCCGCCCTCGTCCTCACCATCGTGACATGGTCCCTCGCCGACGAGCTCGCCGCCGTCGGGCTCCTGGTCCACGCCGTCGTTCTCGCCGAGTTCGCCGGGCTCGTGATCGCCGCCTCCGTAGCGGCGAATCTCCGCTGGCTTGCGCCAGGGCCCGGCCCCGCGGCGGCGGCCCTGCCGCCACGGGAGGTCCTTCGCCTCGTGGCCCTGTCCGCCACGGCGCCGCTCCTCGCTCCGCTCCTCGCCGTGGCGAGACCGCTGCGGGGCCCCGGCCTCGCCCGTGCGATCGCCATCGGCATGGGTGCAGCCCTCACGATCCTCCTCTCCACGGGCTGCTACCCGGCGCTGCAGGACTATGGCATCGTCGCCACGCAGGTCTTCGCGCTCCTCTGCGCCGCACTCCTCGCGACCCTCCTCTTCGCGGTCCTGAAAACGCCGCTGCTCCGCGGGCGGCGCGCCGCCGCCATCGTCCTCTCCGTGTGGGCGGCGCTGGTCCTCGGCTCCGCCGTCCTCCTCCGGAGCGAGGCCCTGCCTCCGGTCCTCCATGAGCACACCGCCATCGGCCGCGCTTTCCTCCGCGCCACGCCCGTCGCCTGGCTCCTCGGAGGCCGCCCCCTCGGCGAAGGGCCCGTGCGCCCGGAGGACGCGGGCGTCGTGGCCCCGCCTGAAGCGTCCCGCCTTCCGGAGGTTGCGGGGCTCCCCGTGCCGGAGCGGCTCCCGCCCATCGTGCTCGTGGTCATTGACGGCGCGCGCGTGGACCGCACGGGCCACGGAGGCTACCGGAAGGGGACGACGCCCCGCCTCGACGCCTTCGCCGCCACCGCCGCGACCTTCACCGCGTGCCGGAGCCAAGGCACGGCCACGTCCCTCGGCATGAGGCACGTCCTCACCGGGCGCTATTCATCGCGGACCATGCTGATTCCCGATCACGATCCCTTTCTCACGAAGGACCTGCTCGAGATCGGATATCGCCGCTTCCTCATCACGGCCTTCGGTTCGGACTACAACGGTCTCTCGGACGAGGCCTTCTTCCGCAATCACGGCGGGGCCGCGGCGCTGCCTCGGGAGACCGTCTTCATTCGCGAGCGCAGCGCCCTCACGCGTGTGGATCGGGTCCTCCGGGGCCTCGCGGAGGGAGCCGAGGGGACCCTCGCCATCCTCTACTTCACGGAGACCCACTTCCCCTGGACGCGGGATCCGGCGGTCGGGGATTTCGGTCCGGGGCCGGAGGGCCTCTACGACAACGCCATGGCCCAGGCGGACCGCGCGCTCGGCCGGCTCCTCGACGGCCTCGTGACCCAGCCGGGATGCGGAAACGCCGTGATCGCCGTGCTGGCCGATCACGGCACCGGGCTCGGCGATCACGGCCGCGTCGGCGGCTTCCTTCCTCTCGAGGAGCAGCTTCGCACCGTCTTCGTCCTCAAGGTGCCCGGCGTCCCGCCCCGGACGTTCCAGGATCCCGTGGCCCACATCGACCTCGCACCAACCGTCGTGAACCTCTTCCGCCGGGGCGCCGCCAGCCGTTTCCACGGCGTGAGCCTCCTGCCGCTCATGACGGGCGAGGCTCCGCTCCCGCGCCGCCACCTCTTCGCCCTCGCCGCCTTCGAGGATGCCTGCGCCGTCATCGCGCCCTCGGGGCTCAAGCTCCACGCCCACCGGGCCCTCGGCACGATGCGCCTCTACGATCTCGCCACCGATCCCGGAGAGCGGCGGGATCTCCTCGACGCGCGGCGGGACGAGGCGGAGGATCTCGTCGGACTTCTCGACGCCTTCCTGCGGGCCGGCCGCGACTCCTGGGCCAGGCCGAGGCACTACGCCCGGCCCTGATCAGTTCCCGAGGAGCGACGCGAGGGCCGGGAGCCCGCGGAGGGGCGCGAGGTCGGGGTCGTGATGCCGGATGTGATCCGCCGCCGCGCGGAGGTCGCCGCGCCGCTCCCGCAGTGCCGCCCGCATGCCGGCATCGGGTTTCGACTCCGCGAGGCGGCGATCGATCTCGCGGAGGGCCGCGTCGAGGATCCGCAGCGCGGCCGCGAGGGACTCGATGGCGACCTTCTCCGCCCGGGAGCGGATCTCGGCGGAAAGATCCGCCGCCGGAGACCGGGCGAGGTGGAGAGCCGCGGCGCGGGCGCCCTCGAGGAGGAGTGCGCGGCGCGGCAGGGGGGTCGAGACGGGTTCGGCGTCGAGACGCGGCAGCAGCGAATGGAAGGCGGCCAGCGCCTCGTTCGTGCGGCCGGCATCGAGATGATGCACGGCGAGGAGTGCGAGGTCGGTGGTGGTCCGGGCTTCTTTGCCCGCGACGAGGCCGGTCAGCGCGTCGAGGGCGGTCCGGAGCGTCCGGAATCCGTCACGCGTGTCCTCGGAGCCCTCCGCATCGCCGATCCCGCGGGCGATCTCCGACGCGTCCCGTGTCCGCCCGGCCCGCCAGAGGGCCTCGGCGAGGCGGAGCCGCGCGGCGGCAGCCTCCTCCGCCAGCGCGGTACGCGCGGCCGGGTCGGTGGCTGCCCGCGCCGCCTCCTCGATGCACTCGATGGCCTCGTGGAAGGGCCTCGCCGCTTCGGCGAAACGGTGGCAGGCCGCCTCGAGCTCTCCGAGGGCGAGGAGAGCCACGGGCAGCGGCGGGAGAGCGGAGGCCCGGCTCCCGCCCGTCATCCGGCGCGCCGCGTCCACGGCGGCGGCGAGGGCGCGGCGGGCCTCCTCCGGGCGTCCTCCGTCCCGGAGGAGCGGGGCCGCGCGCCGGGCCGTCTTCAGGTACGTATCCGTCTGGCGGGGGTCCGCGGCGCCACCCTTCAGCGCATCGAGTCCGGCGCGGATGGACTCCGAGGCGAGGGCCGCGGCCGCATCGGTCCTGCCCTGTTCCCGGGCGAAGGCGGCCTCCGAGAGGAGGGCGCCGGCCAGCCGGGAGATGTCCTCCGGGCTTCCGGCCGCCGCGAGATGCCGGGCCTCGGCCGTCGCCGCCGCCGCTGCGGCCGCGGACTCCTCTCCGCGCCCGAGGTCGGCGAGCACCCGGGCGCGGGCTCCTTCGGCGTGGTGGAGATCGAGCCGCCAGGCGCGGTTCTTCGGGTCGATCTCGGAGAGGCGCCGGCGCCGCGCCGCCGCCTCATCGAAGGCGCCGAGGGCTGCGTCCACGCGATCCGCATCCTCGTGGAGCACGCCGAGGACATTGAGGGCGTGGCCGAGCTGGAAGAGGCGCCGGGAGTTCTCGGGGTCCTCCCGGAGGAGGCGGCGGAAGAGCGTCACGGCCTCCTCCGAGGCGGCGGTCGCGGCCACCGGATCCGAGAGCCCGCGGAGCGCGAGGGCGATCCCGTGGCTTCCCGTGGCGAGTTGCTCGATCCACTCCCGGTTCTCCGGTTCGGCGGCGGCGAGGGAGCGGAAGATCCCGAGTCCCTCGCGGCGAAGGGCCAGGGCCGACCCCGGATCGCCGTCGAGGCGCCGCGCCTCCGCGAAGTTCTGGAGCGTCACGGCGAGCTCGCGGCGCCAAGCCGGCGCCGGGTCCCGTTCGACGAGACCCCGCCAGAGGGCGACGGCTTCCTCGTAGGCCGGGAGACTCTCCCGCGGGCGCCGCGCGGCATTCAGCGTGTTGCCCAGCATGACGAGCCCGGCGGCGACGAGGCGCTCGTGCTCGATGTTCGCCGGGACGGCGGCGAGCAGCTCCCGCCGCAGGGCGAGCGAGCGCCCCGCCGTGGCCACGGCCTCCGTCCGGCGTCCGGCCACCATCTCCGCGGCGGCGATGGCCGAGAGGATGGAGACGAGATCCCTCCGCGCCGCCGCGTCGCCCGGGCGGGCCAGGACGAGACCTTCCGCGATGCGCAGAGCCGAGCGGTGGTGGGCGAGGGCCGCCTCCTGGTCGCCCTCTGCGCTCAGGATCTCGCCGAGGTTCCGGAGCGCCGCGGCGTGCTGGCGGACCTCCTCCGGCCGGGCGGGATCCGGAGGGCGCGTCTCGAAGTAGTCGCCCGCCCTCCGCGCCACGGTGCCGAGGATGTCGAGGCGTCCCACGGCCTTGAGCCGGTCCTTGAGGTCGCCGAGCATGAAGGCGAGGAGGTCTTCGGCGCGGCCGCGGTGATCGCGCACCAGGTCGAGGGCCTGTCC
>CAYQRN010000100.1:0-16474 GCA_964419995.1 uncultured Planctomycetia bacterium
GTCCGACGACGTTGCTGAGACCCCCGACGAGCGACTCCACGAAACGGTCGCCGGACTCCTGGATGGCGTAGGCCCCCGCCTTCCCGTCGGACTCCCCGCCCGCGACATACGCGAGGATCTCGGCCTCCGGGATCGTCCGCATGCGGATCACCGTTCGCTCGTGGCCGAGGAGCAGCCGCCCCCGCAGGTCGACGAGGGCGACGCCCGTGAGGACCTCCTGCTGCGCCCCGGAAAGGCGCCTCAGCATGGCCGCGGCCTCGGTGCGGTGCGCCGGCTTTCCGAGAGTACGGTCTCCGACGAAGACGAGGGTGTCCGCGGCGAGGATCCACTCTCCCGCTCGCCGGGGGACGGCGCGCGCCTTGCGGGCCGCGAGCGCCTCGACGATGCGACCGTGATCGCGGAGGCCGGGCGGGGGAGACTCGCACACGTCCGACGGTCGCACCGTGACCCGGTAGCCTGCCGCCTTCATGAGCTCGAGACGGCGCGGCGATGCCGACGCGAGGACGAGGCGTTGCCCCCGGGCGGTCCGGAACCCCGCGGCGACGGGGCGCGTCATTTCCCGCGGGGGCGGCGACCCGCCGGAGCCGCGGGCGCGCCGGATTTCGAAGCTCTCGGAGCCCCGCGCTTCGGGCGTGCGGTTCGCGCTGCGGCCCGCCGGAACGCGCAGGCGTCCTCCGCCGGGCATCGGGGGCAGCGCGGGTCCTCCTCGAGGCAGAAGTCGTCGGCAACGCCGTGGAGGAGTTGCAGAGCGAGGAGGCGGTCCTCCGCCCCGAGATCCGCCGTCAGAAGCGCCCTGAGCTCCCCCGCCCGCGGGGTCCGCGCCGTGAGCCCGAGCCGTCGGACCACGCGCGCGACCCCTGGAGCGGCGGGAACCGACGGCGAGTCCCCGTCGAGCACGCGCCGGATGACCGCCGCCGTACGGGAGCTGCGGGAGCCGAGGACTTCGAGGAATCGTTCGAGGCGCCGCTCGATCGTCTTCGAACGGGGGCCACGGAGCGCATCGAGGCTCAGGCGGTTGAACCTCCGGTGGATTCCGGAGAGGAGATCGCGCATGAGCACCGCCCGCTCGCGGGCAGCCTCGCCCGAGCCGAGGCCCGACGCGTCCATGATCTCCCTCACGGTGGAGACGCGCACCTCGTTCCAGTCCACGAAGGCGGCGCGGAGCCGCCGGAGCGACGCCAGTGCCCGCGCCTCCGACGTGCCGCGGGCCAGGATCGCGAGGATGACCTGCTCGAGCGGCGGGTCCGGCGGAAGGCTCCGCAGGCCTCCGAGTCGCGGCTCGAGGAGACGCAGGAGAGCGGGGAGCTTCGCGTCCGCCATGCCCCGAACGCCGGGGAATCAGGCCTTCTTCGCGCCGCCGCCTCCGGCGGTCCGGCGCCGCGCCTTGCGGGCCGAGGCACGGCCCTTCATCCTGTCGCGCGTACGCGCGCGCCGGCGGACCGCCCGCTCCTTCTTGTACTCCACCTTCTCCGCGCGGAGGAACGAGGCCACCGTCTCGGACGGCTCCGCGCCCACCGAGAGCCAGTACTTCACGCGCTCCACGTTCATCTCGAGCCGCTTCCGCGTGATCTCGCGCGGGTCGTAGTACCCGAGATACTCGAGCGCCGCTCCGTCCCGCTGCATCCGCGAGTCGAACGCACCGATGCGGTAGAATGGGTAGTTCTTCCTCCCCGTGCGGGTGAGCCTGATCTTGACTGCCATGGGTTCTCCGGTTCTCCTCTTTCCTGCCGTGTTCCTGAGATCGCCGTCGCTCCGGGGCATCAGCCCCGGCCGCGCCGGCCGCGCTGCTCCGCCGCGGCCTTGCGGAAGCTCCTGAGGGCCTTCGTGTCGAAGGGATTCACGCCGCTCTTCCGCAGGGCATCGAGTTCCTGTTTACGGGTCTTCTCGAGCTTGCGGGTGGGATCGAAAAGCGACCCGAGGATACCCATCTTCCTGAGCGTCCTGAGCTGCTTCTTCATGTTCCGGAACCCCTTGAGCAGTTCATGGACGTGGTGCACGGGGATTCCCGCGCCCCTCGCGATCCGCTCCCGGCGCTCCATGTTCAGAATCTCGGGGTGGAGACGCTCGTCGGGCGTCATGGACTGGATGGCGGCTTCCATCCGGACGAAGTCCTTCTCGTCGACGGCCATGTCCCCCATCTGAGCGCCCATCCCCGGCACGAGCTTCATGAGCTCGCCGATCGGCCCCATCTTCCGGAGCCGCTGCAGCGCCGTCATGAAGTCCCCGAGGCTGAAGCTGCCGACGAAGAGCTTCTCCGCCTGCTCCTCGGCCTCCGCCTGGTCGATCGTTTCCTGGGCCTTCTCGACGAGGCTCACGACGTCGCCCATCCCGAGAATCCGGTCGGCCATCCGCCGCGGATGGAAGACGTCGAGCCGGTCGATCTTCTCGCCGAGGCCGACGAACTTGATCGGGCGCCCCACGACGGCCTTGACCGAGAGGGCCGCGCCGCCCCGCGCGTCTCCGTCGAGCTTCGTCAGGATGACGCCGGTGAGGGGCAGCCTTTCGTGGAACTTCCGCGCCGAGATCACGGCATCCTGGCCGGTCATGGCGTCGCAGACGAGGAAGATCTCGTGGGGCCGCGTCTTCTCCGCGATCTCCGCCACCTCGGCCATGAGCGCTTCGTCGACATGGAGGCGCCCGGCAGTGTCGAGGATCACGGTGTCGAACGCCTCGGTGCGGGCGCGTTCCACTGCGCGCTGGCAGATCCGGGGCGGGCGCCCGCCCTCCTCGCTGTGGACCGGCACCTCGATCTGCGAGCCGAGGACGCGAAGCTGCTCCACCGCCGCGGGCCGCTGGACGTCGGCAGCCACGAGGAGCGGCCGGCGGCCCTTCCGGCGGAGGTGATAGGCCAGCTTGCCGCAGGTCGTCGTCTTTCCGGCACCCTGCAGACCGGCCATGAGGATCACCGTCGGTCCCTCCGGGGCGAAGGCGATGGCCGGATCCTCGGGGCCGAGGAGATCCACGAGGGCGTCGGAGATGATCTTCACCATCATCTGCCCCGGGTTGACGCCCCGGAGCACGGCTTCGCCCAGCGCCTTCGCCTTGACCCCGGCGATGAAGTCCCGGGCCACGGGGAGGCTCACGTCCGCCTCGAGGAGCGCCACGCGGACCTCCCGGAGCGCTTCCTCCACGTTGGACTCCGTGAGGCGGCCCTTGCCCGAGAGCCTGCCGAAGAGTCCCTGGAATGTGCGCGAGAGGTTGTCGAACATGGTTCCTGCCGCCGGGGAGCGCCCTTCTCCCCTGCCGCCGGGGACGGGCGGCGCCGCAGGCCCCGCCCCGCACCCCCGGCCCGGGGTTCCGGGAACGGGGAACAGTCCGCGGCCGCGGTGGGAATCTAACCGACGCCGCTCCCCCGGACAACGCCCGCCGGTCCCTCCCGAGGGGGATGTCGTTGAAATCGCGCCGATTCCGGCGACCATACTCGTTCGTCCTCGGAACCGACGACAGCTTGGGAGCCACAGCGATGAAGAGCGGCAGCGAGGCCACGACGGCCCCCGGGACCCCGATCACCGAAGAGGAGCTCTGGAGCTTCGCCGCAGCGGCGGATCCCTCCCTCGACTCCCTCCTCGCCCTCAAGAGGAAGGTCCTCACGGACATCCGGGCCCTCGAAATCCTCGATCGCAGGATCGGGGCGCTCGGGGCGGCGGAAGCGACGTCGGGCGATGACGCCCACCGGACGCGGGGACTCGCGCTCTGGATGCGCGCGTCGTACTCGGACGCCTGGCCGCACCTCTCGAAGCTCCGGCCGAAGGGCGCCCTCACCTACTGCCAGGCCGAGTGCCTCCTCAAGGGAGAAGTCGCCCTCGACGACGGGCGTCCGAAGCGGCAACCTGCCCGCGCGCTCGCGCTCCTCAAGGAGGAGACGAGCCAGGCGGCTCGCCTCCTCCGGCTCGAAGCCTTCATGGTGATGGACGATCCCGCGGGTGTCAAACGCGAGCTCGACCAGGCCGGCGAGGCGTTCCGCCGGACGCTCCACGGCCGCTTCCACACCGGCTGGCTCGCGGAGCGCGAAGGCGACGTCGAGGAGGCCCGCCGGACCTACGATGCCATTCTCGAGGAGGATCCGGCCCACGTCGGTGCCCTCTTCCGTCGCGCCCTCATCGCCGCCTTCGAGGGCCGCACGGACGACGCGATGAGCGACCTCCAGGACATCGTCGACCACAAGCCGTTCCACGTCGGCGCGCTCCTGAACCTCGGGCTCCTCTATGAGGACACGGGCGACTGCACCGCCGCCGTGCGCTGCTACGATGCGATCCTCGACCGCATCCCGGGCCACCCGCTGGCCACCCTCTACCGGGCCGATGCGATCTCCTCCCTCGGCATGTACTACGACGAGGAGAAGGAGAAGACCTCGGACCGGCGCACTCTGATCCTCGGGACGCCCATCACGGACTTCGAGCTCTCCGTCCGGGCCCGGAACTGCCTCGCGAGGATGAAGATCGAGACTCTCGGCGACCTCATCTCGAAGACCGAACAGGATCTGCTTTCCTACAAGAACTTCGGGGAGACGTCGCTCAACGAGATCAAGATGATCCTCGAGAGCCAGGGGCTCCGGCTCGGCATGTCGGGCCACGAGGATCCGATGCCGCTCCGATCCTCGGGATCGAGGCCGCCCCTGGCCGCGCCTCCGTCCGTCAGCGATCCCACCGTCCTCTCAAAGCCCATCTCGGAGATCGAGCTTCCGGTGCGGTGCCGCAAGGCTCTCATGCAGCTCAAGTGCGCCACGCTCGGGGACGTCATCAACTTCAGTGAGCAGGACCTCCTCAACATCCGGAACTTCGGAGTCACGTCGCTGAACGAGATCAAGAAGAAGCTCACGGAGCACGGTCTCGAGCTCCGCACGATCGACGACTAACGGCCCTCCCCCACCATGTACGAGTTCCTCCGCGGTCGCCTCGTCCGCCACAGCGGCCGCGAGGTCGTCCTCGATGTCGGCGGGATCGGCTACATCCTCCACGTCCCGGCGGCGTCCGGCGGCTGCCCCGCTCCGGGGGACGACGTCGCCTACTTCGTCCACCTCCAGGTCACGGACGACGCCCTCACGCTCTGGGGCTTCGCGGACCCGTTCGACCGCATGCTCTTCCGCACGATCCTCACGGTCCAGGGATTCGGTCCCTCCCGCGCCCGCGACCTCCTCTCGGCCGCCAGCGCGGCCACGCTGCGCGAGTGGATCCTCAACGAGGACGTCGACGCTCTCGCGGGTCTCCGCGGCGTCTCCGCCGTCACCGCCCGGAAGCTCGTGGCCGCCCTCGCGACCCGGATCCGCAAGCTCGCGGCCCCCTCGGACGGCGCCCCGGAGGAGGGGCGCGGCCGCGGCGACGCCCGGCAGCGGGATGCCGTCCAGGCCCTCGTCGTCCTCGGCTACGCAGAGCGCGCGGCCGAGACCGCCGTGGCCCGGGCGCTCGAGGCGGCGCCTCCCGGCGAGCCCGTGGAGAGCGTGGTCCGCCGCGCGCTCCTTCTCGCGGAGTGAGCGCACGCGGAGGCGCGGATCAGCGCCGCGTTTCGGCGCCCTCCTCGGGCAGGAGAATGGGCGGGCGGTCCTGTCCGGGCCTCCCGGGGACCGCTCCGGTGCCCGGCGGCGGCTCGGGTTTCCGGAGATCCTCCGGCTTCTTCCGGAACGACTTCTCCCGCCACTCGTTCACGAGGTAGGTCCACGGGAGGTCGTCGGCCTTCATGTACAGCAGCACCGGCATCGCCCGCCCGGAGGCCTCCGCCGGCGCGGATTCGGGCGCCTTCGCCCGGCCGAACACGATCCGATGCGAGCCGCCGCCCTTCATGCGAAGCGTGAGGCGGAGCCGCGCGTTATCGAACCCGGCCTCGGGCATCTGGCCGCCCCCGGCGATGTCGTCGAAGCTCATCACGAAGGCGCTCTGGAGGATCGACTTCACGATGGGTTCGTAGACCTCGAGATCCGCCCGGCCCTCGGGCTCCGCGACGCGCCATTTCACGACCCGGACCTTCGGCTTCGATTCGGCCGCGTCCGCCGGCGCGGACTCCGCCGGAGGCGTGTTGCCCGCCGGCCGGGGCAGGACCCCCGACCTGTCCGGCGTCGCCGCGGCGGGCGCGTCCTCCTCCACCTCCTCCGCGACGAGACGGAGTCGCGTGTGGACGAGAGGGCGACTTTCCTCCCCGGCGGGTCCGGACTCGGCCGCCGCCGCCTCCTCGAGCCCCTCGATCTCGATTTCGGTCACCGACGCCATGAGCTCCTGCTGCGCCGCCGGTTCGTGTCCGAAGACTCGGACGTCCATCCAGCCCTGGGGACGCGTCATGAAGGCGTGGCTCAAGGCGGGCTCGTTGACCCCGAAGACGTCGTTGCGGGACGCCTCGCGGACGAACACGGCGCGGGCCCGCGGGTTCCCGTCCTTCACGGGATCCTCCATCTTCCCGATGACGAGATCGAGAAGCACGACGTCGCCGTCGTCCCGGAGCGTGACGCGCGTTCGGCCGTCCCCCTTCACGCTGTAGATCTCGTGCAGGGAGGGATTGCTCGCCCGAAAGCCCGCCTTCGACGGGCGATCCAGATCCTGGAGATGCTTGAGCGCCGTCTCCACCTGGGTCGCCTTCGCCGGATAGTCGGCCCGGTCGGGCAGCGTCCACGTCGTGCCGTTCCAGCGAAGCGTGACGGAGCCCTGCCCGTCCCTGATGTCGATCCGCGCCACCCGCCGGACCTCGAGGGCCGGGAGCGGCGTCACCTTCGGACCCGCGTTCTCGTGGAAGGGGTCCGGCGAGAAGGGTCCGGGCACGACGAGGCCCGAGAGCCAGAGGCCGGCGAGCAGCACGAGCACGACGAGGAGGATGAGAAGCGGTCTCATGACGGATCCGGGTCCTTGAGGGTGTGAGGGCGCGTCGCCGCCGCGGCCGGGAGGGTCGTGCCCACCCAGCGGATCACCATGCGGAGGATGCCGAAGAGCACGACGACGCCCGGGATGACGCCGATCGTGAGCCACCGGGCCCACCGCTTCGTCCCCTCGTCCACCTTCGACATGTCGACCTCGCGCGAGCGGATCTGGCGGCTCCGGATCTCGAGGACGTCCGTGCCGAGGGAGAAGCTCTCCGCGGCGTTGAGCGCGAAGGAGAGGTTCTGCCGGGCCGCGTCGGTCCCCGCATTGCCCTGGAACTGCTGCGCGTAGATGTTGCGGAGCCAGAGGAGGAAGGTGTCGTCGATGAAGTCGGCATCACCCACGACCAGGACGCGGGTGTCCGCGGCGGACGACTCGATGGTCGTGCGGTCCGAAGGCGGCGCGTTGGGCAGCTCCTGTCCATCGGCACCGACGGGTTTCGGGATGTCCTTTCCCCGGTAGAACGACGGGAAGCGGCCGCTCAGGAGGACGGCGACGGGGAAGCTCTTCCACTGTTCGGATCCGGCGACCTGCTGCTTCGCCGGATCGAGGTCCGCCGCGAGGTCGTCGAGGGTCCACGATTCTCCCGAGGTTCGCGCCAGGATCTCCGCCGAGACCCCCGAGCGGCGGAGGTTCTCGTCCACGACCTCGAGGGGACAGGCCGCGAAGAGCGTGAGGCCTCCGACGGTGGAGGACATCGTGTTCGTGGGGTCGAGCTGTTCCTTCGGCACGCGGATCCAGGACACGAATCCCTTCGTCACGGTGCGGAGCACGCGCTGCGGGAAGGCGGGATCCGTTTCCGGAATGGCCACGGGGACGTTGGAGCGGTCCTGCAGGATGGACGGTGTCGCGCGGATGCCCCAGTGCTCGAGGAGATCGAGAAGGCCCGGCTCGGTGGGAGTGCCCTTGAGGTTCTGGAGCTGCCGCCCGGTCCGGCTCGGCAGCTCGACCGCCGTGTGATCGAGGAGCACGATGAGCCGCCCCCCCCGCATGACGAACTGGTCGATCTCGTACTTCGCGGATTCCGGGAGCTTCTTCGGACGGTGGACGATGAGCGTCGACACGGCCTCGGGAACGCGGTTGCCGAAGTTGAGACCGCTGACGTCCTGGATCTCGAAGGACTTCGCCAGGAGGACACGGAGATTCTCGAGGAAGTCCGTCGCCTTCGACTGCTGGCCGGGGGCAGCCGGCGGCTGGATCTTCTCCGAGACGATGCCGATGACGCGCTTCTCCCCCGTGATCTTCTTGAGGACCGTCGCGAACTCGTATTCGAGGGATCCCCGGAGCGCGGCCTCGGAGAGGATGCGGTCCCGGAGCTCCGTGAGCATGTCGTAGACGACCGTCTTCTCCCCGTAGCGGAAGACGAGGCTCGCGAAGCAGTACTTCTGCCCCATCTGGGTTCCGTTGCGGATCTCGCCCACGGGTTGCGGCTTGATCCCGAGCTTCTCGGTCTCCGCCTGGACGTCGACGTCGTCCTCGGGATCCCGGAACTGGAAGGAGAGGCGCCCGCCGCTCAGCGCCCGGTACTCGCCAAGGAGATTCCGGACGAGTTCCGGCAGGTGGCTTATGAGCGCGGGCATGGCCTTCGTCATGTAGACCGTGACCAGGACCTCCGACTCGAGCCCCCGGACGATCCGCTCGCTCGCCGCCATGAGGGTGTGGCGGCGGTCCTCCGTGAAGTCCTTCCGCAGCGTCTCGACGCCCCGGAGGAGGAGGTTGACGAGAACGAGGATGAGGCCCGTGACGACCACCGTGGCCGCCATGAGCCAGAAGCGCGCACGCGCCGAGAGGCTCCGATTCGCGCTCATTTCCACCTCCGGCCTTCGAGGACCGCCACGTTGAAGAGGGAGAAGAACACGCAGTAGGAGAGGAAGTAGACGACCTCGCGGATGTCGAGGACGCCCCGTTCGATGGCGTCGAAGCGCACGCCGAAGCCGACGAACCGGCTCGGCTCGATGAGCCACTCCGGCGTCACGAGCAGGAAGAAGCGGTCGCCGGCGCCGGTGAGGAGCACGCAGACGCAGAGAGCGAGGAGGAACGCCGTGACCTGCTCCCGCGCCAGGGCCGCCATGAACATCCCCACCGCCATGAAGGCGGCTCCGAGGAGGAGCGCCCCGAGATACCCCGCGACGACGGCTCCCGTGTCGAGCGACGTGCCGCCCATCTCCGCGATGTCCGCGACGTACATCGCCACGGGAACCGTGAGCAGGAGGGCGATGACGAGGATGAGGAGCGAGGCGAAGTACTTCCCGAGGACGACCTGCCAGCTCCGGAGCGGCAGGCTCTGGAGGATCTCCATCGTCCCGGACTTCAGCTCATCGGGCCAGAGACGCATGGCCATGGCGGGCACCATGACCATGAAGGCCGCGGGGAAATACGAGAAGAAGTCCGTCAGGGCCGCCTGGCCCTTCACGAAGAAGTTGAGTCCCGTCTCCTGCGACCCCGTCCAGAAGAAGCGGGCGGCCGTGTAGGCCGTGAAGAGGATGATGAAGACGTAGGCGATCGGCGAGCTGAAGTAGCCGCGCAACTCCTTGCGCAGGATCGCCAGCATCGGTGCCATGCCTAGGCTCCCTTCCCGGCGGCGGATTCCGCCGTGAGCTTGCGGAAGATGTCCTCGAGGGTCGCACGGCGACGGGAAAGCTCGAGGACCGGGAAGCCGCGCGCCGACACGGCCGACCAGACCGGATCGGTGACTCGCCCGCCGGCGCCCCGGAACGCCACGGACGCGGTTCCGTCCGTCCCCGGGAGCAGCCGGGCATCTTCCACACCCCCGACGCCCGCCACGACACCGAGGAGATCCGGCGCGGGGGCGTCCGCGGTGATGGTCCACGCGTCGGCGTCCCCGAGTTGCGCCTCCAGGGCGGACGGAGCGTCGTTGGCCACGATCTGCCCCTGGTGGATGATGATGACGCGCGTGCAGGTGGCCTCCACCTCGGAGAGGATGTGGCTCGACAGGAGCACCGTTCGCTCCCGCCCGATGTCCCGGATGATCTCCCTGACCTCGATGATCTGGTTCGGATCGAGTCCGATGGTCGGCTCGTCGAGGATGAGGATCTCGGGTTCGTGGAGGATCGCCTGGGCAAGCCCCACGCGCTGCCGGTAGCCCTTCGAGAGGGTCTTCACGAGGGAGCGGTACTTGGGAGCGAGCCCGCAGGCCGCCACGACGAAGTCCCGCCGCTCGCGGAGCCGCTGCCCCCGGATGCCCCGGACCGCGGCGACGAAGTCGAGGGACTCCTTCACCGTCATGTCGCCGTAGAGCGGCGCGTTCTCCGGCAGGTAGCCGATGCGGCGGCGCACCTCGATGGAGGCGTCGAGGACGTCGAGCCCCATGATCCGGGCGCTTCCCGCCGTCGCGCTGAGCGTGCAGGTCAGGATGCGGAGGGTCGTCGTCTTGCCGGCGCCGTTGGGCCCGAGGAACCCGACGATCTCGCCCCGCTCCACGTCGAACGTGACGCCCCGCACGGCCTGGAACGGGCCGTAGAACTTGCGGAGATCCCGGACTTCGATCATCGATTCCACGGCGGATTCACCTCTGCTGATTCATCGATTTCGCGCGCGCCTCCGGCAGCGGCCGGGGGCGCGCAGAGTACGTTCATCGGACTTCCGGTATCAAGCCCCTTCAACCCAGGATCGCGAATCCCCCCGCGCCCGGCTCCGTCGGCTCGTCGAGCACGTCGACAGAGTCCACGCGGGCGGGAGGAGGCCCCTCCCGACACCACGCGACGAGGCTTCCGATGGCCCCGGCCGGGCCCTCCGCGAGGACCTCGACGGACCCGTCGATGCAGTTCCTGACCGACCCCCTGAGACCGAGGGTCGCAGCTTCCCGGCGCGTGCTCTCCCGGAATCCGACCCCCTGGACACGGCCCCGGACCCGCATCCGTACGCGCCGTCGTGGCTCCGCTGCCGCCATGGCCCCGTGTCCCGTGCTCAGTGGACGGCGTAGAGGAAGTTGTCACTCGATCCGAAGTAGATCGAGCCGTTGACGACGCAGGGCGAGGAGAAGCACTCCCCCTCCGTCTCGTAGCTCCAGACCTTCTGTCCGGTCTTCCGGTCGAGCACGTAGAGCCGATGATCGGCGGACGTCACGTAGACCCGGTCCGCCTGCACGGCCGGCGACGAACTGATCCGCGCCCGCTCCGCGGCGAAGCTCCAGAGCTCACGGCCGGAGACGGCCTCGAAGGCCATGGCGTACATGCCGATGCCCACGATGACCTGACGGCCGTCGAAGGCGGCCCCGGACTTGGAGTCCGCCGTGGCATCGACCTCCCACCGTATCGTGCGCGACAGGAGATCCACGGCCTGGAAGCGGCGGCCCTCCACGAGAAGGAAGGCGAATCCGGCTCCGAGAGTCGGCGCCGCCACCGAGGCGCCATAGACCCGCACCTTGAAGATCTCGGTCCCGTCCGACGCGTTGAGGACGTAGAGGTGCTTGTCGCGACTCGGGAAGATGACCATGTCTCCCGCCAGGGCCGGCGTGGAGCCCACGACGTTGGTCGTCACCTTGCGCCAGATCTCCCCGCCGTCGGACGCCCGCACGGCGTAGAAGTTCCGGTCCGTGGAGCCGACGTAGACGACGCCGTCCCTCACCTTCGGCGACCCGTAGATCTCGCCTCCGGTCTCGAAGGTCCACAGGGGCTCGCCCGTGGCCCGGCGGAACTTGTAGAGGCGTCCGTCGCGCGACCCCACGAAGACGGCGTCGCCGTCGAGGCAGGGCGTCGAGAAGGAGATGCCGTGGTCGACCTTCGTGCTCGCCCTGGCCTTCCAGCGGAGACGGCCGTCGGCGGCGTGGATCGCGTAGAGGAACCCGTCCTCCGAACCGACGATGACCATGTCGTCGGCGGCGACGGGCGAGCTCGTCACGGGCCCGCCGGTGAGGTAGCGCCACTTGAGCCCGCGGAGGGCCGGAAGGCGCGACGATCGCACCTGCCCGGTGTTCTCTAGATCACCCCGATACTGGGTCCAGGACTCGGATCCGGTCCCCTCGAGGAGCGAAGCTCCCTGCGGAGCACCGGAGGAAGGCTCCTGGCTGCCCCGCGATGAGGCTCTGCCGTCCGATGCACCCGCCGGTCGCGTCTCCGCCGGCTCCCCGGCCTGGCAAGCTGCCACAGCCGGCAGGAACATCATGGCAAGCGTGAGTTTAAGTCCTTTAAATAAAAGGACTTCCATGTCTTTACTCCGGGCGACCTCTCCTGGGTCCGCTCACTCGTTGAGAATACTACGAAGAGGCAGCTCCGGAGATCCCCCGGCGGAGGTCTTTTCCCGGGATCCTCCGCCCGATGCACCCCGCCGGACACCGGGTCTCCCCGCGCGCGGCCGCGCGCCACGGCCCCGCCGGGCCTATCCCCGAAGGCGCCCGATCACCGGCCTCGCGGGCGACCTCCCCATGCGCTCGAGGGCGCGCAGAGCCTCCCGGCGTGCCACGGCACCCCCTCGCTCGTAGAGATCGGCGAGGGGCGCCGCCGCCGCGTCTCCGCCGATCTCGCCGAGAGCGAAGATCGCCTCGGAACGGACATCGGTCCGCCGCAGGAGAGCCGATAGGACCGGCACGATCCCGCGGGAACCCGTGAGACCGGCGCCCAGCACCGCGGCGCGGCGCGTATCGGCATTGCGGGTGTCGAGCGCTCCGAGGAGGACGCGGGCCCCGCCTTCCCCGAGCCTCCGGAAGTGCGGTCGCGCCCGATCGATCCGGGCGCTGGCCCCGGGATCCTCTATCGCGTCGATGCGCGGCAGGCACTCGGCAAGGGCGAGAAGCGCTGCCCCGTCGCCAGCCGCTGCCCACGCCGCGAAGACGGCGTCCTCCACATCCGCGCTCCCGGGCAGGGCTGCCCGCAGGGCCCGAAGCTCCGGCACGAGTCCGCCGGCGCCGAGCCGGCCGGCCAGTTCCGCCGCGCGCACGGCAGCCTCCGCTGACGTCCGCGCACCGGCGGCAACGAGGGATCGCATCTCCCCCGAGAGAATCCGGACGGCCACGTCCCCACGACGTCCGAGTTCCTCGACGGCGCTCCACCCGGCTTCCTCCGGAAGCGGCGTCCGGACGATCTTCCGGACGAGGGCCTCCGTCGTATCGCGGCCGGGAACGGCCGCGAGCCATCGCACTTCCGCCTCGGCAGACCCTGCGTTTCGGGCCGCGATCAGCGCGACGAGGGCCGGCCCTGCGAGGGAACTCCCCGACGCTGCCAGAGCCTCGCAGCGCTCCGTCGCCGTTGCGTGCCGCGCACCGGCCTCCACCATGGCCTCGAAGGCGGTGCGGCCCGGCAGGGCCGCCATGGCGAGCAGCGCCGCCCTGCGGGGGGCAGGGCGGAGCTGACACCGCTCCATGACCCGCGCGAGAAGACCCCGGGACTCGGGCCTGCCGAGCGCCCCGAGGAGCGTCACGACGCGGATGACGACGTCGTCGTCCGGATGCTCCGTGAGTCCGCCGAGGATGTCGGCGGGATGGAATCCCGCGACGCGCAGGAGGCGCGCGGCCGGAGCCCACGCCGACATCAGCCCCTCGCGATCCTCCGCCGGCCGCACCGCGCACAGCGCCGACGCCGTCGCAGCGGCGGCAAGAGCCCGATCCCGGGGCGGAGCGTCAGAGAGAGCCACCGCCGCGGGGGCAGCACCACCTGCCGCCGGCGCCGCAGGGCCGGCAGCACCCCGCCGGACGAGACCGATGGCGCCGGCGACCAGGACCAGCAGGCCCATAGCCAGCGCCATTCCGGCACGACGTCGGCCCGCCGTCGCAGCCCCGCCGGCAGCGCCCGCCCTCATCCGAAGGCGCAGGCCGGAGAGAAACCGCGCCTCGAAGTCCGGACCGAGGTCGTCCGGCACCGGCCGCCTCAGGATCCGGAAGAACCTCGCCAGGCTGCGCATCCGGTCGCGGCAGGCGCCGCAGGCGCGCAGATGTCCGTCGAGGACGTCGTCCTCGGATGCCGCGGACTCTTCGAGGAGGCGGGCCTGCATGCGATCGTCGCTGAGGCAGTCCATGTCGCTCAGCTCCGAAGCCAGCCGGCAAAACCCGCGCGGAGCTTCTCCCGCGCGTGGAACAGGCTCATCTTCACGGCATCGACGCTGATGCCGAGCATGGCTGCGATCTCGGGGTAGCCGAACCCGCGGGCCGTCACGAGGAGGATGACGTCGCGCTGCCGCGCCGGAAGGGCGAGGATGGCCTCGCGGAGCCTGGCATCGAGCTCCCGCGCCATCGTGGCCTTGTCAGGTCGGGTCCCCGGGCCGGCCTCGCCCTCCGCCTCGGGAGACGCGACGCGCCGGAGGCGATCGGCCGACCGGCGGCGGGACCGCACGAAGTCGGAGAATCGATTGAGGGCGATCTGATAGAGCCAGGTGCGCGCCGCCGCGGCGTCGCGGAGCGTGCCGAAGGATTTCCAGGCCCGGACGAAGACGTCCTGGGCGAGATCCTCGGCGTCATGATGATCCCCCGTGTGACGCCGGAGGAACAGGACGATCTCCCGCGCGTGGCGAGCCGCGATCTCCTCGAAACTCAGCGGGCGTGAGCCCGCGGCCCGGTCGGCCGCCGGCTCACGCCGACCGCATCGGCGCAACGGATCCATGGTCCCGTCCTCGGCGTCGGACATCCCGGAATGGGACGTCGCGGCGCGCTGGCGGTAACAGGGCTTCCGGGAGGCGGATCGCCCGCCCCCGGCGCCCCCTCGGGGATCAGAAGGTGAAGCGCTGGACGTTGGTGTACCCCACGACGGTGAATCCCTGGACGGCGATCGTGACTTCGTCCACGACGAGTCCCGCGGGGATCGGATAGGCCGGCGACTGGTACGTGGTCCCGGCCATGGACACGTGGAAGGGATCGGTGCCGATGGGGAAGGTCGCCTCGACGAAGAGCTCCTGCGCAGGCGCCATCCCGAGGAAGCTTCCGCTTCCGACAGGATTGGCGAGGACCGTGACGCCGACGAGGTTGTAGAGCTCGACGCCGGGGGTGAGGCTCGTCACGTTGAGCCGCCAGAGACCTCCTCCGAGGTTCTCGAAATCCGAAGCCAGCGGCGGGGGCGGAGGCGTCCCGACGACGATGTTGTCGAGATACGCGAACGAGGGCACCACACCGTCGCCCCGGTTGGAGGCGTGGAGCCGAAGCGTGAAGACCGTGGCTCCCGTGGCGGCGGGGAAGAGCGTGACGAGGTCCGCCGTGAAAGCCGTCACGGCGGTGCACGGATTGGCGTTGTGCAGCCCGGATGTGCCCGTCATCGCCGAGTACGTGTCGAGATACGCGAGGCTGTAGGACTGGCCGAGAGCGCTCACCTCGACGCAAGCGAAGTCATTGTAGGACGAGGAGGCCGTGCCCTCGCCGTTGATGAAGACGAGGGCGCCGGTCACGAGGGCGGGCCCGGCGAAGGTCTGCGTCACCTGACCCGTGCCGGAGGCGGCGGTCCCGAAGCCGGTCGTGGGCGCCGGTGGCGTCCCCGGTCCCGTGGCGTTGGCGGACGCCTCGAGGTAGCGGGAACCCTCCGAAGGCATTCCGCAGTCCGCCGTGTTGCGGACGATGTGCGACGCGCCGGACGCCACGGTCCACGGGACCGCCGGAGGCGACCCCGCTGTCTGGGACTCGAATCCGCCGTCGGTGAACACCTGCGCGTCGAGGGCCGGGGCAAGCGCCGCGACCAGAAGCGCCATCAAGAGACCACGCACATCACTCATCGCTGGCTCCGGACAGGGGCCGCAGGACGGACGGGGCGCACCTCGCACCCGGAGCCGCCGCAGCGTCGCGCGGAACCGATTATAGGAGCCGCCCCCCGCTTCGGAGAAAGGGAAAACGGGTCCGAGGGGTCGACCTTGCGGGGCCTCCCGTCGGGTGCTAACACCTTCCCCCGCAACACGGTGAGCGGAAGCCCAGGAAACGACCCATGAAGACGCACGTCCGCAACAGCAGGAAGAAGCGGCTCAAGAGAACGGGCTTCCGGTACCGGATGAAGACGCGGGGCGGCCGCGAGATCCTCCGGCGCCGCCGCAGGATCGGCCGGCGCCTCACCCCGAAGAACTGATCCCCGGACGCTCCTCCCTCAGGAGGCCCCGTCCCCGCCATCCGCCGCCGCCGGGCTCAAAGCCAGACGCCGGCGCTCCGGGTCCACCTCGAGGACTTCCACGGCCAGCTTCGCCCCCACGCGGAGCCGCTCCGCCGGCCGGCGTCCCCGTCCTTCGGCCATCCGTGACACGTGGATGAGCCCCTCGCACCCGGGCTCGAGGCGGACGAAGGCGCCGAAGGGCTCGACCCGGACCACCTCGCCCGTCACCACCCGCCCGGGCGGGTACTTCGCGGCCGCCTCCGACCAGGGGTCGGGCTCCGTCTGCTTGATCGAAAGCGAGAGGCGCCGCCTCTCCTCGTCCGACGAGAGGACGATGGCGGTCACCCGCTCCCCCACCTTCACGACGTCGCCCGGATGCTTCACGGGGCCGGCCCAGCTGAGCTCCGAGATGTGGACGAGCCCCTCGACCCCCTCGTCGAGCGTCACGAAGGCCCCGAAGTCCTCGAGCGAGGTCACGGTGCCGTGCACGATCGTGGCAAAGGGGAATCGCGACTCGAGGGACGCCCAGGGGTTGGCCTCCACGCGCTTCGCGGAGAGGGAGATACGCTTCTTCGCCGGGTCCACCGTGAGGACCTCGACCTCGAGCTCGTCACCGAGGCTCAC
>CAYQRN010000101.1:0-16274 GCA_964419995.1 uncultured Planctomycetia bacterium
GGTGCTCGACCTCCTGGCGACCGTGGAGCTCGATCTCGACTTCTCCGACCAGGACGTTCCGGCGGCGGACCCCGCGGAGATCCTCCGCAGGACCGCCGCTCTGCGCGGGGAGGTGGCCTCGCTGCTCGCGCGCCGCCCCGGCCCGGCGGCGTCGCGGGGAGAGATCCGCGCCCTCCTCGTCGGACGCCCCAATGCGGGGAAGAGCAGCCTCATGAACCGGCTCCTCGGCCGCGAGCGCGTTCTCGTGTCTGAGATCCCGGGGACCACCCGCGACGTCGTGGAGGACGTTCTCGTCGCCGGAGGGCGCCGCCTCGTCCTCTGCGACACGGCCGGCGTCGGCGGGGGCGGGGAGGCGGCGGAGCGGCTCGCGGCCCCGGCCCGCGAGGCCGCGGCCGAAGCTGCCGATATCCTCGTCCATGTCGCGGACGCGCGCGGTGGGGTCCCCGCGATCCCCGTGGATCCGTCCGGCCGGCCCGTGCTCACGGTGCTCACGCACATCGACACCATCCCCGGCTTCGCGCCGCCCGCGGAAGGCGTTCTCGGCGTTTCGAACGTGACCGGCGAGGGGATCGCCCGCGTGCAGGCCGGCCTGCTCGAGGCCCTCTCGGTCGTTCCCGGTGCTCCCGAGGGCCCTGTCCTCGTCTCGGAGCGCCAGGAAGCCTGCGCCCGCGAGGCGCTCGAGTGCCTCGGCCGGACGGAGGACTGCCTTCGGGGAGGCGGTGGTCTCGAGCTCGCCGCGGAGGACCTGCGCGGGGCGGTCCTCGCGCTCTCCGATCTGAGGGGGCAGGATGCCTCCACCGCGGTCCTCGACCGGGTGTTCCGCGATTTCTGCATCGGAAAGTGACCGTTGCGTCCGCCCCCCGCTTGATGCCCCGAAAGCCGCGGTGGTATCACGGTCCGCCGCGGCGCGCGGCCGGAGCCGAAGGTGCGTTGCCCATATTGCAAGGTGGACAAGGACAAGGTCGTCGACAGCCGCAGCAGCGGGGATGCGCTGATCGTGCGTCGGCGGCGGGAATGTCTCGAGTGCGGGCGCCGCTTCACGACCTACGAGAAGATCGAGGAGACGCCGCTCCGTGTCGTCAAGAAGGACGGCACGCGGGAGCCCTTCGACCGGATGAAGATCCTGAACGGGCTCCTCAAGGCCTGCGAGAAGCGCCCCGTGTCCATGGAGACGCTCGAGGCCATCACCGACCGCATCGAGAGCCGCGTCAACGAGATGCTCGACCGTGAGGTGGCGTCGCGCTTCATCGGCGACCTCGTCATGGACGAGCTCCGGCGGCTCGATCAGGTGGCCTACGTTCGCTTCGCGTCCGTCTACCGGGAATTCAAGGATCTGAACGAGTTCCTCTCCGAGCTGAAGGTCGTCCTCCAGAGGGACCCGGATGGAAAGGCCTAGGCGCGTCCGCGAGGAGGACGGCCGAACGGTGCCCTTCAGCGAGACGCGACTCGCGGAGTCCATTCTGGCCGCCGCGCGAACGACGGGGACTCCGGATCGCACGCTCGCCCGGGAGCTGGCCGGCGTCATCTCGCTCTTCCTCGCGCGGCGCTTCCGCGACGATTCGCCTCCGACGGCCGCCGAGATCCGGGATGTCGTGAAGGAGGTCCTCCGCGAGACGGGGCACGGCACGCTGTCCCGGGCCTATGCCGAGGATCAGGACCGGAAGGAGGCCGCGCGCCGGACCCTCCTCGTCCTGCCGCGGCGCGACGGCGAGGAGGGCGACCCCGCCGAGTCCGCCACGCTGACAGGCCTTCCGTGGCGCCGGACGGCCATCGTCGAGTCCCTCCGCGCGGGGGCCGAGCTTCCGGAACCCGTGGCGGAGGAGATCGCGTCCGCCGTCGAGCGCCGCATCTTCGCCACGGGACTCACGCGGATCACGACCGCCCTCATCCGGGAGTTCGTCTCCAACGAGCTCATCGAACGGTCCGTCCCGGCGGCCTCCGCGGGCGCCGCGCGCCTCGGGCTCCGGCGCCGGGAGATCGGCGCGGTCCTCGCGGGGGAGGCCGCTGACGAGCGAGGGCTCCAGGACCTCCTCGCGGAGCGCATCGTGGCTCCCGCGGCTCTCGACCTCCTGCACGGCGCCGAGGTGAGGCGCCTCCATCGCGAGGGTCTCCTCCACGCGGACGGGCTCGAACGTCCGCTGTCCGTCGACAGGCTCGAGGTGCCCTTCGACACCGTCGGCGCGGACGATCCCGGGACGGCCGTGCGGAATCTCTTCCTGTTCCTCGCCGAGGCGCAGGCATGGGTCCGGGGATCCGTGCGGATCCGCGACCTCTCCGCGCGGCTCCTCGCGGACCTGTCCGGCCGCGGGGCCGGAGGGCGCCGGGCCGAGATCGACCGGCTCCTCCCGAGGATCGCGGCGCCGGACGCCCACGGGCGGTCGCTTTTCCCCCGCCTCGAGATCCCCGTCCCCCTCGACGGAGAGGGCGATCTCGACCCGGCGGGGGCCCGCGCCCTCGCCTCCGAGCTGCTCTCCGCCCTCGAACGGCATCCGGACGCGGGGCAGCGTGTCGCCGTCGTCCTCGCCGTGGGCCGGCGGACGGCCGGAGACCCCGGAGCGCGCGGCCTCCTCAAGGGAGCTCTGCGCCTCGCCGCGCGCGGCGCGCCCGTGACCTTCGAGCTCGCGCGCGGGAGCGAGACCTTGGCGGAGCGGCGCGCCCTCGTGACGTTTGCTGCCGTCGCCCTGAACCTGCCGGGGGTTCTCGCGGGGCCGTCCGGGGGAGACGCCGGCCTTGCCTTCGACGCCCTCGGACAGGCCGTGGACCGGGCGCTCCTGGCCCTCGGAGAGCGGTACTGGCACTTCCGCAGCCGCCGCCCGGTGCGCGCGGATCGTCTCGCCGAGCGGGCGGGGATCCCCGCTCAGGCCTTCCTCGACGGAGAGTCCTTCGAAGGGCGGCTCGAGATCTGGGGCCTCCCCGTGGCCTCGTCCCGTCTCGCTGCGGCGCCGGGCGATGCGACCGCCGTGGTCCGGGCCGCCGCGCGGATCCTCGGCCTCATCCAGTACCGGCTTGCCGAGCAGGCGGAGGACCTGCCGTTCCGTGTGCGGATCTCCGCTCCGGCGAGCCGTACCGTGAGAAGCCGCTTCGTGCGAAGCGCGGCGCTGCGTGCGGCCGGCGACGAGACTCTGCGGCGCCTCCTCAGGACGGACCCGCGGGATCCCTGCTCCGTGCCGGTCGTCACGCCCGTGACGGCGCCGGCTAACCAACCGCTCCTCGCGGCCGGCTTCTCGGAGCTGCTCGGGCCGGGGCTCCTCTGGCCGGTCCTCCCGGACCTCGGCGCTCCCCCCATCTCCCTCTTCGGCGCCCTCATCGGGGGCTCGCGGCTCCGGGCGATCTCCCTCGCCGGCACGGGCTCCGGAGCGCTCATCGAGGTCCAGGAGGATCTCTTCGAAGCGGAAGCCTGAAAGCTCAGCGTCTGCCCACGACGATCCGGATCGCCAGGGCGAGAGTCCGCAGGTCGCTGAGCCCGGTCTCGAGCTTCACCGCGTCGGCGCGGATTCCGGCGAGCGTCGCGACCGCCCGGGCACGGAGGGTTGCCGTTTCGGTCCGGAGGTCCGCTACACCCCTGTCCGCCGCTTCCCTCCGAGCCTTCAGGTCCCCGAACGAGTCGGGTCCCGCGGACTCCGCCGCGGCCGCGAGGTGGGTCGCGAGGCGGTGGAGATCCTCGAGTTTCGCCTCCGCCACGTACCAGTTCCGAATGTCGATCCGCGCCGGTCGGGAGGCGGTCGCGGCCGCGGGTCGGGAGGCCGGAGGCGCTGCTCCATCGTCCCCGGGAGCGGATTCCGGGCCGGCCTCTCTCGCGGCCAGGGCTGCTCGAAGCGACTCCGCCAGGGTCAGCAGGGCGTCGCTGTCCATGACGAGGCTCCGGAACATCGGTCGGAGCGCCTCCACGACCGGATGCGTCCCGTGGTGGACGAAGAGGCCGGCAGGGGTCTCTTCTCCGACGACGCGGGTCGTACATCGTGACTCGAGAGACTCGAGCTTCGCCCTGACGGATCCGGGGAGTTCCGTGGACTCGACGGTGTCGAGACCCGAGAGCATCCTGAGGCAGTCACGCGCCCACCGGGCGCTCCCCGCCGAGCGGCCGGCCAGGGTTGCCTCCCGCGCGTCGATCGCCGGGTCAGGAGTCGCCGTTGTCCCGGTCCCGGCGGGCAGGTCATGCAGGAGCAACCGCCGGCACATCGCGTCGAGCCTCGTGTCGAACTCAGCGACGAGGGTCCGGAGCCGACGGGCCTCCGGGGCGGGTAGCGCCAGGGCGGCATCGAGCACGCTCACGGCGTTGCCGCGAAGGCCGTCGAAGTCCCGGAGGGCGTCGGCGGAGGGGCGCCGCAGGGCTTCCGGAAGCGGGTCGGCTTCCGGCGCGGATGAGGGCCGCCGGGCGAGCCTGTCGAGGCCCAGTGCGATGTCCTCGAGGAAATCGCCGGCGAGCTTCGTCGGATAGGAGCGGGACTCCGGGAGATCCCCTCGCGACGGCATGCCGGCGTCGATCGCGTGGAGATCGACGGCGGGATGGCAGGCGGCGCGGAACGCGGCGATGGCCTCGAAGATGGTCCCGATGGGCGCTCCGGTTTCGGGGGGGCCGGGGCCGAGCCTGAGGGCTGCCCGCTCGATCCGGGCGAGGAGCTCGGAGAGGGCCGCTCTCAGGTCGCCAAGCGCCGCCTCCTGACCTCGGCGCGCGCGCTCCACCGCCGCCGACATGAGATCGCTCTGCTCCGCATGGCGGCGGCGCGCGAAGCGGAGCCTCGCGGACTCCCGGCGGATCCTGTCCTGGTCCTCGTCGAGCGTCCGGCGGGCCTGTGCGATACGGCGCTCGAGAAGCGCCCGGAACTCGCTGATGTCGATGCGGCGCCCCGCCAGCTCCGCGATCTTCGCGTCGAGGAGCGACGCGGAGGATTCGAGGAGGTCGCGCCGCCGGGCGTCGTAGGCCTGCGCCGCCTCGATCTGCGCCTGTCTGAGGCCATGCGCGCCGGTTTCGGACTCGAGGGCTCCGATCTCGTCGAGGGTGGATCGCACGGCCTCGGCCCGTGCGAGGAGGAAGTGCAGGCGCTCGTCGAGAAGGCGCACCTGCGAATCGACATCGAGGACGGCGTGGAACGTCTCCTCGAGGACGCGGGCGAGGGCGCTGAGAGCCGCGTCGTAGGCTGCGGTCGCGGACGCGTGCGACTCGGGCTGGGCCGCGGCGGAACGGGGCCCGGCGGCGAGGGCGAGGAGCAGAGCGGGGAGCGGGAGTCGCCGGGGGCGCAGGGCCTATCGTCCTTCGGGGGAGTCCGCGATGCGGCGGACACGCCGGGTCGGTGACGGGCCGCCGGCTCCCGGCGGGAGGGGACGAGGGGGCGTTCTCCGGCGCGCGGAGTCTCCCGGCGCCGGGCGCGCGGGAGAAGGGATGGCGGCGGCCTTTCGCACGGACCCATCCTCCGGCGCCGCGGTGGCCGCATCAAGGCGCAACGTCGGGCCGTTCCGCGGCGTGCGGGCCGGAGTCCGCTGCTGCGGCCGTGCCGGTCGTTCGCGGCGGTCCCCGGAAGGCGAGGAGACCGAGGGCCGAGAGGACGATCGCGGCGCCGGCGAGAGTCGTTCCGGAGGGAGTCTGCCGGACGAGCAGGAATCCGTAGGCGAGCCCGAAGACGGGGCCGGAAAGGGAGGCTGCCGTGGCGCGGGCGGCGCTCGCCCGCGCGAGGCCGAGGGTCAGCGTCACCTGCCCGAGGAGGCCCGCTCCGAACACGGCGAGGTGGCCGGCGACTTCCGCCGCGCTCCGCGGGATCGCCCGCGATCCGGCCGCGAGGGTGCCGGCGATGGCGCCGGGCACCGTGGCGGCCGTGAACCAGATTACGATCGTGAGCGGATGCTCCGTTCGCGAGAGGCTCCGGACCACCATGTAGGCCAGTCCCGAAGCGGCGGATCCGGCGAGGCCCACGAGGGTCTCCTTCCGGATCGAACCCGTGGGACCCACGATGAGGGCGACGCCCGCGAGGGCGAGCAGCACGAGCCACCAGTGGCTCTTCGCCGTCGTTTCCCGGAGGAGGAGAGGGGCGAGGATCGCCACGAAGAGGGGATGGCTGTACTGGATGAGCACCGCGTCCCCGAGAGGCAGGCGCTGCACGCTCGCGAAGTAGCAGCTGATGGCGACGTAGCCGAGGAGCCCGCGGATGAGCAGAACCCCCGTGCGTCGGCCCCGGAGGGGTATGTTGCGGGTCCGGGCGATGGCGGCGAAAAGCCCCGTCATGAGGAGCCCCCGGGAGAGGACGATCGCCTGGGCCGGCGTGTCCGGCAGGAGGAGCTTCACGAAGGCAGCCATGAGCGCGAACGCCGCGGCGGAGGTGGCCATGAGGAGCAGCCCCGCGAGGTCGCCCCGTCCCGACAGGGAGGCGCGGAGAGCCGCGATGAGCGCGGCAGCTCCCGTGAGACCAAGCGACTCGGACGCGGGAGATCGGCCGGCGGGACCGGAGGCCTTCGGCATCCCGGAGGTTCGGGCGCCGGGGTTCCGGATTCAAGCCCCCCGTTCTTCTGGCGGATCCGGTCACGTCCTGTATAATCGCGCCGTGGGCCGCGCTGACTCCCGCCGGGCGGTCGGGAGGGTGCAGGCCGCCCATGCGCCGGACGGCCCCGCCCGCTGCCGTCCGGGGCGGAACGTCGGGCCTCACCCCGCCCGCCGCCGGAACGCCGCCCCCGGATCGCCGTCCATGAAGCTCACGAAGCTCGAAGTCTACGGGTTCAAGTCATTCGCCGACCGCGTGACCTTCGAGTTCCCCGAGGGCCTCACGGCCATCGTCGGACCCAACGGCTGCGGCAAGAGCAACGTCATCGACGCGGTCAAGTGGGTGCTCGGGGAACAGAGACCCACGTCCCTGCGCGGGAAGAGCATGCTCGATGTCGTCTTCGGGGGGACGGAGCGCCGCCCCGCCATGGGCATGGCCGAGGCGACCCTGACGTTCTCGAACGACTGCGGCACGCTCCCGCGCCCCACGCCGGAAGTCACCGTCTCGCGCCGCGTGTACCGGACCGGAGAGAGCGAATACCGCATCAACAACGAAGTCTCGCGCCTGAAGGACGTGAAGGACCTGTTCCTCGGCACCGGGCTCGGCGTCATCGGATACGCCGTGATGGAGCAGGGCAAGATCGACCAGATCCTGAAGGACGACATCGAACGTCGCAAGGTCCTCGAGGAGGCGGCGGGCGTGAGCCGCTTCCGCCTCAAGAAGCACGAGACGCTCCTCAAGCTCGAGAAGGTCGAACAGGATCTGCTCCGCTTCCGGGACATCCTCGAGGAGGTCCGACGGCAGATCCGCTCCCTCCGCGCCCAGGCCGAACGGGCCCGGCGGTTCCGCGAATGGAGCGGGCGGGCCCGGGAGCTCCAGGCCCTTCACGCCGTCCACCGGTACGCCGATCTCACCGCGGAGGGCGAGAGGATCCTCGCGGCCACGGCCGACGCCCGCGGGCGCTGCGACGCGCTCCTCGGCGAGCGTGAGCTCCGGCGCGCCGGAGCCGAACGCGCCGAGGCCGAGAGCCGGCGCGTCCTCGACGAGGTGGCGGCCATCGGCGCGCGGCAGAGCGAGGCTGCCGCGGCGCTCTCGGCCGCGAAGGAGAAGGTCGTTCTCAACGCCTCCTTCCTTTCCGAGATCGCGGAGCGCTCGACCCGCCGCGAGCGGGACATCGCCGCGCTCCTCGCGGAGACGGAGGAAGCGTCGGAGCGGCAGGTCGTCGCCGCGAGGGAGCGGGAGGACGTGGGGCGGGACCTCGCGTTCGTCCGGTCGCAGATCCTGGAGCGTCAGGCGGCCCTCGCCGGCGCGGAGGACGGCGTCCGCGCCGTCGAACGGGAGATCCGGGCCCACGACGAGGCCCGCGAGGATCTCCGCCGCAGGACGGCGGCGCACCGGGACCGCCGCACGTTTCTCGAGGCCGAGGACCGGCGCCATGCCGCGGAGATCGACCGCATCGAGGATCGGCGCCGCGAGATGGCCGGCGAGCGGGCCGCGACCCTGCGTCGCGTCGAGGATGCGACCGGCAGCCGCGACGCCCGGCGGGAATCCGTGGAGGCCATGCAGCGCGCGCTCGTGGACGCCGAGCATGCGGCGGAGGCGGCGGAGAATCGGGTCCACGATGCCGGCGAAGACACGCGGACGGCGGAGGCCGAGCTCGCGAGGCTCCGATCGCGGGTCGACGTCATCGAGACGCATCTCCAGAAGAGAGAGGGACTTGACGATGGCGTTCGCGCGATCCTCCTGAGGCGCGAGGAGGACGCGGCCTTCCTGCCCGGATTCCGCGGGCTCCTTCTCGATCTCTTCTCTGCGGACATGGCCACGGCGCGAGCGATCCAGGCGGCTCTCGGCGGCCTCGCCCAGGCCATCGTCGTCTCCACGGCCCGCGAGGCTCTCGAAGGCGTCCGACACCTCCGCGCCACGGGCCGCGGCCGCGCCATCTTCCTGCCCCTCGACAGGTTCGCGGAGGGGGAATCCGCGCCGCTTCCGCCGGGCGTCGCCGTGGCGGATCCGGCCGTGGCGCGGGTCCTCGGCGAGCTCTTCCGGGGGGTCTCCGTCGTCACGCCCGAAGAGGCCGAGGCCATGGTCCTCGCCGGAAAGCCCTCGCCGCGAATCCTCGTGGCTGCCGACGGCTTCCTCGTGAGGGACGGGCGGATCATCGCCTCGGGCCAGGGCGGGAAGGGCGGCGGGCTCGTCGTTCTCCGGAGCGAGCTCATCCACCTGCGCGCCGCCCGCGAGCAGGCCGAGGCGCGGGTCCTCGCCGTGCAGCGGACCCTGGCGGAGGCGCGGGAGGCCCGGGAGGGCTGCCGCCGCGGGGCGCGCGAGGCGTCCGTGGCGCTCGTGCGGGAAGAGGGGGAGGCCACCCGGATCGGGCTCACGCTTTCCTCCCTCGAGCAGGGCATCGAACGTCTCGACCGCGAGAGCGACGCCCTCGACGCGGCCCTCGGCCGGGCCGGCGAGGCCCGTTCGGCGCTGGCGCGGGAGAGGGAGCAGGTCTCCCTGGCCCTCGAGGATCTCGACGTCGAGGCGCGGACCGCCGAGGAGCGGCGCCCCTCCCTGCTCGAGGCCCGGGAGCGGGCGGCCGATGGCGTCGGCAGCGCGCGGGCGTCCCTCGAGGAGGCCCGTGTCCGCGGAGCCACCGAGGAGGGCCGCCTGCGGTCGCTCGAGCAGGAGCTTGCCCATCTCCAGGGCACCGTCGCCCGCTGCCGCCGTGCCGCCGAGGAGGCGAACGCCGACATCCGCGAAGCCGCCACCCAGGCGGCGGCGCTGTCCGCATCCACCGCCGCGGAGCAGGACCGGATCCTCGCCCTCGGCGCCGAAGTGGAGGCCCTGAAGCTCGACCTCGCGGCGCGGGAGGAGTCGGCCGCCGCCGCCCGCGCGTCGGCCGCCGCGTCGGAGACCCGGCTCCGGGAGATCGAGAAGCTCCTCGACACGGAAAACGCGGCGCTCACGGAACTCGCGCGGAACGAGTCCGAGGTTCGCGTCAACCGCGGAACCCTGCGGGAGCGGACCCTCGAGGATCTCGGGCTCGATCTCGATGCCGGCGCCGGCGGTCCGGCGCCAGCCGGCGTGGACTGGGAGGCCGTGGAGACGGAGCTCCGCTCCCTCAGGGAGAAGATCCACCGCCTCGGGCCCGTGAACGAGGGCGCCATCGAGGAGCTCGACGCCCTCGAGGAGCGCGAGCGGCGTGGCGCCGCCGACGAGGCGGACCTCGTCCGAAGCCGCGAGGAACTGGGCCAGATCCTCCGGGACCTCGATGTCCAGTGCGCCGAGCGCTTCTCGACCACCCTCAACGACGTGCGCGCCCACTTCCAGGTGATCTTCCGCAAGCTCTTCGGAGGCGGCGCCGCCGATCTCACCCTTACGGACCCGTCGAGGATCCTCGAGTCCGGGATCGAGATTTCGGCTCGTCCCCCCGGCAAGGGCGAGATGCGGCACATCTCGGCCCTCTCGGGCGGCGAGCGGACGCTCATCGCGGTGGCTCTGCTCTTCGCCATGTTCCGGGCGAACCCGAGCCCTGTCTGCCTCCTCGACGAGGTCGATGCCGCCCTCGACGAGGAGAACACCGAGCGCTTCTGCCGCCTCGTCGAGGAATTCATGCGGGCTTCCCAGTTCATCCTCGTCACCCACAGCAAGCGGACGATGACGCGGGCGTCGACGCTCTTCGGCGTGACGATGGCCGAACGCGGCGTCTCGCGAAAGGTCGTGGTGAAGCTCGACCAGGTGGCCGAGGACGGCAGCATCGACGCGCTCGCGCCCACGGCGGGCGCGCGGGGCCGCTCCGCCCCGGGAGCCGCTTCGGCGGAGGCCGCGGCCTCGGCCGAAGCCTGACGGCGCCGCTCTTTCCGGACGCGGCCGGCGTCGTACGATCGGTCGATGAGGCCGGTCTCCCCACGTCTCTCCGAGGTGCTGGCGCACCTCCTCGCAGCCATGGACCGCGGCCGGCTCCGGAGGGATCCACTGTGTCTCGTCCACCGCTACGCGGATCCCCTCGACCAGGAGGTGGCGGGATTCATCGCCGCGGGCCTCGCCTTCGGCAGGGCCGGGACGATCCTCGCCTCGGCGGGCGGGCTTCTCGATGCCCTGGGGCCGAGCCCCCACGCCTTCGCCGCCGCCTACACGCCGGCCCTTGACGAGGACCGGTTCCGCGGGTTCTCCCACCGGTGGATCAAGGGGCCGACCATCGACGCGATGTTCCGCGTCCTCGGCCGGATGATCCGCGAGGCGGGGAGCCTCGGGCGCTTCGTTGCGGCGCTCCACGATCCCCGCGAGCGGAACGTCCGTGGGCTCCTCACGCGCTTCGCGGCGGCGGCCCGCGGCCCCGGGGATGGCGGGCCGGCTTCCGCCTTCTTCGTGTCGCCCGCGGGCGGAAGCGCATGCAAACGCCTGAACCTCTGGCTCCGGTGGATGGCGCGCCCCCGCGACGGCATCGACCTCGGCCTCTTCACGTTCCTCTCGCCGGACCGCCTCGTCGTGCCCCTCGATGCCCATGTCATGGCGTTCGCCCGGCGGCACGGCCTCACGGCGCTCCGGACCCCGGGCTGGGCCGCCGCCGAGGACGTGACGGAGGCCCTCTCCGCCGTGGCTCCCGGCGACCCGCTGAAGTTCGATTTCGCCATCTGCCACGCGGGGATGGCGGGGGCCGCGTCGTGACGGGCAGCACTCCGGCTCGCCCGGGCTGCGCCGCCCCCGGCTGCGCCGCGCCGGCGCTCTCGCTGGCCGCCCACTGCGCGCGCCACCTTCCGGACAGCAACGCCTTTGCCGCGACCCTCGCCGCCGCCGTGAAGGCCGGAGAGGACCTCAGGGGCGCCCGGCTCCGCGACGTCGACGCGCCCGGCGTCGGTCTCGGCGGGGCGCGGCTCTCCGGCGCGGATCTGCGGGGCGCCCGACTGGCCCGGTCGAGCCTCGCGGGCGCCGATCTCCGGGGGTGTCGCCTCGAGGGTGCGTGCCTCGACCTCTGCGATCTGTCCGGAGCGAGCCTCGTGGCCGTGCAGGCGCGGGGCGCGTCCCTCGCCTGCGCCTTCCTGGCCGGAGGCCGCCTCGACGACGGGGACTTCTCAGACGCGATCCTCGACGACGCGACCCTCTCGTCGGCGCGCCTGGACCGTGCCGTTCTCTGCCGGGCGTCGATCCGGGAAGCCGATTTCTCCGATGCGTCGCTCCAGCACGCCGATCTCACGGGCGTGCGCGGCCCGCAGAGCATCTTCCGCGCGGCCGAGCTCGTGGACACGCGGCTCGACGGCGCGGACCTGACCGGCGCCGACTTCTCCCGGGCCGTCCTGTCCGACGTGTCCGCAACGGACGCCGGGTTCCAGGACGCCATGTTCGGCGAGGCCCAGGTGACCCATGCGCGGTTCGACGGCGCCGATCTCCGGGGCACGGGCCTCACGCCGGAACGGCTCCGCGGCTCGTCTCTCGAGGGCGCCCGCTTCCGGACGGAGCGCGGGGAGCGGCCGGACGACGAGCCCTGAGGGGTTCTCCGAAACCCCCAGCCAACGTTGCCGCGGCGGCAGCCGAAGGCCTATACTTGCGCCTCTGGGGCCGCCGCGCCGTCGGCCCCTCCGTTTTCCACGACCGCCTCGGAGGGAGTCCGCCGTGCGTCCGTTCCTCCTCGCTGCCGCCCTCGCCATCGCCTCCGCGTCCGGCCGGGCCCAGACGCTCCGCGTCTGGCATGTGGACGTGGGCCAGGGGGACGGCGCGGTCATCGTTTCACCCACGGGCACGGTGGCCCTCGTGGACGTGGGGACGAGCGAGGCAGCCGGCTCGGCCGTGATCCCTCTCCTCCAGTCGCTCGGCGTCACCCAGGTCCACCACCTCATCGTGAGCCACTATCACGCGGATCACTTCGGCGGCGTCGACGAGGTCGTCGCCGCGGGCTTTCCTCCGATCGTCGCCTGGGACCGCGGCGGCGCGTCCCTGCCCGGCAGCCTCTCGACGTACGTCAACGCGGTGGGGACGGCGCGAACCACGATGACGCCGGGCATGGTCATCGCGCTCGGGGGCGGGGCCACGCTCACCTGCATCGCGGGCAACGGCAGCATCCTCGGCGGGGGGTTCGTGGATCCCTCAACGGGGGACCAGGAAGAGAACTCGCGGAGCCTGGTCCTGAGGCTCGACTACCTCGGATTCCAGGAGGTGTTCGGAGGAGATCTCACGGGAGGCGGCGGGAGCGGGACCACGGCCAACGTGGAGGCGATCGCGGGTCCCGCCGTGGGCGACGTCGACGTCTACAAGGTCCATCATCACGGGAGCGCCACGAGTTCCATCCCTGCGTTCCTCGCGGCGACGGATCCGGAGGTCGCCGTCGTGAGCTGCGGCGTCAACAACCCCTATAACCACCCGGCCCAGTCCGTCATGAACGCCCTCGTCGCCCACCCGACGATGCACGCCGTCTGCCTCACGACGGCCGGCAACGGCGCCGCCGGAGGCCATGTCGCGGGCGGCACGATCCTCATCGAGACGGACGGCCTTGCGTACACCGTGTCCGGCGGTGCGCTCCCCGTCTTCACGAGGCCCGTGGACAGCCAGCCGGCTGCGTTCCAGCCCGGCGACGTCGTCATCTCCGAGGTCCTCCAGAACCCGGCGGCCGTGCCCGATGCGTCGGGCGAGTGGTTCGAGATCCGGAACCGCCGGGACGTGTCGCTCGATCTCACCGGCTTCCAGGTGTCGGATCTCGGCGTCGACGCATTCACGATCCCCTCCCTCGTCCTGCCCCCCGGCGGCGCCGCCGTGCTCGGCGCCAGCACCAGCGCGGCCGCGAACGGCGGCGCCCCCGTGACCCTCGCCTGGCCGGCGGGATCGTTCTACCTCGGCAATGGCGCCGACGAGATCCTCCTCAGAGACGCGTCGGGGACGCTCATCGACCAGGTCCTCTGGGACGGCGGACCGCTCTTCCCGGATCCCGCGGGCGCGTCGATGGAGCGGATCGATCTCTCCGCGCCGGCCCAGGCCGGCAACTTCGGCGTCGCCCTCGCGTCCTTCGGAGCCGGCGACATGGGGACGCCCATGGCCGTGAACAGCCTCGATCACACGCCGCCGGCCGCGGCGCTCCAGGTCTCGGGCGCGGGGCTCCCCGGAACGACCCTCAACCTCATCCTCATGTCCGCGGGAAGCGCCGGGAGGCCCTTCATCCTGGGGGCTTCCGAGGCGACGTCGCCCGCCCTCGTCCTGCCCGCCTCCGGGAGGGCGATCCCCCTCTATCCGGGCCTGCTCCTGCCCTTCAGCCTGACGCCGGGGAACGGCATCTTCACGGGTATGAGCGGCTCGCTGAACATCTTCGGGATCGGGTCCGGGGCCGTCCTGCTCCCGACCGTGGCGCTCCCGGGCTTCACCTTCCATGTGGCGGGCGTCGTCGTCGATGCCTCGTATCCCGACGGCCTCGGGGCCATCACGCCGGCCCGGACGGTGACGCTTCCGTGAACGTCCCGCGGCACGCGCCCGGGAGCTGAGCCGTGGCCGGCGGAGACGAGCGGGGGCCGCCGCCTCCCGGCGACGGCGCCGGGGAGCCGCAGAACTTCCGGGCGGTGCTGCAGTACGAGGGAACGCGCTATGCCGGATGGGAGCGGCAGACCAACGGGATCGGGATCCAGGAGATCCTCGAGACGGCCATCCGGAGGATCACCGGCGAGACCGTGACCGTCCATGCGTCGGGCCGCACGGATGCCGGTGTCCACGCCGAGGGGCAGGTCGTGAGCTTCCACCTGCGCCGGCGGATGCCGCAGAGGAAGCTCCGCCTCGGCCTCAATGCCGTCATGCCCGATGACATCGCGGTCATCGACATCGTCCCGGCTGCGCCGGACTTCCACGCCCGCTTCTCCGCCCGCTCGAAGGTCTACCGCTACTCGATCTGGAATGCGGACTGGCCGGCCGTCCTCCGGCGGCATCTCGTCCATCACGTTCCGCAGCCTCTCGACGTCGGGGCCATGAGAGAGGCGGCGGTCCACCTCGTCGGGCGCCACGACTTCCGGGCCTTCACGAAGGAGGCGGACCGCCGCGCGTCCACCGTGCGGAACCTCCTCCGGGTCGAGATCCGGACGGCGGGCAGCGCCATCGATCTCGAGTTCGAGGCGGAGGGCTTCCTCTACAACATGGTGCGCATCGCCACCGGCACCCTCATCGAGGTGGGTCGCGGCGCCCTCCCTCCCGCCGTCGTAAAGGAGATCCTCGAGGGGCGCGATCGCACGAAGGCCGGCCCCACGGCGCCGGCGTCGGGCCTCTGCCTCGTCTCCGTGTTCTACGGGTGACCGGCGGGCTTCCGGCCACGACGCCCGCCCCGCGGTCCGGAGTGCGGCTCGCGGGGAGGGGAGGCGGAGGCGTCAGCGCCCCGCCAGATAGGGTCTTGGCCAGGGCTGGTCGGGGAACTCGTCCCGTGCTGCGCGCAGCGTGAGATAGGGATCGCGGAGGTGGGCGCGGGCGATGGCGCAGAGATCCGCGGATCCGGCGGCGATGAGGGTGTTGGCTGCGTCGGTGTCGAAGATCCCGCCCACGGCCATGACCGGCACGCCGGCCTCGTGGCGGATGCGGTCGGCGAAGGATGCCTGGTACATCCGGCCGTACTCGGGGCGTGATTCCGGGGAGTTGCCGGCGGAGGAGACGTCCACGAGGTCGCAGCCCCGCTCCGCCAGCGCCCGCGCCACGACCACCGCGTCGTCCACCGTGAAGCCTCGGCCGGGAAGCCAGTCCGAGGCCGAGATGCGCACGAAGAGGGGCCGGTCCGAGGGCCAGACGGTTCGCACGGCCTCGAGGACCTCGAGAGGGAAGCGGAGCCGGTTCTCGAGGGATCCGCCGAAGGCGTCCGCCCGCGTGTTCGAGAGGGGGGACAGGAAGCTCGACAGCAGGTATCCGTGGGCCATGTGCAGCTCGATGAGATCGAAGCCGGCGGAGAGGGCGCGGCGGGCAGCGGCGACGAAGGCTTCGCGGAGCCGGTCCATGTCCCCGCGCGTCGCGGCCCGGGGCGCCGGCCAGCCCGCGTCGAAGGGGAGGGGCGAGGGGCCGACGGTCTCCCACGCGCCCTCGCGAAGGGGTGCGCCGGACTCCCAGGGGAGATGGCACGAGCCCTTGCGCCCCGCGTGGCCGAGCTGGATTCCGACGGCCGCGGCCGTGTGCTCATGGGCGAAGCGGACGATGCGCTGGAACGCGGCCATCTGAGCGTCGCTCCAGAGGCCCGTGCAGCCGGCCGTGATCCGACCCTCCGGCGTCACCGCGGTCGCCTCGGCGATGACCAGCCCCGCTCCGCCCACGGCGCGGCTCCCGAGATGGACGAGATGCCAGTCCCCGGGGACGCCGTCGCGGGCGGAATACTGGCACATGGGGCTCACGGCGATCCGGTTCCGGAGCGTGAGGCCGCGGAGCCGGAGCGGCGTGAAGACCGGAGGAGGCGCCGCGCCTGCGGAGGTCCGGGGGGCCCCGGCAGCGGCGCGGAATTCCTCGGCCGCGTCCCGCACGAAGGCCGGGTCGCGCATCCGGAGACCGCCGAACGTGATCCGGCGCGAGCGCGTGAGGAGGTTCAGGGCGAACTGCCGCGGCGGCTGCCCCTCGTAGCGCGCCGCGTTCTCGAACCACTCGAGGCTCGTCTGTGCTGCGCGCTGGATCCGGATGACCTCGGAGCGCCGCTCCGCCTCCCAGCGCGCGAGCGTGCTCCCGATGTCGGCCGTGCCGGCGCTCCGGAACGCCGCGACGAGAGCGATGGCGTCCTCCATCGCGAGCTTCGTCCCAGAACCCACGGAGAAGTGGGCCGTGTGGGCGGCGTCGCCGAGGAGCACGATGTTGTCGTGGTGCCAGGTTGCGCTGCGCACGGTGGGGAAG
>CAYQRN010000102.1:0-16102 GCA_964419995.1 uncultured Planctomycetia bacterium
GAACTGCGGCCGCTCACGGTGGCCGACGGCGGCGAGCTCCGCACCTACCGCATCCGGAGCCGGAGCGCTCTTTCGGCCGCCATCCCCTTCGAGGTCCGCTGGATCCTCGTCCTCGTCGGCCTCATCGCCCTCATCATCGAGCTCAAGCAGCCGGGGATCGGGATCTTCGGTCTCGTCTCCGTCCTCTGCTTCCTCGGCTTCTTCCTCCTCAACGCCGACGTCGGCGCCTCGCCGCTCCTCGCCTTCAGCGTGTTCCTGGCCGGCGCGTTCCTCCTCTTCGTCGAGATCCTCTTCGTTCCCGGCACCTTCGTGGCCGGGATCCTCGGCACCCTCCTCGTGGTCGGCAGCACCTACATCGCCACCACGGAGCACGAGGGCGGCCTCCTGCCGGATTTCGAGATCCGCAGCGACCGGGAGGGGTTCGAACGCTGGATCCGCTGGTTCACGGGATCCTTCGTCCTCGGCTTCGTCCTCGCCATCGCCTTCGGCGGCTTCATCGCCCGGATCCCGTTCCTGAACCGCCTGACGCTGCGTCCCCAGTCCCGACCGGGTGGCGCGGCCCCGGCCGGGTCCGGCGGCGACGCGACCGGCGCGATCACCGCTCCGGTGGCCGCGGGGGCCCGGGGCGTCGCCGCGTCCGATCTCCGCCCCTCGGGCACCGCCGTCTTCGACGGCCGGCCGTGCAGCGTCGTGACACGGGGCGACTTCATCGATCGAGGCACGGCCATCTCCGTCATCGAGGTCGAGGGATCTCGCATCGTGGTCCGGAGGACGTGAGGGACCCCATGCACTGGATCATCGTCCTCCTCATCGCGGCCCTCGGATTCACGGTGGCCGAGGTCATGTTCCCGTCCTTCGGCATGCTCGGCCTCGTCGCCGCGACGTCCTACGTCGCCGCCGTGATCCTCGCCTTCGACGAGGGCCCCACCCTCGGCTGGACGGTCCTCATCGTCGTGCTCCTGCTCGCTCCGACGAGCGTCTTCCTGGGCTTCCGTGCCCTTCCCCACACGCCCATCGGCCGCCGCCTCATGCTCCGCGCCCCGCGCCGCGACGAGATCTCCGCCGCCCCCGACGCCGATCTCGTCGGACTCATCGGACGGACCGGCGTGGCCGTCTCGCCGCTCCGCCCCTCGGGCCTCGCCGAGTTCGACGGGCGCCGGGTCCACGTCGTCGCGGGGATCGGGTTCGTGGACTCGGGCGAGCGCGTCCGCGTCCGCGAGGTCGAGGGCTCGAGGGTCGTCGTGGACGCTCTGCCGGAGAATGCCCCGGATTCCGGTCCGCCGATTCCGCACCCCTGAGGAGAGTTCCATGCTCGTGTTGCTGCAGTTCTCGCCGGCGACGGTGGTCGTCTTCGTCGCCCTGGCACTGTTCCTCCTCTTCTTCCTCATCTTCCTCGCCAAGTACGTGAACCTCTGGATCCGGGCCCTCTTCACCCGGGCGGAGATCTCCCTCTTCCAGCTCGTCGGCATGAGCCTCCGGAAGGTCAATGCCGCCGTGATCGTCAACTCGAAGATCCGGGTCATCCAGGCCGGGCTCACGATCACGACGCAGGAGCTCGAGGGCCACTACCTCGCCGGCGGCAACGTGCCGATGGTCGTCGCGGCGCTCATCGCCGCGGACCGGGCCGGCATCAAGCTCGACTTCCGGCGTGCCGCCGCCATCGATCTCGCGGGCCGCAATATCCTCGAGGCCATCAAGACCTCCGTGAACCCGAAGGTCATCGACGTCCCCGGCGGCAACGGCTTCCTGACCGCCATGGCCAAGAACGGCATCGAGCTCAAGGTCCGCGCCCGCGTGACGGTCCGCACGAACATCGCGCAGCTCGTGGGCGGCGCCACCGAGGAGACCATCATCGCGCGCGTCGGCGAGGGCATCATCAGCACGATCGGATCGTCCACGGAACATCGCGAGGTCCTCGAGAACCCCGACCGCATCAGCAAGACCGTTCTGGCCAAGGGCCTCGACTCGGGCACGGCATTCGAGATCCTCTCCATCGACATCGGCGACGTCGACGTGGGCCAGAACATCGGCTCGAAGCTCCAGATCGACCAGGCCCAGGCCGACAAGCAGGTGGCCCAGGCCATGGCGGAACAGCGCAAGGCCATGGCCCTCGCCCGGACACAGGAGATGACCGCCCTCGTCGAGGAGAACCGGGCCAAGCTCGTGGAGGCCGAGTCCCAGGTGCCCCAGGCCATCGCGGAGGCGTTCCGCAAGGGGCTCCTCGGCATCATGGACTACTACCGGCTCAAGAACGTCCAGGCCGACACCTCCATGCGCGAAGCCATCGGAGGAGGAGGCGGGGGCGCCGAGCCGTCGCGGACGCCATGAAGGGCGGCGAGTGGTGGCTCATCCTCATCGCGATCTCGATCATCGCCGAGATCGCAGGCAGCATCCGCAAGGCCGCGAAGAAGGCCCGGGAGACCGGGCCGGAGCGGAGACCCCCGCACTCCCACCTGCCGTCCGAGTCCCCCGCGGCGCCGGCTGGGACACCGCCGCAGGAGGACGCACTTGAGGCCTGGCTCCGCCGCCTCGAGCGGGGCGAGCCCGTCGAATCCCCGCCGCCGCGGCGGAAAGTGTTCCAGGAGATGCCGCCCGAGCCCGCCGCCATGGAGCGGCCGATGGCCGTTCCGACGATCCGGGACGAGGTCGCCGCGGCGCCGAAACGCGGGCACGGACGGCGTACCCGTCCCGACCGGACCGAAGAGCCTTCATCGGAGCCCGTGCCCGCGGAGCTGCCCGGGCCGCCCCGCCGGCAGGCCGGGCAGGCCCGGGCCACCCATCCCGTAGCCATCGAGATCCGGGAGCGACTGCGCCGGCGCGACGTCGCCGCCCTCGTCATCGCAGCCGAGATCCTCGGCCCGCCCCGGGCCGAACGCGACATCCTCTCCTTATCCTGAAGCCTCTCCACCGCCCCCCCGGCCGAGCCGGCCCGCTCAGAGCGTCTCCGCGGGCGGGACCGCCTCCACGCCGTCCATGACGCCGTCCGTCATGTGCACGCGGCGATCGGCGCAGGAGGCGACCATGGCGTCGTGCGTCACGATGACGAAGGTGATCCCGTGGCGGCGGTTCAGCTCGCGGAGGAGGTCGTGGATGGCGATCTTCGTCCGCGTATCGAGGTTGCCCGTGGGCTCGTCGCAGAAGACGATGCGCGGGGAATTCTGGAGCGCACGGGCGATGGCGACCCTCTGGCGCTCGCCTCCGGAGAGCTGACCGGGCCGGTGGTCGAGGCGGTCCCCCACGCCCACGTCCCGGAGCAGCGACGCGGCCCGCTCCGTCTCCTCCCGCCGCCGCCGCCGGAACTCGGAGCGGCCGAACCGGATGGTGGCCGGCACGAGGACGTTCTCGAGGGCCGTGAACTCGGGGAGGAGGTGGTAGAACTGGAAGACGAAGGCGAACTCGCGGTTGCGCAGCCCTGCCCGCTCGGTCTCCGAGGCGCTGGCGAGATCGCGCCCCCGCCACCGGATGGACCCGCTGTCCGGGACATCGAGAAGGCCGAGGATGTGGAGCAGCGTGCTCTTGCCGATGCCCGAGGCGCCCTCGATGGCGAGGAACTCGCCCTCGCGGATGTCGAGGTCCGTGCCCCGCAGGACGGGGATGATCCTCGACCCGATCCGGAAGCCCTTCGTGAGCCTCCGCGCCTCGTAGAACGCGCCGTTCGTCGCTCCGCCCCCGTCGCTCATTCGTATCTCAGGCACTCGACGGGACGGAGACGCGCGGCCTTGTAGGCCGGAATGAGGCTCGCGGCCACGGCCACGGCCAGAGTGGCACCCGTGATGAGGGCGACGTCGGCTGCATCGAGGCGCGTCGGGATCTCCTTGAAGCTGTAGATCTCCTGGCTGAAGATCTCGATGCCGAAGACTTGGGAGAGCCAGTCTGTGATGGCGTTCAGGTTCCAGACGACCTCGAGCCCGAGGAAGACGCCCGTCCCGCATCCGACGAGGCCGATGGCGAGGCCGTAGTTCACGAAGATCCGGAGGATCCCCCCGGTGGTCGCCCCCATGGCGAGGAGGATGCCGATGTCCCGCGTCTTCTCGACGACCATCATGTGCAGGATCCCGAGGATGGACGTCGCCGCCACAAGGATGATGAAGAAGAGGATGATGAGCATGATCCGCTTCTCCACCTTGATCGCAGCGAGAAGGGTCGACTGCTCGTCCTCCCAGCTCGTCACGAGCAGGTCGGGATGCCGGCTCATGAGCCGCGCCTTGGCCTCGGCCACCGGAACGTCCGCCGCCAGGGCGGCGTGGACGGACGTGGCATCGGCCGCGGCTCGGGCGAGGCCGCGGCAGTCCTCGCGATCGATGTAGACATAGAACGAGTCGAAGTCGTCCTTGCCGCTCTCGAAGCACCCGGCGATCTCGAATTCGAGGCTGCTCGTGCGGATCTCTCCCGCCGGCCCCCGCGACTCCCCGCCCGGCGCGCGCCCGGCGCGGTCGACGAACCCGGTGATGAGCGTCACGCGCTGCCCGCGGGAGACGCGGAGGTACTGGGCGAGCCGGAGCCCGATGAGGATCTTCGGCTTGTTGTCGAATTCGGAGACGAGGAGCGGATCGTCCCGCCGTTCGTCGGGGACGCGCCAGGCCGGGTCCTTCACGGCATCGAGAACGCGGTCGAGGGGGACGACGTTGCGCTCGAGGGCCCAGTCGATGCCGAGGATGTTGACGCCCCGGAGCCGCGCGCGCCATCCTTCGACGCCGATGAGACCCTGGGTCTGCTGGCGCGGCGAGAGGGCCGTCACGAGACCGCCCCGGTCCGCCATTTCGCCCCGGAGCTCCGCGGAGACCCGCTCGAACTGATCCCGGGGGAAGCCCTGGTGGACGATGGTGAGGCTCGAGTTGACGGAGCGGATGTGCTCCCGGATCCGGGTCTGGAAACCGTCCATCACGGAGGTGACGACGATCATGGCCGCGACACCCACGGACACCGAGGCCAGCGAGATGAGCGCGACCTTGCGCGACCTCAGGTAGCGGAGCGAGATCCAGGTCCGGTACATCGCGCCTTCATGGGGGGGAGAGCGAGGATAGGGTCCCGCCGCGGGGCTCTCAAGCGGCGCGGTTGACGGCCCGCTCAGGGAATGTCGCGGGCGCGGCGCCGGTGGAGGAAGGGCCGCGCGTCGAGCCACACGCGGAGATCCTCTTCCTCCGCGGAGAAGCGCCGGAGCGGCGGCCGAGGCCCGGTCCCCGTGGGCGTCGTTCCGCCTCCGCCCGGCGGGAAGGTGCCTTCGATCTCGAAGATCGAGAGCACGAGGGCATTCTCCGCCGCGAGGAGGTTCCACTCGGGCGATCCGCCGAGATCGTCGAGCGTGACCTGGACCTCCGCGGCCAGGAGGTCGAGGCCGCCGGCGTCGTGGATGCGGAGAAGCCCGCGAATCCCGGCCACGGCTTCCCGGAAGTCCTTGTCGGTGGAAGCAGCCGCCCGCTCCTCGAGGAGGCGGTCGGCGTCCCGTCCGAGCGTGAGGGCAAGGACCCTCGCCGCGAGGACGCGGACGGAGTCGTCCCGATCTGCGAGGAGAGGCTCCGCCGCTCCGATCCCCTTCACGGGAGGGATCGCCGACGCGGCGAGCGCGGCCCGCCGGACGAGGGGGTGGGGATCCGCCAGCGCGAGAAGCAGCGCATGTTCGGCCTCCGGCTCGGTGCGATGGCCCATGGCGAGGACCACCGCGGCGCGCAGGCGTTCCGACGGAAGCGCGCCGCCCCCCGGCGCCGACCCGAGAGCGCCGAGGAGCCGGAGGGCGTCTCGTCCCTTCTGGACACCGGCGGCGAGGATCGCCGCCCTGTGGATCCCATCGGAGCGGCGCAGCGACGAGCCGCGTCCGGCCAGGCTTTCGATCCGCAACGACAGATCAAGCCGGGCGAGGCCGAGAAGCGCGGCGACGGCCACGGGCTCGTGCTCGTCTCCGGCGAGCCGGAGGAGATCGGGCACCGCGCTCTCGAGCGCGAGATCGGCGAGGGCCAGGGTCGCCGCCGCCCGGATGCGGTCATCGGACTCCGCGAGGCAGGTCCGGATCGCGTCGAGCGCAGCCCGGTCGCCCGTGCGCCCGAGAGCGACGAGGGCCGCCATGCGGAGTGGCGTCTGTCCGCGGCGGAGCAGCGTGCGGAGGGCCGGGATCGACGCGGCATCGCCGAGCGCGCCAAGCCCGATGGCCGCCGCCCGGGCGATGAGCGGCCGCGACCGTACGCCGAGGAGGGACTCGATCGGGCCCCGCGCCCGGGATTCGCCCGAGAGCCCGAGAGCCAGCGCCGCGAAGGCGGCTTCGATGCCCCTCGGCCGGCGCACGAGCTCGAGGAGGCCATCCGTCGCCACCGGATCCTCGAGGGACGCGAGAATGAGGCAGGCATTCCGGACGCGGCCCTGGGATCCCGAGCGCAGGGCTTCGAGGAGGACCGGAATGGCCCGGCGCCCCATCCCGAGGATCTCGTCCCGGGCCGTCTGCCGGTCGAGCCACCCCACGTGGTCGAAGAGCGCAAGCTTCCGTTCGATCTCCGACCTGTTGGGTCCGTCTATCGCTAAAGACTTGATAGAAAAGAAGTTATCGAACTCGTCCAGCTGACCTTCGGCCGTCCCTGTCCCTGTGAGGAGGGCCGTGATGGCCAGGATCGCCGCCGGCCGCCCCCCCCGGAGCCAGCGCTGCAGTCCCGTCTTCACGCAGGAATCACGCACAATTCGGTTTTACACCGCCCGGGGTCCCATGTACACTGTGGCCTGTTTCGAGGGTCGTTTCGGACGACCTCCGCTCTTTGGAGACATTTCGGTCACGTCGGCTCCGGTGCCTCACGCGCCGGTGCCAAGGTGACCGCGTCCGAGTCCCTCGGTGGAAACGCTTCGCGGGAAAGGAGAAGCCCGCGCGGCATGGAGAAGGAGGAAACCACATGAGGCGGATTCCCATTGCTCTGGCCGTTCTGGCTCTTGCCGGGACGGTCTCAGCCACCGCCACCGCCCAGCGGTCCGATCCGCTGCGGGTCACCGTTCAGGGTGAGCCCGTGATCGGAGGTACGCTCGACGTCGTCGTCACGGCGGCGGCGCAGCTCCGCTCCAACATCGCCTGGGTGGCGGTTTCGTTCGAGACCGGCGAGTCCAGCGCCGTGCTCTCGGGCGTCCCCATCGTGTGGCCCCTGGCGGACCCGGTGACGCTGCTCGACGGCTTCGTCATCCGGACGTCGAGCACCGTGGTGCCGTTCGACATCCCGTACGATCCCGGCCTCGTGGGGCTCACCCTCTGGTTCGCATCCGCCGCGATCAACACGACGACGGGCACCGCCACGCTGAGCCAGGCCGTTTCCGGCGGCCCGATCATCGAGGACGGCATCTCCTGAGACTCCTCTTCGCCGCGGCCGTTCCACCGGCCGCGGCGTCCTCGCCGTTTCCCCTCCGCCCGCGGATGCCGTTGCATCTTCACGGACCGCCCGGCGCTTCCCTTTCAGCGTACCCCGTGGCGCGTGTGGCGCGTCAGCGCCGTGTGGAGCGTCTCGAGGAGTTCCGGCACTTCGAACGGCTTCGAGACGAGGTAGTCCACCTGGTGCCGCCGGGCAAGCTCAGGCTCGATTTCGCCTGCCCAACCCGTGACGAGGATCACCGGGAGCTCGGGCCGAAGGGCTCGCGTCTGACGCGCCACGTCGAATCCTGAGATCGGCAGCATGCCGAGATCCGTGACCACGGCCCGGACCCGCGGATCGCGGAGGATCTCCGGAACGTCCCGGCCCCCCGTCGCCTCGACGACCTCGTAGCCTCCTGTCCGCAGGACCTCCGCGAGGAGCTGTCGCACGGGCTCCTCGTCGTCCACGACGAGGATCCGCTCGCCACTCCCGCGGGGCGCCGCCGCCCGCGGGGCCGGCGTCCTGCCGGACGCCGTCTCCTCGGGCTGCGCTCGAGGCAGATCCAGCGTGATGCGCGTTCCGCGCCCCGGCGCGGAGACGACGTCGATGGTGCCGCCGTGGCGCGCGACGATGGAGAGGACGACGCTCATGCCGAGCCCGTTCCCCTCGGCGCCCCGCGTCGTGAAGAACGGATCGAAGAGATTCTCCCTCACGTCGTCCGCCATGCCGACGCCGGTGTCCGTCACGGACACGGCGACGCGATCCGAGGTCGCAGCGGCCTCGAACGTGAGCGATCCGCCGTCGGGCATGGCGAGAACGCCGTTCAGGACGATGTTGATGAGGACCTCCCGGAGCTCCGAGGGCTGTCCCCGCACGAAGACGTCCGGAGCGATGCGGTTCTCGATGGAGATGCGCCGTCCCGCCCGGAGAGCCCGGGCCTCCCAGCTCCCCCGCGTGAACTCGATCGTGTCGTCGACGATCTCCGCCACGCGCACGGCCTGCACGACGGGTTCCACGCGGGACACCCGCGCGAAATCCTGGAGCCGGCGCACGATGGCGGCGCCGTCGATGGCGGCCTTCTCCACGATGGCGAGGCTGCGGGCCGTGTCGGGATCGCCGGCCCGCTCCCGGAGCATCTGGACGCGGCCGAGGATGGACGTGAGCAGGTTATTGAAATCGTGCGCCACGCCCCCGGTGATCTGCCCCATGGCTCGCATCTTCTCGTCCCGCACGAACTGCCGGATGAGGCGGGCGTTCTCGAGGGCCACCGCGACCTGCGACGCGAAGACGTCGAGGAGTTCGAGATCGTCCTCCGTGAACTGGCCGACACGGGTCCGGTTGTCGGCGCAGATGGCCCCCGCCAGCACGTTTCCGCGGAGGAGCGGCACGGCGAGGATCGAGCGCAACTCGAGTCCCACGACGGATTCGGAGGCCCAGAAGGCCCCCTCGTCCATGGCGTTCTGGAGAAGCAGCGGCCGCCGCGATTTCAGGGCCTCGTCCACGATGTGGCGGCTCACCTGCGTCTCGGCGCTCGGGATGGCCTCGCGGTGGTGATCGCGGGCGACGGCGATCTTCCGCCGCCCCTTCTCGTCGACGAGGATGAGGAAGACGCGTTCGGCGCGCAGGAGGTCGATGACGCCGTCGACGACGCGTTCGAGGAGGTCCGAGAGGGGCGCCGCCGAGTTGAGGGTCTTCGTGAGTTCGAGGATGCGGCGGATGCCGTCCTCCGTGCGACGAGGTTCGAGGGACTCGACGCCGATGGCGCGCCCGGCGTCGAAGAGCCGGATCTTGAGCGCGTCGAGGACGGGCAGGTCCGCCGTGCGCCCGAAGGTCTCGGGGGGACAGTGGGCCTCCGCGAAGGCGGCCACGTGGGCGACGTAGCCGCGGATGCGGGCCGAGGCGAGGAATCCGGGCTCGAGGGACGGATCGGCCAGCGCCGCCCGCATGGTGTCCAGCGCGTTGAGTGCGCGCACGAGGAGCATGAGCGCCTTCTCGGGTTCTCCTCGGCCGTCGTGGATCCGGGCCAGGACGGCCGCCGTCCCCAGCATGAGGCTCGGGATGCGCCGGTGCTCCGCCGTGCGGAGATCCCGGTGGAGCGCGTCGAGGAGCTGGCGGTCCGGCCGGCGGCCCACGGCCAGCTCGGCCCGCGCCCGCGCCGTGTGGGCGAGAACACGCGCCTCCTCGGAGAGGGCGCCTCCCTCGATCCGCGTGAGCAGCGCCAGCGCCGCGCCGGGGTGGCCGCGTTCGATCTCCAGCTCGGCGCGATCGAGGATCGTCTCGCCGATCTCCTCCTCCGTGCCGCAGGTCTGGAGGCGCGAGAGGGCCTCGGAATAGAGGTGCTCGGCCTCCTCGTGGCGGCTTCGCTCGAGCGCGCACCGGGCGAGCGTGCTGAGGGCGAGGGCTTCCTCCTTGGCGAGCCCCTCGGCCCGTACCGTGTCGAGGGCAGGCCGGCAGAGGCTCTCGGCGGTGGCGATGGACCCGATCCGGGCGTGGATCTCGGCGAGGTTCAGCCGCTTGAGCAGCGCGCCCCGGAGATCTCCTGACGTGCGCGCCAGCTCCTCGGCCTCCCGGAGCCACGTCATGGCGGCGCCGTAGCGGTCGAGAAGGAGGTCTGCCGCCGCCAGCGTGTTGAGCGCCTTCGACGTGCCGGAGATGTCGCCGAGGCGGCGGTTGAGGTCGAGGGCGCGCCGCAGATAGCGCTCCGCCGGCTCGAGCTCCCGGCGCAGGTAGTAGATGTTGGCGATATTGAGGTAGGAATTGGCCTCTCCGCGGAGATGGCCGATCCGCTTCCGGAGCTTGAGGCTCTGCCGGTGGCACTCCACGGCCTCGAGGGTCCTCCCCCGCCGCCGCAGCATGATGCCGAGGTTGTTGTACGTGTCGGCAACGCCGGCGAGGTCGCCGAGATCCCTCCGGAGCGCCAGGGCGCGCTGGTAGTGCCGTTCAGCGACGTCGTAGTTCTCCGCCAGCATGAAGACGGTGCCCATGGTGTGGAGGGCGTGGGCGAGGCCCGCCATGTGGCCGAGCCGGGCCTCGATCTTGAGCCCCGTCATGGCGAGGCGGAGCGCCGGGCCGAGGGCACGGGTCCGCACGGCGGCCTCGCCCCGGAGCCGGATGAGAGCGGCGACGCGGTCCGCGAGCTCCGACGGCATGTAGAAACGCGGGGCCGTCACCTCCGCGAGCGATCCCGCCGGCTCGTGGAGCGAGGCGAAGGGGAACCCCGTTCCGGCGAGGATCGACTCTATCTCCGTGAAGACCGATTCGGCCTCCTCGTGGCGGCCCTGATCGAGATGCGATGCGGCGACGATGAGCGCGAGGTCCGCCCGGGTGGCGGTGTCGATGCCGGAGCCGGGCCGGAGGAGTTCGCCGGCGATCTCGCGGGCCCGCTCGCAGGAGCCGGACTGCAGGTGGAGATGCCCGGCATCCAGTGCGAGGCCGGGATCGGGGGCCTCGGCAAGCTCTTCCTCCACGAGCGTCACGGCCTCGGCGAGGCGGCCCGTGCGGGGCAGGACTTCCGCGAGAAGGCGAACGGCACGCCGCCGGGAGGCCCGGTCGCTCCGGCCGAGGACGCCGCGGAGCTCGCGGAGCAGCTCCACGCACTCCTCGTCCCTCTGGTCCGCGAGGAGCCGTTCCGCGGCCTCGAAAGCGGCGCCGGCGGACTCCGCCGCGCGGCTGCCCCGCAGCCGGTGGATCGCGACGGCGCCCCGGTGCGGGGAGCCGTCGCCGCGGCCCTCGAGCACGCCGGCTGCCCGATCGTGGAGTCGGCGCCGGGCGTCGTCGTCCATCGCTCCGAGGATCGCCTCCGCGGCCAGGGCTTCCCGGAGGCGCCAGCCGCTTCCGTCGTCCACGATGATCCCGCGGTCCTCGAGGCTCTGGCAGCCCCGCGAGATCCCGGGCACCGGCTCACCGAGGAACTCCGCGAGATCGGCCTCGCTCCGAAGCTCCGGAGCGACGGCGAGGGACTCGAGGAGGGCCCGCTCGGCGTTCGAGCAGGCTTCGAGCCGCAGGGCCACGATTGCCGCGATGGCTCCGGGCGCCGCTGCGATGCGGGCCGGATCCTCGAGGAGACGCGGGAACTCCAGTTCGCCCTTCGCAGGCTCCGCAAGGCTCCGGAGCCACGCTCCGAGGAAGAGAGGATTCCCGGCGGTGAGATCCTGGACGCGCCCCACGATCTCGTCGGCGGGCGTTGAGGCCTCCCGACCCCCGAGGATCGCGAGGAGCTTCTGCGTGTCCGGAGGCGCGAGGTTCGCGAGGGACACGGTGTAGACCAGCCGGTCGCGCTCGAGCTCGTCGATGAGCGCCGTGAGCCCGGCCGGTCGCGCCGCCTCGGGACCCACCGTGGCGACGATCTGGAGCGCCCCGGCACCGGCGCCGTCCCTCACCTCGGCGGCGGCGCGGCGCGCGAGGTGGACGAGGAGTCCGAGGGAGAGCGGGTCGGCACGGTCGAGATCGTCGATGCCGACCGTGACGGAGCGCCCCTTCACCCGCTCCATCCACTCGCTCACGAGGGCTTCGAAGCCCGGAAGCCGGTCCGCCCGGACATCCGGATCGCCCCGGTGCAGCCCGGGATCCACGGCGGCGGCAGCGCCCCGCTTCAGGCAGCGCTCGATCCGCGCGTCCTCGCCCGCCGGGTCTTCGTCGAGGGCTCCGGCGAGGGACTCGGCCACGACGCCGAGGAGCTGGAAGGGCCGGCCCGCGGCCTCGGCGACGGCGCCGCGTGCCACCGTACCGCCGCGGAGCCGCTGCTCGCGAAGATGGCGCTCGAGCATCCGCGTCCGCCCGGTGCCGCCCTCGCCGGCCACGAGGATGAGCGGAATGAGCGGCCGACGCGGCCGCGCCGGAGGCCCGTCGGCCGCGGCGCCGAGCCGTGCCAGGGTCTCGGTGACATCCTCGCGGCCCACGAGGGGCAGGGGGTCGAGGGCCGCGAGCCGCGCCGCGGGCGTCTCGGCCGGACCGGCGGGAACACCGCCGACGAGGAGGATCCGGCGCATGTCCTCGCAGCTCGACAGCCGGGCCCGCGGGTCCCTGAGCGTGAGACCGCGGACCAGCTCCACGAGGGCCGCGGGCACGCGGCCGCGCACGGGATCGGGCAGGAGGAAACCCTCCTCCGGCGTTTCGAGTCCGAGCTCCGGCGACAGCTCCGGAGGGAGGACGCCGGCCAGGGCGGCGTAGAGCGAGACGCCGAGCGAGTAGAAGTCGGAGGCGCCGTCCCCGGTGCCGTCGCGGAAGATCTCCGGCGCCGCGTAGGGAAGCGTGCCCCGGGACGGGGAGCCCGGGGGCCCCGCGAGGTCGAAGTCGAACAGCACCGCGGCAGCCCGCTTCGAGGTCCCGGACCGGACGGCGATGTTCTCAGGCTTCACGTCGAAGTGGACGATCCCGCGGTGGTGGAGGGCGTCGAGCGCCCGCGCCACATCGAGCGCCACGTCGACGATGCCATGGGGTTTCAGATCCCCCGTCCTGGCCGCCAGCGTCGCGCCGCCCAGGTCCTCCATCGCGAGGAACGCCGCGTTCCGGACAGCGTCGAAACCGGCATCCGCGAAGCGGACGATGGAGGGGTGCGAGAGTTCCGGAAGGAGGAGCGCCTCGCGGCGGAATCGCTCCTGCCGCGCCGGGTCCGCCTGGGCGGAGAGCAACTTGAGGACCACGCTTCGGCCCGGACGGCGAACGTCCTGAGCCCGGCAGACGATGGTGAACCGTCCCTCGTGCAGCGTCTCGGTCTGCCGGTAGCGTCGGGCGATGAGTCTCACGGGCAGGACCTCGTCCATGCCTCCGATGCTGACTGAAGCGCCGGGGGCCAGTATAGTCGTCACTCCCTCATCGGACCAGCGGGGCCTCCGGGATGACAGATGACCGCCAGCTCTTCCTCATCGACGGGACGGCCCTGGCCTACCGCGCGCACTTCGCCCTCGGCCGGGCCGGGCTCCGGACGCCGGGGGGACGGCCCACGGGCGCCGTCTACGGCTTCATCCGCATGCTCCGGGCGCTGCTCCGCGCGGAGGACCCCGCGCGGGTAGCGGTGGCTCTCGACCCTCGGACCCCCACGTTCCGCCACGGCCTCTACCCCGAGTACAAGGCCACGCGGCAGAAGATGCCCGACGAACTGCGCGAGCAGCTCCCGGTCATCCGGGACTTCCTCACGGCCGCGGGGATCCCCGTCCTCGAGGTGGACGGATTCGAGGCTGACGACGTCATCGGAACCTTGGCCGCCCGGGGTGCGCGGGAGGGCTTCCGCTCGGTCCTCGTCACGGGGGACAAGGACTTCATGCAGCTCGTGGACGGCGGGATCCGCCTCTACGATCCCACGAGGCCGGGCGACGAGGCGTGGTCCGGCCCGGAGGAGGTCCGCCGGCGGTTCGGCGTCGGCCCGGACCGGGTGACCGACATCCTCGGGCTCATGGGGGACGCCTCCGACAACATCCCCGGCGTCCCTGGCGTCGGCGAGAAGACGGCAGCCGAGCTCGTTCAGACCTTCGGCAGCCTCGAAGGCGCCCTCGATCGGGCCGAGGACGTGAAACGCGGGAAGATCCGGGATGCCCTCATCGCCCATCGCGACCAGGCCCTGCTCTCGAAGCGTCTGGCGACGATTCGCACGGACGTCCCGCTCGACGTCGGCCCCGCCGATCTCCTGCGCCGTCCCGAGGATCGCCCCCGGCTCGTCGCCCTCTTCCGCGAGCTCGATTTCAGGACCCTCGTGGCGGAAATGGAGGGAACCGCGGCACCGGAGGCCGGAGAGGTCCCGGCCGGATCCGCTCCCGCTCCCGCTCCCGCTCCCGCGGGCGATCTCGCGCCGGAGAACGCCCGCGCGATCCGCGATTACATCACAGTGGAGGACGCCGGAGCCCTCGAGGCCCTCCGCACGCGCATCGAGACGGCGGAACTCGTGGTCGTCGACACGGAGACCGACTCCCTCGAGGCCCGCCATGCCCGCGCCGTGGGCCTCTCATTCTCGTTCGAGCCCGGCCGCGCGTACTACGTGCCCCTCAACCGGACGCCGCCGGTGGTCCCAGATCCCGGAGGCAACGCCGGACCGCCCGGCGCCGGAGTCCTTGCGATCCTCGGCCCTGCCCTCACGGCGCCGGGACGACGGTTGGCCGGACAGAACTGCAAGTACGACATCGCCGTCCTGCGCAACCACGGCGTCGATGTGCCGGGGCTCGCCTTCGACACGATGCTCGCGAGCTACCTCCTCGAGCCCGAGGACCGATCCCACGGGCTTGACGCCCTCACGGAGAAGCACCTCGGCCTTCCGAAGATCCGGACGGAAGAGCTCATCGGAAAGGGCGCCGGCACGATCACCATGGCGGATGTCCCCATCCCCCGCGTCGCCGAGTACGCCTGCGAGGACGCCGACTACACGCGGAGGCTCGTGGACTGTTTCCGCCCTCGCATCGCCGAGCTCGGTCTCGCGTCCATCCTCGAGGATATCGAGCTGCCCCTCGTCCTCGTGCTCGAGTCCATGGAGCGGGAGGGCGTCCGGGTGGACACGGCCCGCCTCGCCGCCCTCGAGACGCGGCTCCGGCGGGAGCTCGACCACATCGCCGACGGCATCATCGAGGCCGCGGGACGGCCCTTCAACGTCAACTCGCCCGCCCAGGTCGCGCAGATCCTCTACGAGGAGCTCCGGGTCCATGAAGGCACAGGCGTCCGCATCCGGCGGACGAAGTCCGGCCTGTCCACGGACCAGGAGATGCTCGAGGACCTGGCGCCGCACCATCCGCTTCCCCGGAGGGTCCTCGAGTACCGGAAGATCCAGAAGCTCTTGTCGACGTGGGTGGCCCAGCTCCCGGGCTTCGTCGATCCCTCGACGGGCCGGATCCATACGTCCTACAACCAGGCCGTCGCCGCCACGGGCCGCCTCTCTTCGAGCCGGCCGAACCTCCAGAACATCCCCATCCGGACGCCGCTCGGCCGCGAGATCCGCGCGGCGTTCCTCGCCTCGGCGAAGGGGCGGGTCCTCGCGTCCGCGGACTACTCGCAGGTCGAGCTCCGCATCATGGCCCACGTCTCCGGCGACCCCGCCCTCATCGCCGCGTTCCGGGAGGGCCGGGACATCCACCGGGACACCGCCGCGCGGATCTTCGAGGTCCCGCCGGAACGGGTGGACGCCGGCATGAGGAATCGGGCCAAGGCCATCAACTTCGGGATCATGTACGGCATGGGCCGCGACCGCCTCGCCCGCGAGACGGGCATGAAGCGGGACGAGGCCCAGGCCTTCATCGATCGCTACTTCGCCACCTACCCCCGCGTGCGGGAGTTCCTCGACGACACGAAGGAGAGGGCCCGGGCGGACGGTTTCGTGACGACCCTCCTCGGCCGGCGCCGCCCCATCCCCGACATGGCGTCGCGGAACGGACAACTGCGGGCCGCGGCGGAGAACATGGCCGTCAACACGCCGATCCAGGGCACGGCGGCGGATCTCATCAAGACCGCCATGGTCCGGATCCACGCACGGCTCCGGGCGGGGCGCCTCGACGCCCGCATGATCCTCCAGGTCCACGACGAACTGGTCTTCGACGCACCCGCGGCGGAGGTGCCGGAGCTCCTGGCCCTCGTCCGCACCGAGATGGAGGGGGCGCTGTCGCTTTCCGTGCCCCTCCGCGTCGACACGGGCGTCGGCGCGGACTGGCTCGAGGCGCACGCCTGAGACGGACTCAGGCGGCCGCCGCCCGCGCCCGCCGAAGCCCCCGGACGAGGGACGCGATCGCGAAGGCCGCGAGGAAGATCCCCACGAACTGGCTCGTCGAGAGGAATCCGACGAATCCGCGCTCCCGGTCGTCGCCCCGCAGGAACTC
>CAYQRN010000103.1:0-16100 GCA_964419995.1 uncultured Planctomycetia bacterium
GGACCTTGCTGTTCATCCCCTCGGCGAGTCCGTTGGCCCTCGATCTGGGAAGACAGCACGGCTTCCTTGCGGACGTAGCTGTAGAGGAAGAGCGACTTGTCCGGAAGCAGGGTCGAGACGCCATCGAGGCGGCCGAGCGCCAGCACCGCCGCTTCGAGACCGCGCTGGAGATCGCCTTCGAACACGAGGGGTGGAACGGGCGGCAGCGGCCGGGGCACGAAGGCGCGGACGACCTCGCCTCCCACGGCCATCACGTCGTAGCTGCCTGTCTCGCCGCGCTTCATCGGCCCGATGGTCCTCGTTCAGCAACTTTGAATGTCCGAATTCGCTATTGAACTTTGAGCCGTCAACTCTGAACAGCCTCCCTCCCTCCGTGCCAAGCCCTCCACGACCCCGCCCTTCGGGTACCGCCAGGAACCCCGGTGACATCGACGGGATCGCACACGTTCGACGGGACCACGCCGCCTCCGCGCCGGCCCCGCGCCACCGCAACCGAAGGCGGCAGCTCGGCGGGACTCCGGACGCTCCCCAGAATGCGGTGCCAGACTCCGTCCTGGTTGGCCCCGGATCAGCCAACGGCAGCATTCTGGGCATCCAGCGGCTCAAGCCGGGTTGGCCCGTTTCCTCGCGCCGGTGACGCCATCACCGGGCCGACCTGTCCTCCCACGATGTCGTCGCGGGCGGGACGCAGGCGTCGGCCGAACGCCCTCAGGCGGCTCCGCGCAGGAAGGTCAGGGTCGTGACGGATCCGCCGGGCGGGGAGGACGCCGGCGCGAAGACATGCCCGGCGCGGCTCCGGAAGGCGGCAGCCGCACCGGGATCCGTCACGTCCTCGACGAGCATCCACCGGACGAATTCCCCCTGGAGCTGGCGGAGGTCGCGCACCGAGGGTCGCAGGCCCGCGTGCGTCGCCGTGACGAACTGCACATTCACCACGGAGGTTTCGGCGCCGAGGAGGCCCGCGAGGGGCGCGAGCTGGCGCGGCAGGAAGTTCCACACGACGCGGCCCCGGACGGCCCGGTCGAACACCGGGGCGAGCCGCGGCTTCCAGAAGTGCGTCGTCGTTCCCACGCCGTCGAGCCGCGCACCGGGCCGGAGGCAGTAGAACGGGATGAGGTCCGAGGGCGAGAGGAGGCCGAAGAGGGGCGAGACGATGAGGAGCCGCCGGTTCATCCGCTGCCGCTCCCGCGCCGCCAGGGTCGCCGGGGAGATGGCCCGGAAGAAGGGGTCGTCGTAGCGCTCGATGGCCTGCAGAACGGGAGACGTCCGCAGACGGAGATTCGCCTCCACGGCCGGAGCGATCTCCGATTCGGGGACATCGAGGAGGTCGGCGAGGTCGCGCCCCTCCCCCATGACGCGCTCGAGGATCCCGAACACGGATTCGCGCGCCGCGTCGAGCTCGCGGAACTGGTTGAACGGACGGTCGGAGTGGACGTCGCTCCAGGACATCGCACCCTCGCCGCCCGGGTGCTTCGCCGCTGCGGGAGCGACGAGGATCCGGACATGCCTCGGAAGCATGGTGAAGCCTCGGAGTCCTCTCTCGGGGAAACCCGTGTCGGGTGACGGGACGCGCATCATGCCGCCCGCGACGGGATACGTCAACGCCCCGATACCGGCGACCGCCGCGAACGCGCCACGGACGTCCGCGTCGCGGCACGCGCGAATCGGCCGCTGCGCCGCGCGAACACCTTCCGGATCGGGCGCCGGCGCCACCGCCATCCGCCGGTCGGGTTCTGTTGGATCGTGGAGAAGATTCCCTGACGCGTCACCGGGCGATAGCATCCGACGCGTGACAGCCGATAAGCCAGGAGCGATGACTCCCCCCGCGAAGCACGACGCCCCCTCCATGTCCGCCGGCGACCCGCCGGGGATCGAGGCCGCCGTCGCCGCCCTCCGCGAGGAGGTCCGCGAGCTCCGGGCCGCCGTCGAGCAGGCGGGGAACGGCGCACGCGGGATCTCGGAACACGTGCGCCTCGTCGAGAACCTGCTCGCGGGCGTCTTCAGGACGTTCCGGCGGACACCCCGGGAGGTTCGCCGGTCCGTCGAGTGGCTCGACACGTTCATCGAGGGCATCGCCAGGGCAGCGCCCGACGAGCCCGGCGGCGCCAGCTACGACGATGCCGCCCGGGAGGAGGGTCGCTACTGGGGGGAATTCTCGGATATCCTGCTCCGGCGCTTCGGCCCCACGTGGCTCCACGACCCCGAGCGGTTCCGCCACACGGATTTCCGCGCCGTCCATCGGCTCTTCGGTGACTGGCGTCTCGTGGAGATCTTCTGGCCGGAGATCCGGCTCCTCCTCGACCACGCGGACACCCTCGGCAAAGGCCGCCGGATGCTCTGCATCGGCTGCGGATCGGGCTGGATCAACCTCGTCTACGCGCGCCGCGGCGTCCACGCCGCGGGCATCGAAATCAGCCCGCGGCTCATCGAGATCGCAGAGGAGTTCCGGGCCCGGGAGCCGGAAGACGTCCGCGCCCTCCTCGAGTACGGAACCGGCGATCTCAACTTCATGGAGCTGCCCGCCGACACCTACGACTGCGTCGTGTCCCTCGGCACGCTCCACCACATCCGGAACATCGATTTCTGCGTCCACCAGATCGCCCGCACGCTCAAGCCCGGCGGCGAGCTGCGCATCGTGGACCAGGTGGCGGACGACGCGTCGAACCCCGCCATCACGCGATTCATCCGGACGTTCCTCCGCAACCGCACCGACACGTCGACGCTCTGGGATCACCTCGGGCCGTCGCCCTTCGAAGGGACGACGGGGACGGCCATGCTCCCGGTCATCGCGCGGGAACTCGAGATCGTCGAGAAGAGAAGCCTCGACGCCTTCGCCCAGTGCTTCGTTCAGAACGTGGACCTGCCGGAGCGGCTTCGCCTCCCGATCTGCCGGATCGTGGCCCGCATCGAGCGCCTGCTCATCCGCCTCCGCCTCGCCCGCGGCGGATACGTCTATCTCGTGGCGCGGAAGCGCTGACCGGACCGTACTCGGTCTCCGGAACCCTCAGGGCTCCCGGATCGCGATCTCCCGGTCCGCCGCCACGTCCGCGAGTTCCGTGACGGCGCCGCCCGGCCAGCGGACGTGCAGGCGGCGGACGGTGGTTCGCCCTCCGAGGCCGAAGGTCTGGACGAGCTCGGACTGCGACAGATAGGACGAACCCGTTCTGACGAGACGGACCTGGCGCCGCCCATCCTCCGTCTCCACGGTCACGCGGGCGCCGAGGGCATCGCGCCCCGGTCCACGGCCGACGAGGCGGACTCTCAGCCAGTGGTTTCGCGGCGCGCCGCGGTTCACGAGGAGCCGGACCGGCCCGCCGTTCGTCGTGAGGAGCAGGTCGAGGTCTCCGTCGCCGTCGATGTCGGCCGCAGCCAGACCGCGCCCCACGACCTGCGTGGTGAAGGCGGGACCCGCCGTGGCCGAGATGTCGTGGAACGTCCGCCCGCCAGCGTTCCAGAAGAGCTGGGGCGCCTGCGCCCAGGAGATGGCGTCCTGGATCTTCCCGATCTCCGGCTCGATGTGCCCGTTGGCGGTGACGATATCGGGCCAGCCATCGAGATCGACGTCGAGGAAGAGGAGCCCGAAGGTGAGAGCCCGGAGGCTCGGCCCGGCGAGACGCCGCCGGGCGGCCGCATCCACGAAGGCCTCCGGCGCCTCCTCGATGAACAAGGAGAGCGGCTCCTGGCTGAAGTTGCCGATGGCGATACCGAGCCGGCCGCAGTCGGGAAGGACGAGCCCGTCGATGCCCATCCCCGCCCGCGCGCGACCGCCCTCCGCGAAGGCGATCCCGAGCTCCTCGCCGCACTCCTCGAAGCGGCCGCCAAGGTTCCGGAAGACGAAGTTCGGCTCCGTGTCGTTGGCCACGACGAGATCCATGAGCCCGTCGTCGTGCAAATCCACGACAGCCACGCCAAGGGCCTTGGCCGACGGCCGCAGGATCCCCGCGGACGCCGTGACGTCCTCGAATGTCCCGTCGCCCCGGTTCCGGAGAAGTGCGCAGGTGCCGCCCGGATAGACGTCCGGCTTCGGGAAGGCGGGAGTGGTTCCGTAGAGGATCTTCCGGATGTTCGTCCGGACGGACCACCTCACGTACCGGCAGACGAAGAGATCCGGCCATCCGTCGGCATCGTAGTCGAGGAACGCGGCGCTCGTGCTCCACGGGCGGATGTCCGGATCGCCGGGATCCGCGGCTCCGGCGAGCCCCGACGCCCGGGTCACGTCGGTGAAGCGGCCGCCATCGTTGCGGAGGAGGAGATCTCCGTCGAGGCAGGCGAGGAAGAGGTCGGTGTCGCCGTCGGCATCCACATCGGCCGCAGCACAGCCGAAGGCGGCCCTCACGAGATCGAGTCCCGCCGCACGGGTGATGTCCGTGAACTTCCCGCCGTCGTTCCGGAAGAGGGCCTGCGTGGGCCCGCCCGACCCTGCCTCCCCTCTCCCGAGAACCCGTGCGTTGAGGAGGAGAACGTCGGGATCGCCGTCGCCATCGACGTCGGCGAAGGCTCCGCCCGAGCCCAGAGTCTCCGGGTAGAGCTTCTCCCCGCGCATGCCGTTCTCATGGACGAAGCGGAGCCCGCGGGCCTCCGCCTCGTCCGCGAAGGAAAGCTCGGGGGGGGCCGCCGGCAGCGACGCCGGACGCGCGGCGGCGTAGCTCTCGCTCGCGGGCGCGGGGACGGAGCCGCCATCGCGGCGCCACACCAACGGCACGAGGACGGCGGCGAAAAGGACGATCGAGGCGCCGAGGATCGCGCCGGCCTTCCGTCGTCGGAGGAGGTTCATGGACGTCTGCCTCCGCCGCTCATTCATGCACGTGGACCGGCTCGGCCTCGCGATGGTGGTGCGGATGAGCCTGCCGGTAGCCGAGAGTGAGGGAGCCGATGGACTCGTCGATCTGATAGCGGCGGAAGAGGTCCATGGCGGCGCGGGCATCCCCCGGCCTTCCGAGGGCCTTCAGCGCGTACTGGCGAAGCTCATGGGACTCCCGGTCCTCCGGGTCGATGGCCAGCACGTCCCGGAGCGCAGCGAGGGCTGCCTCGTGCCGCCCGAGCCTGTGGCGCACGCGGGCGAGGCGCCGCAGGCTGTCCCGGTCCTCGGGAAACGTCCTGAGTACGACAAGGAGGGCCTGTTCGGCGTTCTCGAGGGTGTTCTCCTTCATCCAGTAGTCGGCCCACCAGAACTGGGTGCGCGGGTCGCCGGGGGCTCGCGCCTCCGCCTCGTCGAGGTGTCGCCGCGCCGTCCCGAGATCGCCCTCGGCGAGCGCCACTCGGGCGAGGTTCAAGGGGCCGTCGGGCCGGAGCGGCGCGAGCCTTGCGACTTCCTCGAAGGAGGCCCGGGCGGCACGCGTCTGGTTCTGGAGGAGGAGGCCGATGCCGTGGTCGTTGAAACGAACCCAGTCGCCCGGGACGGGCGGCGCGGCGCCGGCGGCCGACGCCCCCTCCTCCGAGCCGATGGGAAGGTCGACTTCCGCCTCCGCGATGATCGTCACCGGCAGATCCGGCACGGGGGATCTGCCACGCCATGCGAACAGCGTGTACGCCCGGTCGAACTTGCGGAAGGCGAGAGCGACGTGGAACCGGAGGCTCTGCCCTGGCGCCTCCGGCACGCGGAGGCGGTATCGCACGACGTCAGCCGTCCCGGGGCCCACGACGTGGGCGAAGAGCGTCGTCCGGATGTCCCAGGGGTTGCGGCGGTCGATGCGCCCTCCCTCGTGGTCGATGAGCACGGCGCCGTACGTGTGGGCGCCCGGGTCGAGATGGCCCTCGGCATCGAGGGCTCCGGAGCGAAGGATGACCGTGTCGCCCATCGTGGCCTTTGCGTCGAGCCAACCCTCGTTGCTGTCGTTCGTTCCCCCGGGAAACGTATGCCCGACCCCCTGGTTGCGAAGCACGACCTCGAAGGTCGCGACATCGCCAGGCCGCAGGACCGGGCGCGCTCGATCCAGCGCAAGGAAGCGCCGGCCATCTCCGCCTTCGAGGGCGAAGACGTCGAGACGGAGCTTCCCGTCCCGAAGGAAGGCCTCGATCCTCTTCAGCGTCGCGGTGTCGCCGCGAATGTGAGGCAGAGCCGTGTTGATCGCGATGAATCGGTGCGAGCGGACCTTCCCGTTCCGCGCCGACACGTCGCCGAGCGGCGCGTCCTCCGGCGGCATGTGGCAGTCCTGGCACTCCCGCGGGGCGGGCGGCAGATAGAAGGTGCGGGCTGCGTTCAGGGCGATGCCGGAGTCGTGCCAGGCGTCGTACTCGTTCTGTCCCCTGATCCACCGGTACCGGTTGACGGGGACGTCAAGGGAGACCTTGTGGCAGGTCGAGCAGAATTCGCTGGTCCGGAAGAAGGGGCGCAGCATGGCGCGCCGGTGAGCCTCCGGACGGGCCTTGAGAAGGCCGTCATGGATGGACCTGAGAAGGCCCGGATCCGCATCGGCGAAGAGGTAGGGCGAGGGCTGCCTGTCGTCGATACGGTAGTTTCCGTTGCCGGTCGTGTCGTGGATCGAGTCGATGGAGTGACAGGCGAGGCACGTGAGCCCGGCCTGGGCGTCCGCCGCGTGGGGATCGAAGTCCCGGGCCATGTTCCCGGCGAGCAGGATCGCCGGATCGTGGCAGCCTCCGCACCACTGGGACGCCTGCGGCCCCCGCACGCCGGGCTCCCGCATGAGATTCACGGCCGCGGCGTAGAAGGGGTTGTTGAAGGATGAGAAGCGGTGCGCCGAGTCCTTCCACTGGGCCACGACGTCCGGGTGGCAGCGCACGCAGGCATCGGACCCGATGGCGTGATTCACGACGAATCCGTGCGCCGCGATGTCGGCCTTCAGGGCTTCCGGCGCCGGCGTCATCGGGCCGAGGAGCAGCCTCGCGGTAATCGTGCCGCCGCTCCCGGTGCCCGTCGCCGCGGGAAAGAACGGGCTCGCCTCCGGTACGACCCCGAACGGGCCACGGGCGAGAAAGGGGTCTCCTGCCGCGAAGTCCGCCTCGGAGCGAACGCCGGGAACCGGAGAGGGAATCTCCGGGAGAGTCGCCACGAAGGCGCCCGTCCCCAGAACGAGTAGCGCCGCCGCCGCCACCGCGACCGCGCGGCGCGCCGCGGGTCCGGGCGGCACGCGCGATCGCACCCGATGGACCAGATACAGGATCGGCGCCGCCACGGCGAGAAGGCGGTGCGCGAGAACCATGCCGGCGTTCTGGCGGCTTCGCGCCTCCGTGAGAATGAAGAGCCCTGTCACGAGGAGCAGCGCTGCCGCCAGCGTGACGGCGGCCCCGGTCGCCACGGCACCACGGCGACGGAGGCGAAGCACGCGGCGGAGATGCCACGCCGCGAAGACCACGGCGAGGACGACGAGCAGAATGCCCCCCGCGAAGTGCACGAGCAGCATGACCTGGTGGAAGACCGGGAGAATGCCGCGAGCGTCCGGCCGCGCCTCCTCGTGGAGGGAGACGGCGGCGAGCCACGCGGAGTTGGCGAGGACCAGCGCCCCAAGGACTACCGTGATCCGGAGCAGGAACCTCTGCGCCGCCGTGAGGGCGCTGTTCGGCATGGGAGATCATCCCGCGCCCCTGGGCCGAAGGGCGCTCCATCAGTTCCTGCGAGGCTCCTCCATTCTACCACAGAGAACCTGATCATTGTCAAGTTCCCGTTGCGGCCACGGTCCTGCGGGTCAGGGCGCTTCTTCGCGGATCTCGAGGGGGACGTCCCGGCGGCGGAACTCGGTCAGGAAGGCGCCGGTGGGAACAGCGACCTCGAGGGAGGTCGCACCGGGGCGGATCTGTCGCCGGGCCATCATGATGGCCACGATGGACGCAGGGAAGGCCGTCGTCCGCTCCATCGCGGTGAACCCCGTGGCGACATCGTGGCGATCGATGACCTCGAGGACCACCCGACTGCGACGTCCGCTCCGCTCCCCGTCGCAGGTGACGCGCAGGACGACGAGGTCGGGATCGTTCGGGAACGTGATGCGGGGCGCCGCGACGGCATGGAAGACCTCGCGGGGGGTCACCCGGCGACCGTTCAGCTCGATCGGCTGCAGGTCGAGGAGCCCGAGTTCATGGATCGTCCGGAACTTCTCGTAGTGTCCGGGGTATCGGAGCGTCTTGTAGTCGAAGTTCCGGATCCGGCCCCGGAACGTCCATGGGCACGTCGAGCTGCCCCCGGACGTGACGAACGCCTCGAGGCGGCCGATGGGGGGCGGGAACTCGACATCCTCGAGTTCCGTGAACGTGTCGATCTCCATGACCCTGCCGTCCCGGAGGACGGCGGCCCGGCCGAAGTACTCGTTCGTGAGTCCGGCGATGTTGAAGACGAGCTTGTATCCGAGCGGAGGGCGCGGATGGACGGGGAGCCCGCCGCAGCGGACCCGGACCGTATCGCACGTGTCAAGGAGCCCGATACCGTGGGCGGCGAGGATGTTGGCGAGCCCGGGGGCCAGGCCGCAGTCGGGCACCACGGACACGCCGGCGCGCCGCGCGTCGGCGTCGAGATCGAGCTCCCTCCGGACGATGGCTGTGTTGCCGCCGAGATCGCACATGTGGCAGCGCGCCGCGATGGCAGCTGCCGCGATGGAGGGGTTCATCGTGTACGGCAGGGCTGAGAGGCACGCCCCCACGCCCGCGAGGCGTTTCTCGACGGCTCCGGCATCCCTTGCGTCCAGGAATGCGGCTTCCGCGCGGTCGACACCGAGGAGCGCGTTGATGCGCCGCGCCGACTGATCCGCGACTTCGAGATCGAGATCGAGGAGCACGACGCGGTCGGCATCCCCGAAGCGCAGCATGTCGTACGCAGCCGCGGTGCCCTGCATGCCCGCGCCTAGCACGGCATAGACGTGGCCCATGCGGAAACGGTAGGTGCGCCGGGGCGCCGCCGCAAGCCTGGCGAGCGCCCCGGACCGGGCTCAGAGACCGAGCGTCAGGAGCAGGCCGTTCGTCACCACGAATCCGGGCGGCGCACCCGCCGGGTCGGCGATGATCGTCTGGAAGGCGAGTTCCGCACCGGCATAGGCCGCCACGTTCGGAATGGGAACGGGCAGCAGCGCTGCGCCGGCGGCATCGAGCGGGAACGAGGCGAACGGGTTGACTCCCGCGAGATAGAGGATCTGGAGCGACACGGGGTCGATGTACAGGAGGCAACTGCCGCCGAGGGACAGGGGCGGAGTCGCCGCGCCGGCCGCAACGAAGAGGTAGGCCGGTGCTGCGGGCGCCCCGTTCGAAACCAGGAACGCGAACAAGTTGTTCCCGAGGACCGGATTGCCGTTGGTGCCAAGGACCGGCACAAGACCGCCGGTCCCGGGGCACCCGGCGCCCAGCACCGCGACCTGCGCCAGCGGGAGGCCCGGCGTGAGATCCCTCACGGCGACGAGCCGCACCGGCAGGGTGCTGACGCCGTTCCCCGTCGCGGGGCCGAAGGCCTGCGCGAGGCTGCTCGGTCCGAGCGTCGGCGCTCCGACGATGACGTTGTCGTAGCCGTTCTGGACGCCGAAGGGAACGCCCCCGATGACGGCGCCGTCCCGGGCCACGGTGAGGACGAGGCCCTGGGAGGCGTCGAACTTCACGTCGATGGCGCCGACGATCTCCGGCGCCTGGAGCACCGTGGCGAGGGCCGTCCCCGCCGCCGCAAAGGCCTCGACGCTCCCGCCTCCAGCCGGCAGTCTCGAGACGTAGATGTTCCCCGACGCCGGATCGACCGCGAGACCGTTGCGCGATCCGCCGAGTCCCGGGAAGAGATCGGGGGACACACCCGTGGCGCCCTGCCCCGAGACCCATGTGGCCGTGGAAGAGCTCACGACGACGGCGTTGCCCGCGGGCACGGCCGCGACATGGTTGCCGCCCGTCTGGCCGGTGGCGAAGGTCTGAGCCGCGACGCCGGGAGTCACGGGAGCCGTGAACAGCGAGACGGTGTTCGTGTGAAGGAGGTAGAGATCGCCGGTCACGGGATCGGCGTCGAGGTCCCACGCGATCGAAGTGAAGCCCGCCTGCAGCACGCTCACGGTGGGCGCGGCGATGGAGGATGAGAAATCGAGGAGGTGCACGGTGAACCCCGATCCGACGGTCCCGGTCGAGACGGCGCCGGTCGTCACGGCAACGTACTGGGTCCCCGGGATGTGCTCCGCAGCGCGGGCGGCACTGGCGACGCTCAGCGAGACACCAGGAGGAAGGGGCACGGTCGTGAGCGTCGAACCCCGCACGTGTGTCATCGAGATCTGCCCGACGAGGAAGTAGTCGCCGGCCATGATCTGGGCAGACACGGAGGAAACGGGCGCAAGAAGCAATGCGACGGCGGCCAGCGGCTTCGATAGCGTCATGAGGACGGCTCCCGGCGCGGCCCTCGATCCGCGTCCGGAGCAGTGTCCCACGAGGCAGCCCGGTTCCGCAAGCCCGGCGGCGGACGAGACCTCGATTAAGCGCACGGGGCGATCCTCCGCCCCGACCTTGGATCGCCAGGATGGGGACTTACGATCGTCCATGGCCCGGCCCCTCCCGCTGCCGTTTCTCCCCATGGCGGCCCTCCTCTCCGCCCTCGGCGCCACCTCCTGCGGCGGCGACGCGCCCGTGACGTGGTCTGGCACCGTCGAGTTCGACGACGTGCGCGTGGGATCCCTCGTGGGCGGCCGCGTGAGCGAAGTACCGGCGGCGGAGGGGGAGATCGTGGCGGCGGGGCAGGTCCTCTTGCGGCTCGACCCTTCGGAGTGGAATACGACCCTCGCCGAGGCCGAGGCGGGGGCCAGCGCCGCCGCACGCCGCCTCGACCTCCTGCTCGCCGGCACCCGTCCCGAGGTCATCGCCCAGGCCGAGGCGGAAGCGGACCGCCGCCGCCTCCTCTGGCAGGCCATGGCCGCCGGTTCGCGGCCCGAGGAGGTCGAGGAGGCCCGCCGCCGGGTGGATGCCGCTCGCGCCGATCGGGATCAGGCGGAGGCCGATCACCGCCGGAAGGTCGAGCTTCTCCAGGGCGGGGCCGGCTCCGCCGAGGAGGCCGAGCGTGCGCGCAACCGCCTCGCCGAGGCCGACGCCACCGTTTCGGCCCTCGAGATGAAACTCCGGCTCCTCGAGGCCGGCTTCAGGGCAGAGGAAGTGCAGGCAGCCGAGGCCTCCCACCGCCAGGCGGTCCTCCGCCTCCAGGAGCTCAGGGCCGGACCGCGGCCGGAGGAGATCGCGGCGGCGAGAGCGGACGCTGGCGCCGCCGAGGCCCGCGCGGCCTTCGTCCGCTCGAAGATCGCCGAGCTCACCGTCGCTGCGCCCGCGGCCGCCCTCGTCCAGACCCTCGACCTGCGCCCGGGGGACATCGTCGCGCCCGGAGCGCCGGCGGCGGTCCTCCTGCTCCTCGACCGGTGCCGCATGACGATCTGGATTCCCGAGGACCGCATCGCCGCGGTGAGTCCCGGCCAGGCCGCCACCGTGACCTTCGATGGCCTTCCGGAGCCTTTCGAGGCCCGCGTCGTCTGGATGAGCCGCGAGGCCGAATTCACGCCCCGCAACGTCCAGACCCGTTCCGAACGGGTCACGCAGGTCTTCGCGGTGCGACTCGCTCTCGAAGGCCGGATCGGATCGCTCAAGGACGGTCTCTGGGGAGACGTCAGACTCCGATGAGCGACGCGCTCCTGGCCGAGGACGTCGTCAAGCGTTTCGGGCCCTTCGAGGCGCTGCGCGGTGTCTCGCTCCAAGTCGCCCCGGGCAAGATCTTCGGCCTGCTCGGACCCAATGGCTCGGGGAAATCCACGCTCATCCGGCTCTTCTGCGGGGCCCTGACGCCGACAAGCGGTCGTCTCAGCATCCTCGGCCTCGACGTGGGGCGAGAGGTGGAGGCCGTACGCCGGCGCATCGGCTACATGTCCCAGGCCTTCAGCCTCTACCGGGACCTCACGACCCTCGAGAACCTCCGGTTCTTCGCCCGCGTCTACGCGATCCCCTCCCGGGATGCGCGCGTGGAGGAGCTCATGACGCTCCTCGGCCTGCATCCCTACCGGCATAGGCGCTCCCGCGACCTCTCCGGAGGATGGCGACAGCGCCTGGCCCTCGGCTGCGCCCTGCTCCACCGGCCCGAGGTCGTCTTCCTCGATGAACCTACCGCGGGGATCGACCCCGTGGCCCGCCGCGACCTCTGGAACCTCCTCTTCGACCTCGCCGCGACGGGCACGACGCTTTTCGTCACGACCCACTACATGGACGAGGCGGAGCGCTGCGACCGCGTCGCGTATATCCACTCGGGGTCGATCCTCGTCGATGGAACACCGGAGGAGCTCAAGCGGCTCGACGGCGTCAACCCGCCGGGACATTCGCGCATCACGGTCCGCGCGCCCTCGGCGACGGGCGTCCTGCGCGTCCTTCTCGGACTGCCCGGCGTCGTCGAGGCCACGATCTTCGGCGCCGAGGTCCACGCGCTCCTCGGTCCCGGCGGCACGGCCGAGTCCGTGCAGGCGGCGCTCCTGGCGGCGGGCGTCGGCGGGGCCCGGGTCGGCCCCGCACTGCCCTCCCTCGAAGATGTCTTCGTCACCATGACGCGCCTCGCGCGGCCGGGGGCGTGACGGCGACCGGAGCGGATCCTCCGGAGATCAGTCCCGGCAGGCGGCCAGCACGGCGCATCGGAAGGCCTCGAGCGGGGCGGCGCCGCCCGGACTCTGCGTGAAGGTGATCCCTATGACGCGCCGCGCCGGGTCGATCCACGCGTCCGTGCCGTCGGAGCCCCCGTGGCCGAAGACTCCGTCGGAGCGGACGACGAAGCCGAAACCGTGCCGCGTTCTCTCCGCGCCCCCGCGTTCCGAAGCCGGTCGCGACGCGACGGCAGGGCTCTGAGGCGACACGGCCATCTTCACGGACGCCTCCGTCAGGACACGGCGCGGGCCCGCACGCCCGCCGTCGAGGAAGACCTGGCAGAAGCGCGCATAGTCGAGAGCCGTACAGATGCCGCCGCCCGAAGCCCGGACGAAGGGCCAGGCCGGAGGATCGCCGGGCGACCACTCGGTGATCCAGCCCTTCTTCGACTTCCGGTAGACGCGGCACATCCGCCGGGGATCTGCCTCCGGCTCGTGTGTGAGGGCCGACGCCATGCCCACGGGCGCGAAGACCGTCTCGCGGAGCAGCTCAGCCAGCGGCTGGCCGGACGCCGCTTCGAGGACCGCGCCGAGCGTGTTGTAGCCCGCGTTGGAATAGCGATAGACCGTCCCCGGCGGCTCCCGGAGACCGAACGCGGCGAAGCGCTCCACCTCCCGGCGCAGCGAGGGAGGGCCCGACCGGGTCTCCGTGGGGGGCAGGATCGGCGTGACGAAGATGCCGTCGAAGTCGATGCCGCCGGTGTGAGATAGAAGGTGCCGCACGGTCACGGGCGCCAGCGCGCTCGTGGCGAAGGCGGGGATGCGCCGGGCCACGGGATCGTCGAGACAAAGCCGCCCCTCCTCCACGAGCCTCAGCGCTACCGTGGCTACCATGGGCTTCGTGTTGGATGCGAGGCGGAAGAGCGCGTCGCGCGGCATGGCGGCGCTCTCCTCCTTCACGCGGTATCCGAGGGCCTCGTGCAGCACGAGGGCGCCGTCCCGGACCACAACGAGCACGACTCCCCGCACCTCGTCCTCGGCGACGGCGCGCCGCCAGAGATCCACCGCCGCCGAAAGGGCCCCGGAGTCGATGCCGGCGGCTGCGGGCCCTGTTACGCGGAAAACCACCTGCGCCCCGGCCAGGGCGTGGAGCATCGCCACCACCACGACGCAGCGTGCCATGAACATCCTCCTCGCCGGCCCGCGGCCGGCTGTCGCGTCTCAGGGCCCGTAGCGTCCGAGGTACTCCTTCACCCGGACCTTCCGGGCGAAGTTCGCGGAGCTCATGTAGCGCACCGTGCCGAGAACGGGCCGTCGCGGCCCGAAGGCGCGGTCATAGCGGCCAAGGCACCAGAGGATCCCGGAGATGGAGTTCGGATCGCGTCCGTCCAGAGCGAATCGGTTGTTGAGTTCGATAAGGACCTGGAGGGCGTCCTCCGGCGTCGCCGTCCATTCGAGGACCTTCTTCCCCCAGAGCATGCGGGCGTGATTGTGGAGCCGTCCCTCTCTCACGAGCTGGCGCTCCGCCGCGTTCCAGAGGGCATCGTGGGTTCCGGCATCCCGAAACGTCCCTGGATCATAGACGTGTTCGCGCGGGTCGGAGATCCGTTCCCGGAGCGTTGCCCTCGCCCAGGCGGGAAGCGACTCGAAGGTGTCGCAGTCGTCCCGTTGCCACGCCATGTTGAAGCCGAGCTCGCGCCAGGTGAGGAGCTGGTCGAGGAAGGCCTCGGCGCCGGGGCTCATTCCGAAGAAGCCCTCGCGCCGGCCCGCCGCGCGCCGATCGAGGCGGGCGGGCGCGAACCCTTCCACCTCGCAGAGCCGTGAGACGATCTCCTGCGTCGCGATGTGGCCGAAGTGCAGCCACGGCGAGAGTCCGCTCGTCCCCTCGATGGAGGGACAGGCCCGGTCTTCCACGTATCGGTCGAGACCGCTCCGGAGGAAGGCCTCGAGCTGCGCCCGCGCCGCCCGGCTGCCCCCTTCGCAGAGTCCGCGCCCCACCCCATGGTCGATGGGGAGGCCGGCGAGGCCGCCGGGGGCGAGCAGCACGCGGCAATCCGCCGCAGGCCATCGTTTCGACACATCCGTCGGGACGGCCGCCCGGGGCAGCCGGACGCGGCCGAGCGGATCCGCCGCGGGAAGCCGCTCGAGGCAGAGCGAGAACGCCCCATGGAGGAAGCGGCGGAAGCCTCGCGCCGTGGGGTAGACGCGGTCGGCCGCGCGGAGGGGAACGAGCCCGTTGCCGTCGACAGCCTCGAGACGCACGCGGAGACGCCGCCCGGCGGCCTCTACGGCGCGGGGCAGGAAGAAGACCGGCGCGTCGTCCGTGACGACGACGGCGGCGCGGCGCCCAAGGGCGTCGAGGAGGCCGCGGCCCTCGCCGGGATGACGCTCCACGAAGGGATGATAGGCGACGCACGTCCGCGCGAAGCGCGCGGCGTTGTCGCGCATCCCCTCGATGATGAACGCATGGATCCGATCCGAGGCCCACCGGTAGTCGCATCGCAGGGCCTCGAGGACGATGAGCGGCTTCCCGAGGCGTCGGGCCGCCGCGAGGGCGTGGTCGAGGGCGAAGCTGTGGTCCGCGCGGCGCGCCGCCACCATCCAGTAGAGGACGAACGCCCCGTCCTCCCGGACGGGCGCGCGGTTCACGATCCTCACGCGTTCCGAGCCTGCCTCCATGCCCCCTCCATACCGCCGCGGAGACACCTGCGGAAGGGCTCCGCGGCGCCCCGCGTTAGATTGCCCCCGAGGTAACGCCATGTTCCGCGGGGTCGGGGCCATCGTCTACAAGGAGATCCGGCATGTCGCCCGGGATCCGGCCACGCTGGTCCTCGCCATCCTCATTCCGATCACGCAGCTCCTCATCTTCGGCTACGCCATCGACTCGGATGTCCGCCACATCCCGACGGTGGTGCTCGACCAGTCGATGACCCGGCAGAGCCGGGAATTCGTCCGGAAGCTCGAGGCGACGTCCTACTTCGATGTCCACGGTCCTGCGGCGGACATCCGCGAGGTCCTCGATGCGCTGCGCGCCGGATCGGTCCGCGTAGGTGTCGTGATCGACCGCGATTTCGCGGCGGATTCCGCCCGCGGCGCAACCCCGAAGGTCCAGGTGCTTCTCGACGGCTCCGATCCGGCCGTGGCGAACCAGGCCCGCCACACGGTCCTGCAGCTCGCCCAGGCGGGCACGGCGGCCCGGACGGACGTCCGACCGAGAATCCTCTACAACGAGGACGGCCGCAGCGCCATGTTCTACGTTCCGGGCCTTGCCGCGGTCATCTTCCAGCTCGTCCTCCAGATGCTCACGGCCTTCGCCCTCGTGAAGGAGCGGGAGGCGGGGACTCTCGAGCAACTGCTCGTCACGCCCGTCTCCCGGGCCGGCCTCATGGCGGGCAAGCTCCTGCCCTTCGTCGGCATCGGACTCCTGGCCGCGGTCATCGTCTACGGGGCCATGGTCGCGATCTTCTCGATCCCGATCCGCGGAGGGATCGGAGTCCTCGCGGCCCTCACCGGCGTGTTCCTGTTCACGTCGCTGTCGCTCGGCCTCGTCATCTCCTCCTTCGCGAGAACCCAACTCCACGCCATGCTCGTCTCCTT